>JBBIQA010000004.1:23519-29603 GCA_037442565.1 Rhodospirillales bacterium
CTGAACTACGAGACGGTGAAGTATTTCGGCAACGAGGTGCACGAGGCTGCCCGCTACGACGAGTCGCTCGCCCGCTATGAGCGCGCGGCGGTGCGCAACCAGGTCACGCTGAACATGCTCAACCTCGGCCAGGCGGCGATCATCGCCCTCGGCCTGGCGGTGGTGATGCTGATGGCCGCCGACGGCGTGCGCGACGGGTCCATGACCGTCGGGCGCTTCGTGCTGGTGAACACCTATCTGATGCAGCTCTACCAGCCGCTGAACATGCTCGGGTTCGTGTATCGTGAGATCAAGCAGGGTCTGGTGGACATGGAGCAGATGTTCCGCCTGATGCGGGTGGACCCGGAAATCGCCGATCGCCCGGGCGCCGCCGCGCTGGCGGCGCATCTGGCCGACGGGCCGGCCGGCGAGGTGCGGTTCGAGGGCGTGCATTTCGGCTACAATCCGGACCGGGAGATCCTGAAAGGCGTCGATTTCACCGTTCCCGCCGGCGGCAAGCTGGCCATTGTCGGGCCCACCGGCGCCGGCAAATCCACCATCAGCCGGCTGCTGTTCCGCTTCTACGACACGACCGCCGGCCGGGTGGTGATCGATGGCCAGGACATCCGCGACGTGACCCAGGAGAGCCTGCGCGCCGCCATCGGCGTAGTGCCGCAAGACACGGTGCTGTTCAACGACACCATCCGCTACAACATCGCCTATGGCCGTCCCGGCGCCACCCAGGCGGAGATCGAGGCCGCCGCGCGGGCCGCGCAGGTGCATGATTTCGTGCTGAAGCTGCCGGAGGGCTACGATACGCGGGTGGGCGAACGCGGCCTGAAGCTGTCGGGCGGCGAGAAGCAGCGCGTGGCGATCGCCCGCACCATCCTGAAGGATCCACGTATTCTGCTGCTGGACGAAGCCACCAGCGCGCTGGACAGCCGCACCGAACAGGACATCCAGATCGCGCTCCGCGCCGTTTCGCGCCATCGCACCACGCTGGTGATCGCGCATCGCCTGTCCACCGTGGTGGACGCGGACGAGATCATTGTGCTGTCCGATGGCCGCGTGGCGGAGCGTGGCAGCCATGCCGAATTGCTGGCCAAGGGTGGCGTCTTCGCCCGCATGTGGGCGTTGCAGGCCGAGCAGGACGAACTGCCCGGGCAGGAATCGCCGGCGCCGGCCGAGCCCGTAACCGCCGAATAAGCGCGGCCCAAGCCGCAACAACAAGGAACCACACCGATGAGCGACACGAAACCCGATGCCAGCCGCGATCCGCCGGCCGATCTCAGCCATGCCGGCGCTGTCGTGGACAAGGCGATCGAATACATGGTCGGCCAGAATATCGGCTCCCTGGCCATCGCCTCGGCCCTGCTCGGCGGCGCGCTGGGCCTGCTGTCGCGCTCGATGACCGACGAGGGCGTGGTGCAGATCCTGAACAATGCCATCGCCTCCGTCCGCGGCGGCGACATGCGGCGCATGGCGGAGCATACCCCGCAAGCCTGACCGATACTTGACTGGGCGGAGGCCTTTCGCCATAACCCCGGTCTTCCGACCAACCGGCGCGCCCGGCTTTGCGCGCCTTTCGTTTTTTGAGGGTATCTGCGATGTCCCGCCGCTGCGAGATCACGGGCAAGGGTGTTCTGTCTGGCAACAATGTCAGCCATGCGAACAACAAGACCCGCCGGCGCTTCCTGCCCAACCTGCAGGAAGTGTCCATGCTGTCCGACATCCTGAACGAGCCGATCCGCATGCGCGTTTCCACGCGGGCGATGCGCACGGTGGAGCATAACGGCGGAATCGACGCGTTTCTGCTATCCACGCCGAACCGCAACCTGCCGGAAGAGGCGCAGACCGTGAAGCGCCGCATCCTGCGTGCGAAGGCGAAGAAGGAAGCCGCCGCGGCCTGATCGGCGCGACGGTTTATTTTCCGCATCAAGGCCCGCTTCGGCGGGCCTTTGTTGTTTCTGGTCTTGTTTCTGGGCAGGCTCGCGCGTGGGGTTCTCTGCGGGCTTGAGCCCGCAGTGACACGTTAACCGGTTTTTTTCAAAGCCCTGCTAGATCGGGCCATGAGCTTTCCGGTCCCCGACATTCTGATGCCCCCGCTGGCCCTGTTGGCGGCCGCCACGATCCTTGCCCTGGCTTGGCGCATACGCGGCCAGGCCAGAGCCCTGCACAACGCGATCCGCTCGCGTGACCGGGCATTAGCGGCGGAGCAGGCCGCTATCCGCACCCTCCGGCTTACCGCGATCGAGTTGCGTACCCCGGCGATGACCCTACTCGGCTATGCCGATCGCCTCACCCAGGTCCATCCCGCCGGCGCGGACGGCGATCTCGCCGTTCACTCGGCCGCCATCGCCGGCGGCGCGATGGCCGTGCTGAACCTCGCCGATGAACTGCAGGACCACGCCGTCGGATCGCCCGCCGCACGCGTGCTGCGGCCGGAGGCGCTGGCGCTGTTGCCGATGCTGCGCGACTCCATCGTCGCCATCGATGCGACGCTTGGGCCGAGCCGGCGCCATTGGCGCCTCGCGCCGGACCTGGCGGCGATCCGCCTGCACGTGGATCGGCGGGCGCTGACGCAGATCCTCGCAAGGGCGCTCGGCAACGCCGCCCGGCTGTCGCGTGACCGGGACTGGATCGATATTCGCGCTGTCCCGAACCAGGATGGCCTGACGGTGGTTATCGAGGATGAAGGCGCGGGATTGCCGGCCTGCCTGGACATGGCGCCAAGCCCGGCCGCGCACCCGGCCAGCCGCGGATTCGGCCTCGGCCTTGCCCTGGCCCGCACCCTGATGACAGCCCATGGCGGCGCGCTGACGGTCGAGTCGACCTCCCAGGTCGGCAGCCGGGTGATGCTGAGCTTTCCGCCTGCCAGCGTCGTCGCCGGGCGGGAAGCCGCCTGACCGTTCCGGTTGGCCGGCTCAGAGCAGGCTGTTCAGCGCCGCATTCAGCCGACGGGCGGCATCCGCCGCCATTGCCGCCGGCAGACCGGCAAAGCCCATGACCAGGCCGGCCCGTGCCTCCTTTGGCGCGGTCGCGTAGTAGGCGGCCAGCGGTGCCACCGCCAAGCCGCGGGCGCGGCAGGCGCGCAACATCGCGGCTTCGTCCGCGCCGTCCGGCAGCATGGCGACCAGATGCAGCCCGCCCGGCGCCGGCATCGGGCTCAGCGCCGGTGCGAAGCGCGCCATCGCGTCCAGCAATGCGGCACGGCGGCGGGCATATTCGGTGCGCATGCGCCGGATATGCGGGGCCAGCCGCCCTTCCGCCATGAACTGCGCCAGCACCGCCTGGGTCAGCGCGCCAGTGCCACGGTCCACCAGCGCGTGCAGCCGCACGAAGGCTGGTACCAGCGGCGCCGGCACGACCATGAAGCCCAGCCGCAGGGCAGGGGCCAGGGTCTTGCTGAAGGTGCCGCAATAGATCACCCGTCCGGCCCGGTCCAAGGTCGCCAGCGGCGGCAGGGGATGGCCCTCCCAGCGGAATTCCGAGTCGCAATCATCTTCCAACACCCAGGCGCCGCGATTTCTGGCCTCATCTGGCGAACCCGGGCGGGCCGCCCACTCCAGCAGCGCGAGGCGGCGGCCGATCGGTAGCGCCCCGCCCAAAGGCGTCGCGTGCGAAGGGGCCACAAGGGCCATCCGGGCATCCGGCGCCAGCCGCATTCCCGCCGCCACATCCAGCCCCTCGCGATCGGACGGCACCGGCACAGGAATGATCCCGGCGGCGAGCAGCGCGCCGCGCCCGGCGATGTAGCCGGGATTTTCCACCCAGGCGGATGCGCCCGGATCGAGCAGCAACTGCGCCGCCATATGCAGCGCCTGCTGCGTGCCGGAGGTGATGACGATGCAATTTGGATCGGCGATCAGCCCGCGCGTGGCCGCCAGATGGCGGGCTATTTCCGTCCGCAACGCCAGCAATCCCTGCGGCGGCGGGTAGCTGGCCAGTTCCTTGTCCAGCCGCTTCAGTGCCCGTCCGGAGCAGCGTGCCCAAGCCGCCGCGGGAAACAGGTCCGCCGCCGGCACCCCGGCCGCCAGCAGCGTGTCCGCAGGCGTGGCTGGGGGAGGCGCGTCTCCCGCTGTCGCGCTGGAGGGCACACACGCGATCGCCGCGCCGCGTGCCGACAGCGCCTCGGTGGCGGTCTGCGGCAGCGGAGCGGGTTTGGCGGCCGGTTCGGGGGCGGTGTCCGGCAGGTCCTCCGCAACGTAGGTGCCGCTGCCCTGCCGGGCCTGCACATATCCCTCCGCCGCCAGCCGCTCATACGCCAGCACCACCGTCTGGCGGGCCGCGCCCAGTTCCTCGGCCAGCGCCCGCGTGGCCGGCAGGCGCGCGCCACGCGCGAATGTGCCGGCCAGGATACTCTGGCGCAGCCGGTCGTAAACGGCGTACTGGCGATTTTGGTCTAATATAAACATGCGAAATCGGTCTTTTGTCTCGGTCCAATTCTAGCCTAGAACCCATGCAAAGCTGAACACAAGAGGCATCCGATGTATCTTCGCCCCGCCTTCGCCGAAACCGATTCCGCCCGGATCATCGGTCTGATCCGCGACAACCCGTTCGGTCTGCTGGTGACTGTTGCCACAGACGCGTCGTCGATTGACGCGTCTGCGATCGCCGGCTCGCATATTCCGTTTTCCGTGCACGAGACCGATGCGGGGTTCCGCCTGTCCGCGCATCTCGCGGCCGACAACCCGCAATGCGCGCAACTGGCCGGGGGGCAGGCGATGGCGGTGTTCACCGGCCCGCATGCCTATATCGCGCCTGGCTGGTACCGCACCCAGCCGGCCGTTCCGACCTGGGACTATTGCGCCGTCCATGTGCACGGCACGCTTCGCCTGCTGGAGGACGAGGCGGAGATCCACGCCAACCTCCGCAGCCTGGCCGAGCACGATCCCGCCGGCTTCGATCTCGATTCGCTGCCGGAGGTCTATCGCCGCAAGATGATCGCCGGCACGCGCGGCTTTTCCCTGCTGCCGACGAAAATCGAGGCGCAATGGAAAATGAGCCAGAACCGCAGCCCGGCGGACCGGCAGGGCGTGATCGCCGCCCTGCGCGCGCAAGGCGACTCCACATCCGGACAGGTGGCCGATCTGATCGCCGCCACGCTGCCGCCCCAGTGAACTTACCCGGATGATCTGAAAGCAAAAAAGCGGCCAATGGGGCAGGGCCCCACGCCGCTCATACTCAGCCTGTTCGAATGGCCACCGACCCCCCGGAACACTCCGGGGGCGTCGACCAAGAAGCTAGAAGCCTTCGCGCTCCAGACGCTTGCGCTCCATCTTGCGGGCCCGGCGCACCGCTTCTGCGGCCTCACGGGCGCGACGCTCGGACGGCTTCTCAAAATGCCGGCGCAGCTTCATCTCGCGGAAAATACCTTCCCGCTGCATCTTCTTCTTGAGCGCCTTCAGCGCCTGGTCGACATTGTTGTCGCGAACGAGAACCTGCACTTGGCCGCCATCTCCTCTTGCCGGAACGCCTCACCACCATTGGTGACGCGAAAAAATGCCCGCCACCGGGTACCGGTGCGGGGACGACGCGTATAACATGCCCGTCGCGCCACGCAAACGACATTTAATCGCCAACCGACCGGAGTGCCTCATGGCCATACTGAAGATCGCCCGCATGGGCCATCCCGTGCTGCTGCAACAATGTGCGCCGGTGGCCGATCCCGGCGCACCGGAGATCCGTCGGCTGGTGGCCGATATGTTCGAGACGATGGAGGACGCGTCCGGCGCCGGCCTCGCCGCGCCACAGGTGCATGTGCCGCTGCGGCTGTTCGTGTTCCGAGCCATGCCGGACCGTAGCAGCGGCGACGAGCGCGACACGCCGATGCCGAACACCGTGATGATCAACCCCGAAGTGGAACTCCTGACCGCGGAGCGCGTTCTGCGCTGGGAAGGCTGCCTGTCCATCCCCGGCCTGCGCGCCGCCGTGCCCCGCGCGCCGGTGATCCGCTATCGCGGCGTTGATTGCGACGGCGCGGTCAGCGAGCGCGTCGTCTCTGGTTTTCACGCCGGCGTGGTACAACATGAGTTCGATCACTTGAACGGTATCCTCTATCCCATGCGCATGCAGGATTTCTCCCTGTTCGGCTTCAACGAGGAA
>JBBIQA010000004.1:29703-58668 GCA_037442565.1 Rhodospirillales bacterium
AGGAAAAATAAGCGATGCTGCGCCCCCCCGAACGCCTGCCCGAGCGCGACGCCGCTATTGCCGCGATGCTGGCGCATGTGCCCTTCGATGGCTGGACCCAGCGCGCATTGCGCCAGGGCCTCGCTGACATTGGAGCGCCCGCGGACGACGCAGAGTTGCTGTTTCCCGGCGGCGCCACCGACATGGTCGCCTGTTTCTGCGACCTCACGGACCGCCAGATGGAACTGGCGGCCGCCGCGATGGACATGACCGACATGCGTTTGCCCAGCCGGGTTCGCGCCGTGATCGCGCTGCGGCTGGAGCAGAACCGCCCGCACAAGGAAGCGATCCGCCGGGCGCTCGCGGTGCTGGCGCTGCGCGGCCAGGCCGCCGCCGCGGCCGCCTGCACGGCGCGCACGGTGGACGCGATCTGGCACGCCGCCGGCGACACCTCGGCCGATTTCAGCTGGTACACCAAGCGCGCCATTCTGGCCGGCGTCTACACCCCGACACTGCTGTTCTGGCTGCGCGATACCAGCGAGGCGGATGATGATACCCTGGCATTCCTGGACCGCCGGCTGGCGGCGGTCGGGGGCATCGGCAAGCTGCGCAGACGCGCCGAGGCTGCGCTGGACCGCTTCGTGCCCGCGCGTCTGCGCAGCGCCTGAAGCGCCCCGGCACGGGTCCGTCCGTGCCGGGGCAGGCCTTGGTCAGACGCTTACCTGGGGCTCAGCTCACCTGAGGCTCAGCTTACTTGGCCGGCCAGCCGGTCGAGATGGTACGCGGTATCGCCGAACATGTGCTCGATCACCATCACCCGGCGGAAGAAATGCCCGACGGCATATTCCTCGGTCATGCCGATGCCGCCATGCAACTGCACCGCGCTCTGACTGACGAAACGGCCGGACTGGCCGACGCCGACCTTCGCCATCGAGATGTTGCGCACCCGCTCGGCGGCATCCGGTTCGTCGACCATCATCGCGGCCAGCATGGCCATGGACCGGCCCTGCTCCATCGCCACCAGCATTTCGGCGGCGCGGTGCTGCAGGGCCTGGTTCTCGCCGATCGGCTTGCCGAACTGCACCCGGGTCTTCAGGTACTCCAGCGTCATCGACTGCATGGTTTCCATCGTGCCGATCACCTCGGCCGATGTGGCAGCGATCCCGGCCTCCACCACGCGCTCGATCACGCCCAGCGCGTTGTCCGCCTCGCCGAGCAGGTCCGCCTTGGACACCTTCACGCCCGACAGCGATATCTCCGCCGCCCGCGATCCGTCGCGTAGCGTATAGCCGCGCCGCGCGAGGCCGTCCGACGTGCCGTCCACCAGAAACAGCGAGATCCCGCCGGCATCGTCCCGCCCGCCGGAGGTGCGGGCGCTGACGACCAGTTTGTCGGCGCTGTCGCCGTGCAGCACGACGCTTTTCGCCCCGTCCAGCACATAGCCCGAACCATTCGCTTTGGCCGTGGTCAAAACATCGGAAATATCATAGCGCGACTGGCGCTCGTAATGCGCGAAAGCCAGCTTGGTGCTGCCATCGGCCACGCCCGGCAGGATGTCGCCCTGCTGTTCCGCATTGCCCGCCAGCTTGATCGCGGTGCCGCCGAGCACGACGGTGGACAGATACGGCTCCAGCACCAGATGCCGGCCGAAGGCCTGCATCAGCAGCATCACATCCACCGCGCCACCGCCGAAGCCGCCGAATTCCTCGGCGAACGGCAGGCCGAGCAGGCCGAGTTCGGCATATTGCCCCCAGAGCGCGGGGCTCCAGCCCTCGGGTGCCTTCAGGAAGGCCTTGCGCTTTTCGAAGGTGTACTGGTCGCCAAGCAGACGGTTGACGCTGTCGGTCAGCAGGCGTTGGTCGTCGGTCAGATCAAAGTCCATTACAGCCCCAACACAGCTTTGTTCAAGATGTTCTTCTGGATCTCGTTCGTGCCGCCATAGATCGAGGCGGCCCGCAGCATCAGATACGCCGGCGCCATCTGCGGCGCCCAGTCCGGCCCGATCGCCGGCTCGTTGGTCAGTGCCGCCAGTTCCTGCTGCCAGACCGGCATGGCCTGCGGGCCGCCGACATCCATCACCAGTTCCGAGCTGTTCTGCAGCAGTTCCGTGCCCTTGATCTTCAGCACGGAGGAAATCGGATCAGGCTTGCCGTCCTTGTTCTTGTCGTAGGCCGACACCACGCGCAACTGGGTGATCTCTAGCGCTTTCATATCGACTTCCAACTGCGCCACGCGGGTGCGGAAATTATGGTCCTCGATCAGCGGCCTGCCGTTCATGCGCACCTCGCGGGCAACCTCCTTGGCGTAGCGCACGCGCTCCTTGGATTTGCCGAGCCGGGCGATGCCGGTTCGCTCATTGCCGAGCAGGAACTTTGCGACATTCCAGCCCTTGTTCTCCTCGCCCACGAGATTTTCGGCGGGAACCTTCACATCCGTGAAGAACACCTCGTTCAGGTGGTGGCTGCCGTCGATGGAGATGATCGGCCGCACCTCGATGCCCGGCGTCTTCATGTCGATCAGCAGGAAGGAGATGCCTTCCTGGCGTTTGGCCGCTGCCGGGTTGGTGCGCACCAGGCAGAAACACCAATCGGCGTTATGCGCGGTGGAGGTCCAGATCTTCTGGCCGTTGACGATGTAGAAATCGCCCTGCTTCTCCGCCTTGGTGCGCAGGCTGGCCAGGTCCGATCCGGCGCCGGGCTCGGAAAAGCCCTGGCACCACCAATCGTCGATATTGGCGGCACGCGGCAGGAAGCGTTTCTTTTGTGCGTCGGTACCGAACTGCACCAGCACCGGGCCGAGCATGGTGATGTTGAACGACGAAAGCTCCGGCGCGGGTGCGGCCAGGTTCTCCTCCAGAAAGATCATCTTCTGGATCGAGGTCCAGCCCGGCCCGCCCCATTCCTTCGGCCAGGACAGCGCCGCCCAGCCCTTCTTGTTCAGGATCCGCTGCCAGGCGACGGTATCCTGCTTGCGCGCGGGATAGCCCAGCCGCATGCGCTCGCGGATATCGGCGGGCAGGTTGTCGCGGATGAAGGCGCGGACCTCCTCTCGGAACGCGGTCTCTTCCGGCGTGAAGCGCAAATCCATCACGGTTCTCCCTTGGACGTCGATTGGGTTATCGGAATACTGTGCCTACTGCCCAGTATGGGCAAGAGGGACCCACCGCCCAGCATCGGGCAAGAGGGACAAGGAACCGGGGATGGCGTGTTCGATACCGATCTACTGTCTGATGGAGATCGTCTACGCCGACGGGTCGGCTGGCCTGCGCATGGAGCCGGACCTGGCCGCGGCCCTGGCGGAGGCAGCGGCGGCGGAGCGGTCCGGCGCCTGGCGGGCCGCACGGATCACGATGGGCCGGGAGACGCTGCTGGAAGGCGCGGAACTGCGTCGGGAGGTCGAGGCGATCTGACGATCGTCAGATAACGGGCGTCGGTCCTGCCGGCTCCAGCTTGGCCAGCACGCCGGTATGGATGTCGAAGCGATAGCCGTGCAGCGTCAATTCGCCCGTGGCGACCCTTTCCCGGATCCAGGGGAAGGTCAGCAGATTGGCCAGCGTCAGGCGCACCACCTCTATTTCGCAGTGATCCAGCCGGTCCGCGGGCGCCATGTCCTCCGGCACCGTCAGCAGGGTCGATTCGGCCATCGCCATCCAGGGTTCCACGAAGTCCCGCGCCTCTTTCGGCGCGCCTTCCACCATGGCGCGCACTCCGCCGCATTGCGCGTGGCCGAGCACGACGATCTTCGCCACTTTCAGCACCCGCACGCCGAATTCCAGGGCGGCGCTGGTGCCGTGATAATTGGCGTCCGGCTGATAGGGCGGCACCAGCCCGGCGACGTTGCGGATCACGAACAGCTCTCCCGGCCGGGCGCCGAACACGGTCTGCGGGTCCACCCGCGAGTCCGAGCATGAGATCACCAGCGTTTCCGGCTGCTGGCCCCTTGCCAGCACCTCGTAGCGGGTGCGTTCGGCGGGCCAGATCTCCGAGCGAAACCGGCGATAGCCTTCCAGTAGACGGTCCATGCCTGTGCTCCCGAGGTGTTTGTGCGAATTTGCCGCGCTGCACAATTGGACCATCCCCCGGCCGGGATCAAGGATGGTTCGCCCAGGAACTGCGGGGCATGCCCCGTACGCAGAACGGGCCCGGAGCAGCGCCCCGGGCCCGTTTTCCGCCGCGTTGGATCAGAAGGCGATCCAGGCGAACATGTAGAGCATGTTGTTGGCGCTGGCACTGCGCCCGTTGCCGTCATAGTTGCTCGAGGCGCCGTTGAACTCGGTATAGATCGTGTATTGCGCGCCGAGTTTCAGGTTGGCCCAGGGTCCCATCCAGGATTCGGCCTTGCCGAAGGGGATCCAGTCGGCCTCGACGATGAAGGCGTTGCTGTTCGGCTTGCCGTTGAGGCTGCCTGAAACCGGTGCCGGCAGGCCGGTGGTCGGATCGGTTCCGCCATACAGCGCCATGTTCTGGTTGCCCCAGGTTTTCTGCCAGGCGACGGTCAGCCCATAGGTCTGCTGATAGAAATAGGAGGCGTTCAGCCGGATCTGGTTCAGACTGTTGCTGGCCTGGCTGGAACCGCCGGCGGCGTAGGCGGCGTTCAGGTTCTGATTTTCATGCACGTAGATGCCATACAGCGAGCCGACATGCGTGCCGTCGCCCAGATACTGATAGCCGCCGTCGATCGCGATGTCGGTGTAGTTGTTGCGACCGAAAGTGGTATCGACGCTGCGCGCCTTGTCGCCGGTTTGCGGATTGAAGTCGGAGTAAAGGAACAGTGTGCCGATATGGGCCGATTGGTCGTTCCAGTTCCATTCATAGGCGGCGCGCAGGTACGGCGCGATGCCGCTGGTGCCGCCGAGCGGGTTGCCCGGATACGCCGTGCCAGCCATGCTGAGCGCGGTGGGTCCGTAGGAGGAGTAGCCGCCCGCTTCCAGATACAGGCTCTTGTCGTACCAGGCATAGCCGGTCACACCGATCGTATTGCCGATCATCGCCCCGGTCAGGATCGGCTGAGCCTGCGGCACCGCCATGAATGCCGATGCAACGTACGGGTAGCCCCAGGCGAAGGTGGAGTTGAACGGATCCTGCACCGTCGGGCCGTTATTGACATCCAGGCCGACGCGCAACTCGGTGTCCTTGACATCGAACGGCGTGGTCAGGCGCAGATCGGTGTTATCGAGCTTTAGGGTGCTGCTGATGCCGTTGAAGGTGCCCTGCACGAAGCCGCCCAGATAATCGGTCACCCGTCCCGCGAGGAACACGCTGATCTGGTCCATCGCGAAATTGTTGTTGGTCCCGTAGTGCTGCGGCTGGGTGCCGTCGGGCACGGCGCCGTTCGAGCTGTTGAACGAGCCTAGCAGCATGGCCGAAAGCGGGATCTTCGAGGCGAGGCCCTCGCCGCCCTGCTGGGTGTAGCCGCCCAGCTTGAAGGCCCGGCCGAAAGGCGTGAGCTGCGGGCCGAAGGCGCCGATATGGCAGGTCGAGCAAGGCTGCCCGGTCTGCGAGGCGAAGCTTGGCAGAGCCTCGGCGGATTGCGGGCTGAGCAGGAAGCCGCCAGCCAGGAAGGCCCCGATGGCGACCTTCGCCGCGAACGACTTTCGCCCGGCGGGCCGCGGTGGAGATAATCCCCGCGGCGGCAGATTGGCATCAAATTGTAACATACGCGCCTGCTCCTCTGCTTGATTTATAAATCAAAGTTAACGCCCTGACGGGACTGGGCGTTGATCTAAATCAAGCACGGTAGCCCGGGGGGCATGCTTGGAGCGAGACTGTGACAATGTAGCTACACCCCGTGTTTGGTGACGTGCCGGTAGTCGCGACTACTTCAGTGTTGCGAGGTAGGCGATCAGGTTGGCCCGCTTGGTGTCGTCCTTCAGGCCACCATAGGTCATAGTCGTGCCCGGCACGACCGCGCGAGGCGCCTGAAGATATTTGTCGAGGGTCGCCTCATCCCAGGTGAGGTTCGCGCCCTTGTTGGCCGCGGAATAGTGGAAGCCCGGTTCCTCCCCGGTCTTGCGGCCGACAACCCCGAACAGGCTCGGCCCGATGCCGTTCTTGCCGGGTTGCGCAGCGTGGCAGATGGAGCAGACGTTCGTGAAAACCGACTTGCCCGCGGCGGGATCCGCGGCATGGGCGGATGTTGCCAGGCCCCCCAGTGCCAAGCCCCCCAGTGCCAGACCACCCAGGGATAGAGCGACTGTGATCGCCGTTGATATTCTTGTGATATTTATCTTCATGGCATTGTCTATCTTCATGGTATTGTCGGTCATCATCGCTCCTCCTTGTTGCGGGCCAAGCCCGCATCGACAGGCGCACGTCAAAACAAATAACGGTTGCCGCTCACATCTCGCGATGCTCATTGTCCGCCGCTCGACTGGGCAGCAGCACACCATCGGATCTCCGACATTGCAAGTCTCTTGGTACAGCCAACTCGTGCCTCATGCAACCTTTCCCTTGTTGCATAGATTGAAAAAAGGGACGATAATTAGTAGGTTAATACGCCGAGGAGCGAACGCCATGAAGACGGTATCTGCCGTGACTACGGTCATCACTATCGTTGCCGCCATCGCGTTGGCGGGCGCTGCTGCCGCCCAGCCTCCGGCCCAGACTACGGGCCAGTCGCCGGCGCCAACATCGTCGCATGTGGGGGACATCCCGCAGTCGTTTCGCGTCGGTCATGCTAACGAGGTTGCCCAGCTGACCAAATTGAGCCGCAAGCGCGGACCGGTCGGCGTCGAAGCGCGTAAGGCGCTGGAGCTGTTCAAGCAGCATCAGCAGCGGGAGGAGGCGTTCATCCTTCCTCCGCTGACCCTGCTGCCGGAGCTGGCTGACGGAAAGCTGTCCCCCGATATGAAATGGGCCATCCCGATGTCTGACCGTGTCAAGGCCGAGCGCGAGGAAACCTTCCTGGAACACACCAGGATCACCGACGCGATGAATGCCCTCGCGGCGGCGGCCAGGACCGCACATGACCAGGAAGCGCTCGACTTCGCAGAGGGTGCGGTGGCCGATTCCCTGAACGATACGGAAATTACGGAGCCTGCCTCCATTCTGGTCGGCGAATACCTCCGGGCCAAGCTTCCCACGCAATAGCAACCGGGCCGGCTAAATCAGCCGCGCCCGCTGTCGTGTGGAGCGGGCGGCCCTGGGGGGCTTTGTAGGCAGCCAACCATATGGCTGCCTATTTGCCTTGCAGCAGATCCATGAAGGGCGGAAAGGTCAGCAGCACGCCGAGTGCCAGCAGCGCCAAGGCGGCTACATTGATCCTCGCGATGGCTACCTGGCGATTTGACCAACGGCGCCCCAGAATGACCCACACGACAAGCCAGATGACGATGGCCGTCGTGGTCACGCCGGATAGGTCGCCGGTCGGCCCATAGAACGTCAGCCGGTTCGAAACGGCCGGAAACGCATCCGACAGAGTGGATAAAACGCCGAGTGCGAAGCAGCCGATGCCGGTCGAGAGGATCGCGGCGGCGCCCGGCCCGTTCGGGATGGCGTCGCCGTCCCGCATTTCCCCACTGTTCATGGCCCTAATTCCCCTGCATGAGTTCGATCGTCGAGCCGCCCCGGACCGGCGCATTCTTATTCAGGAACGCTCCGAATACCCCCGCCACGCCGGTGGCGATGAAGGCAACGACTGCGAAGGCCAGCACGGCCGCGCGAACGCCCCGCTGGCGGTTCAGCGCCGGCCCGTACTTCAGGAACACGTAGGCCACCATGGTCATGGCGATCGGAGCCAGCCAGGCTACATGCTCCTTCCATTCCATCCCGAGATTGTGCCAGCCGGCCGTCCTCGGGCTCGAAAGCAGCAGCCGTCTCGGATAATCGGCAAGATTGAAGTCGCCGGCTGGAGGCACCGCCCGATACCAGGGATAAACGACATAGGCGCCCGAAATCACCGCCGCCCAGGCCAGGATGACCATGGCCGAGAGATAGATCTTGAGCGCCATCTGGCCACCGGCGGCGGCATGATCCGGCATGCCCGGCGTCGACATTCGATAGAGCTCGGCCAACGCGCCGGAGAACGCGAGCATGAACAACGCGCCGAAGCCCATGCCGTGCAGCACGGTCATAAGGTCGCGGAATGAAATTTCCATCTTGTCCTCACAGGTTCGCCCGCACGCAGTCGTCCGAAAATCCCCGATCGGGCCGTAGACGGGCGGGGCCGCCTGCCGTTTCAAACGACAGGATAGCCGTTGGTCCGCCCGCGCCGCAACGGGGGAAATGCCCGCAAGCGGGTCTCTTAGTCCGGCAGCACCTCAATACTGTCGCCTAGCGCGAACCGCCCGCCCTCGATCACCTCCGCGTGGATGCCCAGGTCGGAATGCCCGTAGAGCCGATGCAGTTCCTGCACCGGGTCGGCATCACGCCTCGCCGTCTCCGGGTTCACCTGCGTCGCCGGGCAGCGCGCGATCCGCTTGCTCACCCGCAGCAGCGCGCCGCCCACCTGGAGCGTCCGGCCGATCCAGGCCAACTCGCTCCACGCCGGCGTGCCGTTGAACCAGACATTGGCCCGGAACCGCCGCCGGTGCCGCCGCTCTCCCATTTTCGCCTCGTAGTCGCGCAGGCTCTCCAGATTGATCAGGCTGACCACCGGGGTCTTCTGGTCGCAGAACACATGCCCGGGCAGATAGTGAAAGCTGGGCGTGCCCCGTGCCTCCTCGCCCAGGAAAGCGGTCAGGTAGGCCGCGATCCGCTTCCGCCCGTCCGGGCTCAGCGCGTCCTCCACCACGCCCGATCCGTCCGGGGCGATGATCGCCAGCAGGCCGCTGCGCGCGTCGAAATGCGACCGCAGCGCGGCGATCCGGGCGTTCTTCATCAGGCACATGAAATTGTACTTCGGCAGCCAGACCGGCGCCGCCGGGTCGAAGCCGGCATCGCCCTGCGCCAGCGCGAAAGCCCGATCCCAGGGGATCGTCCCGCCCGCCGCCACTTCCGCCTGCTCCAGCGCCTCGGCGGTCAGCCCCTTCACCGGAAAGCGATAGAGATGTTCGATGCGCATACGTGAAACTCCCTACTTGAGCGGCAGTCTGCGCTGTCCCATGTAAGCATTCAACGGTTTCTCCCGGCTGCCAGATCGAAGGGGCGGGAAGGGCCGGTCGCCTACGGAAAGGGACATATAATATGGATATTGAAAAATTCACCGAGCGGTCGCGCGGGTTCCTGCAGGCTGCGCAAACCATCGCGATCCGCGAGTTCCACCAGCGCATCACGCCCGAGCATCTGCTCAAGGCGCTGCTGGACGATGAGGAAGGTGCTGCCGCCGGCCTGATCAAGGCCGCCGGCGGTGATCCCGTCGCCGCCCGCAACGCCACGGAAGCCGAGATCGCGCGCCAGCCCAAGGTGCAGGGCTCCGGCGCTGGCCAGCCGCAGATCACCCCGGAAATGTTGCGCATCCTGGATGCCGCGCAGCAGGCCGCCACCAAGGCCGGCGACGAGTATGTCGCGCAGGACCGGCTGCTGATCGCGCTCGCCGCCAGCGACACGCCGGCCGCCCGTGCCTTGCGCGCCGCGGGTGCGACGCCGCAGGCCCTGGAAAAAGCGGTGGCGGACATCCGCAAGGGCCGCAAGGTGACCAGCCAGAATGCCGAGCAGAGCTTCGACGCCCTGAAGAAATACGCCCGCGACGTGACCGAACTGGCGCGGACCGGCAAGCTAGACCCGGTGATCGGCCGGGACGAGGAGATCCGCCGCACCATCCAGGTGCTGGCCCGGCGCACCAAGAACAACCCCGTGCTGATCGGCGAGCCAGGCGTCGGCAAGACCGCGATCGTCGAGGGCCTGGCGCTGCGCATCGTCAACGGCGACGTGCCGGAGGCGCTGAAGAACAAGCGGCTGCTCGCACTCGACCTCGGCGCCATGGTCGCCGGCGCGAAATACCGCGGCGAGTTCGAGGAGCGGCTGAAAGCCGTGCTGAAGGAGATCGAGGACGCCCAGGGCGAGATCATCCTGTTCATCGACGAGATGCACACGCTGATCGGCGCCGGCAAGGCGGATGGTGCGATGGACGCCTCCAACCTGATCAAGCCCGAACTGGCCCGCGGCGCGCTGCACTGCGTCGGCGCCACCACGCTCGATGAGTACCGCAAGCACGTGGAAAAGGACGCCGCCCTGGCCCGCCGGTTCCAGCCGATCTTCGTCGGCGAGCCGAGCGTGGAGGATACGATCAGTATCCTGCGCGGCATCAAGGAGAAGTACGAGCTGCATCACGGCGTGCGCATCACCGATGGCGCGCTGGTTGCCGCGGCAACCTTGTCCAACCGCTACATCACCGACCGCTTCCTGCCGGACAAGGCGATCGACCTGATGGACGAGGCCGGCTCGCGCCTGCGCATGCAGGTGGACAGCAAGCCGGAGGAACTCGATGAACTCGACCGCCGGCTGATCCAGCTGAAGATCGAGCGCGAGGCGCTGCGCAAGGAAACCGACAGCGCCTCCCGCGACCGGCTGGTGAAGCTGGAGAAGGAGCTTTCCGAACTCGAGGAAAAATCCGACGCGATGTCGGCCACCTGGAAGACGGAAAAGGAAACCCTCGCATCCGCCCAGAAAATCAAGGAGCAGCTGGATCAGGCGCGTAGCGAGGCGGAAGTGGCGCAGCGCCGCGGCGATCTCGCCCGGGCATCGCAGCTTTTGTACGGCGACATCCCGCAGCTGGAGAAGAAGCTCGCCGAGGGCAGCGACGGCAAGCTGGTCAACGAGGCGGTGGACGAGCAGCAGATCGCCGGCGTCGTCTCTCGCTGGACCGGCGTGCCGGTGGACAAGATGCTGGAAGGCGAGCGCGGCAAGCTGATGCGCATGGAAGACGAGCTGCGCAAGCGGGTTATCGGCCAGGAAGACGCACTCAAGCATGTTGCCAATGCCGTCCGCCGCGCGCGCGCCGGCCTGCAGGACCCCAACCGCCCGATCGGGAGCTTCCTGTTCCTGGGCCCGACCGGCGTCGGCAAGACCGAGCTGGCCAAGGCGCTGGCCGAATTCCTGTTCGACGACGACCGCGCGATGGTGCGCATCGACATGAGCGAGTTCATGGAGAAACACGCCGTCTCCCGCCTGATCGGCGCGCCTCCGGGCTATGTCGGCTATGACGAGGGCGGCGTGCTGACCGAGGCGGTTCGCCGCCGGCCGTATCAGGTGATCCTGTTCGACGAGGTGGAGAAGGCGCACGAGGACGTGTTCAATATCCTGCTCCAGGTGCTCGACGACGGCCGCCTGACGGATGGCCAGGGCAGAACCGTCAACTTCCAGAACACCATCATCGTGCTGACCAGCAATCTCGGCAGCGACATCCTGGCCGCCCAGCCGGAAGGCGAGCCGGCCGCGATGGTGCAGGGCCAGGTGATGAACGTGGTGCGCCAGCATTTCCGCCCGGAATTCCTCAACCGGTTGGACGAGATCGTGCTGTTCCGCCGCCTGCAACGCGCGGACATGGCCGCGATCGTCACCATCCAGCTCAAGCGGCTCGATGCGCTTCTGGTCGATCGTCACATCCATCTGGACCTCGACCGCGCGGCCCTCGATTGGCTGGGGGCGGAGGGCTACGACAGCACCTATGGCGCCCGGCCGCTGAAACGGGTGATCCAGCGCAGCCTGCAGAACCCGCTGGCGGGCATGATCCTGGAGGGGAGCATCAAGGAGGGGGATACCGTTCACGTCTCCGCCGACAAGTCCGGCCTGACGATCAACGGCAAGCTGGCCGAGGCGGCGTAGGGAAGGTCGGGGCTCCGCCCCGAACCCCGGGAGGGGCGCTGCCCCTCCACCCCGCCAGGGAACCTGCGCCTTGGACCCTATTCTAGCCGGGGGGGGCGAAGCTTTGGACCAGGCTGCCGGCCACCAGCCGCCAGCCGTCCACCAGCACGAAAAAGATCAGCTTGAATGGCAACGACACCGCGCTTGGCGGCAGCATCATCATGCCCAGGCTCATGAGCACGGACGAAACCACCATGTCGATCACCAGGAACGGTAGATAGAGCAAAAAGCCCATCTCGAAGGCGCGGCGTAGCTCGCCGATGACGAAAGCTGGCACAATGGCCCGCCAGGCCGGCGGGTCGCTGGCTTTGAGATGGGCGAGATCCAGAAAGAGCTGCAGGTCACTGCCGCGCACATTGGTGGCCATGAAGCGTCGGAACGGCTCCGCGGCCTGCGTCAGGCCATCGAGTTCGCCGATCTTGCCCTGACTGAGAGGAAGCAGGCCGGCGGTCCAGGCCTGGTCCATCACCGGCTGCATGACGAAGAACGTCAGAAACATCGCCAGGCCGATCAGCACCATGTTGGGCGGCGTGCCCTGGGCGCCGATGGCGCTGCGCAACAGCGACAGCACGATGACGATGCGGGTGAAGGCGGTCATCATCACCAACAAGCTGGGCGCCAGCGACAGGACGGTGATCAGCGCGGTCAGCTGAATGATGCGGCCGGTGGCGCCCGGATCGCCGGCCTGGCCAAGGTCTATGTTGACCGATTGCGCCTGCGCGGCCTCGGGCAGCAGCGACAGGATGATGACCAGAAGCCGGATCATGGGCCGGGCGGCAGCCAGCCGACCAAGGTGTCCTGGGTGCCGCCGGTCAGCAGCAGAAGGTCCTTTCCGTCGCAACGTATCAGCAGCAGCCGCTTGCGGGGACCAAGGGCCAGGCTGTCGGAGATGCTGAGCCGTTTGCCGGCGAGCGGCAACGTGGCGGAGCGCGTCATGCGCAATGCCCGGCCCGCCAGCCATATCAGGCAGACGACAAACAGAAGGGCTGCGATCGCGCTGACAAGCGACGAGAAGGGGTGATCCATGGGCGGAATTTTTCCGGATATGGGTCGGGGGAAGTGCCTTCAGTTGTCCGGACGTCCGGTTGTCTGCTGGCTCAGGGTGCTGGACAGGGTATCGAGATCGGCCAGCAGGCTGACGAGTACGGGGCGCACCGCGCGACCGTCTTCGGGGGGCAGGTCCAGGGCTTTGGCGCAGAGTAGGCCGACCTGGCGTTCGAGGCCCATGAGGTCGACGTTGCGGCCGCCGGCGACCAGGGCCTGGGTCATGCGAAGCATGTGGCTCAGGTTGCCCCCGAGGGCGAGCGTGGCGTCGATCCCGTAAGCGGAAGGGCCGGAAGGGGAGGGTGGAGACGGCATGTCGGCAGGTTAGCGGCGGCTGGTTACTGAAACCTTTCTGTGCGGCCCTTGCCGTGGGGCGGGCAGGTTTCGTTTGGCATTAATTCTTTGTTCAATCCGCGATGGCAGAGTTCCGGCTTGAACGGGAAGGACCGGTCCGATGGGGATCGCATTGCTCGACTTGGCGGAAAAGCGGATGGCCTGGGCCGACCGGCGCCAGAGGATCCTGGCGCAAAACATCGCCAACGCGAACACGCCGCACTGGCAGGCGCGGGATCTGGCGCCGTTCGCGGCCAGTTTGGCAAAGACGCAGGGCGGGGCGCTGGTGTTGACGCAGCCCGGTCATATGTCCGGCATCAGCGGCGGGGGCCCGGGCCAGACAGTGGTGCAGAAGCCGAGCGAGCGGGCACCGGACGGCAACGCGGTCGCGCTGGATGAGCAACTGACCAAGGTCGCCAACACTGAAACGACGCAGGAGCTGGTTACCAATTTGTATAAAAAATATTTGGGCATGTTCCGTATCGCGCTCGGCCACGGCCAATAGCGGACATGCCCTATGGCGGATGTGTGGAATGAATTTGCGTAGGGGGTTTGCGTGGACCTGACCAATGCCTTGTCGATCTCGGCGCGTGGGATGGATGTGCAGACCTCGCGGCTGCGGGTTATCGCCGAGAACCTGGCCAATCAGGACAGCACCGGATCGACCAAGGGGGCCGACCCGTATCGCCGCCAAACGATTACCTTCGAGGACAAGCTCGATCGCGCGTTGGGACAGGACACGGTGCGGGTGAAGGAGATCGGTAAGGACAAGTCCGATTTTCCGTTGCGCTTCGATCCGTCGAACCCGGCGGCGAATGCCGCGGGCTATGTGAAGTTGCCGAACGTGAACAGCTTCACCGAGGTGATGGACATGCGTGAGGCGCAGCGTTCCTACAGCGCCAACCTGTCGGTGATGCAGGTGACCCGCAGCATGCTGACGCGCACGATTGACATGCTGAAATGAGTTCCCCGCCGATTACGGTGCCGGGCGGCATCCCGACCATAACGGTTCGCCCCTCGGCCGCGGCGCAGGCATACGGACGGGTGGATAGCGGCGCCCAGGGGGCGGAATCTGGGTCGGAAGCCGGCAGCTTCGGGGCCGTGCTGCAGCGCGCGATTAAGGGCGTGGTCGATACCGGACATGCCGCCGAGGCGAAGTCGATGGCGGCGATTTCTGGTAACGGCAATCTGACCGATGTGGTCACGGCCGTTTCCAAAGCCGAACTTGCCCTGCAATCGGCGACCGCGATCCGGGACCGAGTGGTGCAGGCCTATCAGGACATCATGCGCATGCCGATCTGATGGCGCCCGATCCGTCAGCACCCGACCCGTCAGCACCCGACCCGTCAGCACCCGACCCGTCAGCACCGGCATCACCGCTCTCGGCCGATCGCCTATGACCGAAGGGGATCTGGCGGTACTGATGCGCGAGGCCATGTGGGTGACGCTGCGGCTCGGCGGACCGCCATTGGCGGTCGCGTTGGGGGTGGGGCTGCTCGTGTCCTTGCTGCAGGCGATCACGCAGATCAATGAGGCGACACTGGCATTCGTGCCGAAGGCGGTGGCGCTGGCGGTGACGATGCTTTTGTTGGGGCCGTTCATGCTCGCGACCCTGACCGATTTCACCCATATGCTGTTCGACCGGCTGGTGGCGGCCGGGGGGTCGTGATCTCGGCGCAGGACATCGGGCTGCAGGACATGGCCGCGCGGGAGTTCCTGGCCGCGCTGCCGGGACTGGCCTTTGCTTTCGTGCTGCTGCTTGGCCGGGTCGGTTCGGCGATCATGCTGCTGCCGGGGCTGGGGGAGGCGGAGATGCCGATGATGCTCCGGGCGGGCATGGCCCTGTGCGTCAGCCTGTTGTTGCTGCCGGGCATCGCGCCGCTGGTCGGCGCGGCGCCGGATGATGTCATCGCGATGGCCGGCATGGTGCTGGCGGAGGTGGCGACCGGGCTTTGGATTGGCTGGCTGGCGCGGATGACGGTGCTGGCTCTGCCGATCGCCGGGCAGTTGATTTCATACATGCTCGGACTGTCGAACGTGCTGCAGCCAGATGCACAGCTGGGCGCTCAGGCGACGGCGCTGGGGCGAATGCTCTCGCTGGCGGCTCCGTTGGTGGTGCTGGCTTCCGGGTTGTATGCGCCGGTGCTGACGGCGCTCGCAGGCAGCTATCGGCTGATCGCGCCGGGGGCGCTGATGCCCGCGGGCGACCTGGCGCAGACGGCATTGAGCGCGGCCGCCGAGGGCTTCGCGCTGGCGTTGCGGCTGGCCTCGCCGTTCGTGTTGGCTTCGGTGGTTTGGCAGATGTCGATCGGGCTGATCGCCCGGCTGGTGCCGCGGCTGCAGGTGTATTTCGTGGCGATGCCCGCGCAGATCCTCGGCGGGTTGGCGATGGTCGCGGCGTTGATCTCGATGCTGCTCGGTTCGTGGCAGGCGGCGGTTCGGGATGCGTATGCCGGGCTGCCCGGGCTGGGATAGCCAGCCTTGGCCGGCGGATCTGACCAGGAAGATCGGACAGAAGCCGCAACGCCTCGCCGCCAGCAGCAGGCGCGTGAAGAAGGCAGGGTGCCGGTATCGCGCGAGGTGGCGGCGTTTGCCGGGCTGGGCGCCGGCTGCCTGATCCTGATCATGACCGCCCCGGCGTCCCTGGAACGCCTGGCCTTGGCGTTGCGCGTGTTTCTGGCGCAGGCCGACACGTTGGATGTCTCCGATGGCGGCGGTGCGGTGCTGCGCCGTGCCTGCCTGGCGGCACTAGGCGCAGCCGCGCCGCTGGTACTGGGGGTGTTGCTGGCCGGAGCCGGCAGCGTGCTGCTGCAAACCGGGTTCCTGCTGAACCTGACAGCGTTGCAGCCGGATCCGTCGCGGATCAGCCCGGCGGCCGGTCTGCGCCGGCTGCTGGGGGTGGAAAGCCTGATGGAGGCGGTGAAGTCGATCGCCAAGATCGGCGCGATCGGTGCGGCGATCTGGTTCGCGCTGTCGGATGATTTGCGCCGGTTCGCGGCAACGCCGCTGCCGGACCTGCCGGGCCTGGTGCAACGGATCGGGCATGGCGTGGTCCGGGTGCTATTGGCCGGGCTGGCGGTGCAGGCGGTGATCGCCGCGGCGGATTTGTTCTGGGTGCGCTTCCGCCATCTGCGCGGGCTGCGGATGAGCCGGGTGGACATTCGCGATGAGGCAAAGGAGTCTGAGGGCGATCCGAAGATCAAGGCCCGGGTGCGCCAGATCCGGATGCAGCGGGCACGCCGGCGAATGCTGGCGGCGGTGCCGCGGGCGACGGTGGTGGTCACGAACCCTACCCATTACGCCGTGGCGCTGGCCTATGATCGGGCGACGAACGCGGCGCCACGGGTGCTGGCGAAAGGGGTAGATTCGATGGCGGCCAGAATTCGCGAGACGGCACAGGCGCATGGCATCCCCTTGGTTGCCAACCCGCCGCTGGCACGGGCGCTGTACCGCGTCGAACTCGACGCCGATATTCCTGCCGAACACTTCCAGGCCGTTGCTGAAATCATCGCTTATGTCTGGCGACTCAGCCGCGGCGTGCGCCCGTGACCGGAAAACCCCAGCCTTCAGGCCCCGCCCCATGCTGAGGCTCATGGCCGGCCTCGGCCGGCGCCGTGGGCGCTTGATCGATCGCCTGGGAGGCGATCTGGATCCGCTTGTGCAGATGTTGTTCCAGGATCCAGGCGCGGGGGTTCTGGTGGTGGATCAAGCGGGCGCGATTGTCCGGGCGAACGAGACGTTGCGTCGGATGGTGGCGCGGCGGGTAGATCTTGCAGTGGGAGCCCCGGTGGCGGTGATGTTCCGCGAGGTGGATACCGTGGCGCTGCGCCAGGCCCTGGAGGGGGTTGGCGGGCCGGGCAGCTTGTCGGCCCGGCTGGAGACGGCGGAAAGCGATCCCGATCACATGGTGGATGTGGCGGTGACCGTGCTGCGCGAGGCCGATGGCGCGGTCAGTGGCGCGATGCTGCGGCTGACGGACATCACCGCGCAGAAGCGGCTGGAGGCTCAGCTGGCGCAGAGCCAGAAGCTGCAGGCGGTGGGGCAGCTCGCCGGCGGGATCGCGCATGATTTCAACAATCTGCTGACTGCGATCGCCGGGGCGGCGGAGGCGATGCTGGAACGCGAAGGGCCGGAAGATCCAGATGCGCGGCAGATACTGGACAGTGCCGGCCGCGGGGCGGATCTGGTGCGCCAGTTGCTGGCGTTCGGGCGCCAGCAGACCTTGCAGCCGCGCGCGTTGTCGGTGAACGGGGCGATCACGGCCCTGTCGTCGTTGCTGGACCGGCTGCTGGGCGGGCAGGTCCGGCTGGTGCTGGATCTGGAGACGCCGGGGCGGATGGTGCGGGCGGACCCGACGCAGCTGGATCAGGTGCTGGTCAACCTGGCGGTGAACGCACGCGATGCGATGCCGGATGGCGGTACGCTGACCCTGCGCAGCGGGCACATCAATCTCTACCGCCCGCTGACGCTGGGGGAAGAGACGATCCCGCCCGGCCGGTATGTGATGATCGAGGTGCAGGATACCGGCGTCGGCATCCCGGCCGACGTGCTGCCGCGGATTTTCGACCCATTCTTCACCACGCGGCGCGAGCGGGGCGGCAACGGGCTGGGGCTGTCCACGGTGCATGGCATCGTACGCCAGTCGGATGGGTTTCTCGCGGTGGAGAGCGCGCCGGGGCAGGGCAGCCGGTTTCGCATCTACCTGCCGCGGTTCGACGCGGAGCCCGAGGCCGTCATGGAAGTGGCCGTGCCGCCGCCGGTGCCGGCGGTTCCAGCCGCCGGGCGGCGCGTGGTGCTGCTGGTGGACGACGAGGATGCGGTGCGCCGGCTGGCGGAACGGACGCTGGTGCGCCGAGGCTGGAATGTGCTGGCGGCGGCCTCGGCGGATGCCGCCCTGGCACTGGTGGAGGGTGCCGAGATTGCCGCGGTGATTTCCGATGTGGTGATGCCGGGCATGGACGGAGCGGCCCTGGTCCGGGCGCTGCGCCAAACCCGGCCGGGGCTGCCGGCGATCCTGGTCTCGGGCTATGCGGAGGAGGCTTTGCGGCGCGAACTGACAGGCAGTGGCGCCGTGTTCCTGGCCAAGCCGTATGCGTTGCGCGAACTGGGGGATTTGCTGGAGCAGGTGGTTGGGAACACGGCTCGAACCGCCGATGTTCCTATTTAGTTCTTGTATTTGCGTGCCGGCAAGAACATACCATAAACGAATGCTTAACATCGATTCCCGGATTCGAGTCTCAAGAGTCTCGTCGCGGAGGTATAGTCGGGCTGAGGCGACTCGGGCTTCCCGGAAGCGATCGATCGCCGCTCGATTTCCTTGTGCTGCACGATGGTATGTGCACAATTGTTAAGAGAGTGAATGTCGTCGTGAGAATATCTATGGTTGTAATTGGGGATTAGGACGGGGAATGACAATGGAAAAGAACAAAGCGCTCGACGCCGCTCTGTCCCAGATCGAGCGGGCGTTCGGCAAGGGCTCGATCATGCGCATGGGTGCGCGGGCCGGAGATGAGCAGCATGAGGTGATCCCGTCGGGCTCCCTGGGGCTTGATCTGGCGTTGGGCATTGGCGGGTTGCCGCGTGGACGGATCGTGGAGATCTACGGCCCGGAGAGCTCCGGCAAGACCACGCTGGCGCTGCATGCGATCGCCGAGGCGCAGCGCCTGGGCGGCACCTGCGCCTTCATCGATGCCGAGCATGCGCTGGACCCGACCTATGCCCGCAAGCTGGGCGTGGACGTGGACAATCTGCTGATCAGCCAGCCCGACGCCGGCGAGCAGGCGCTGGAGATCGCCGATACCCTGGTGCGTTCCGGCGCCATCGACGTGCTGGTGGTGGATAGCGTCGCCGCCCTGGTGCCGCGGGCCGAACTGGAAGGCGAGATGGGCGACAGCCACATGGGCCTGCACGCCAGGCTCATGAGCCAGGCCCTGCGCAAGATCACCGGCAGCGTGTCGCGCAGCAAGACCATGCTGATCTTCCTCAACCAGATCCGCATGAAGATCGGCGTGATGTTCGGCAACCCCGAGACAACGACGGGCGGCAACGCGTTGAAATTCTATGCCTCCGTCCGCATGGAGATCCGCCGCATCGGCCAGATCAAGGATCGCGAGGAGATGGTGGGCAACCAGACAAGGGTGAAGGTTGTGAAGAACAAGCTCGCCCCGCCCTTCCGCCAGGTGGAGTTCGACATCATGTATGGCGAAGGCATCAGCAAGGTGGGCGAACTGATCGATCTCGGCGTCAAGGCCGGCGTGGTGGAGAAATCCGGCGCCTGGTTCAGCTACGACAGCACCCGGATCGGCCAGGGCCGGGAGAACGCCAAGCAGTTCTTGCGCGATCACAAGGATATGGCACTCTCGATCGAGAAGAAGGTGCGCGATCAGGCTGGCGTGGTGGCGAACACCATGCTGTCGAGCATCGAGGAAGGCGAGGAGGCCGAGGCGGCTGAATGATTTTTATCCGGTCGGCGGCGTATTGTCGGATGCCGATCACGAACTGATTGCCGCGGCCAACGACGTGTTGGCGCGGCATTATCGTCCCCACTGGCACACCGTCGCGGCCGCCATACGCGGCCAGGACGGCCGGATCTGGACCGGTGTGCACATCGGCGCGACGGTCGGCCGCCTGTCGATCTGCGCCGAGGCGGTGGCCTTCGGCCGCGCGGTGCTGGAAGGCGACGGCACGATCGCGACCGCCGTGGCGGTGCGTCACCCGAAGCCCGAGGAAACCGACCGCGAACTGGCAGTGGTGGCCCCCTGCGGCGCGTGCCGCGAGATGATGGTGGACTACAGCCCGGAGGCTCAGGTCATCCTGCGCGCGCCAGAAGGGCTGGTGAAGCTGCCGGTGCGCGGGCTGCTGCCGCTGCCGTACCGGCGCTAAACCCCGACGGCTTCAGGTTGCTCCCCCTGAAGTCATCGACATCATCGCGACAGAATGAGGCAGGGCGGCGCGACGGTTCCTGACAACGGTCATCCGGCTCCGGTGGCAAACCCGGCAGGCGGCCCGGTCGGCAACGAAATCCGCAACGCCAGCGCCGGCGCCAGGGCCCCGGCACCCGCGCCACGTTCCGGACCTTCCGCCAGGCCCGCGCCACCGCCCGGATCAACGGACCCGTCCCCTCCGGCCCCACCGGCAAGCACATCGCCGGCAAACACATCGCCGGCAAACACATCGCCGGCAAGCACATCGGCGGCCGGCACGCCGCCGCGCCGCCCCGGCTGGATATCGAAGCCCAGTTCCGCGTCGGTGAAGCCGCTCAGGTCCGCCTTGATCCCAAGGTCCTGACAAATCCCGGCAAAAATTGCCCCGATCGGCCGCCAGCCAAGCTCCGCCTCGACATCCGGGTCCTCCAGCCGTTCATCCAGATCGAGCCGCAAAGTCTCGGCGTCCGCCAAATCGGCCTCCCGATCGGACGCGCCCGAGATCGCATCCTCGACCAGCCGCTTGACTCGCTCCTTCTGCTGCTGGATGCGCGCCCGCTGTGCCGCCTCCCGGCTCGCCCGCGCCGTGGCCCTCTGCTGCTCGAGCGCCTGGGCCTCGGCGTCCAACCGCGCCTCCAGCGCCACGGTCTGGCGCACCGCCCGCGCGATGCGCGCGAATACCAGCCCCGGATCGCCCCCAGGCCCCGTTCCGCCAGGCCCCGTTCCGCCGGGTCCGCTCCCGCCGTCCCGCTCCGCGGCGGCGCCAGCCTCGTCCAGCGCCTGCCGCCCCACCTTTCGGGCTAACGCCATCCCGATCTCGGCCAGCTCCGCCAGCATCCGCAAATGCCGCTCGGTCCGCTCCGACATGGCGCCGGAGCACGCGCTCGCGGCGGCATGGGTGGAAGGGTCTGGCAAATGGGAGTCCATGAACAAAACAAGAACATAAATCAAGCCAAAAGTCAAGCCGCAAATGCTCTGAGGGTTACCGATACCTACGCCTCCGGTCCCTCTGCAAACCACCTTCGCCCAACAGGTCCATCGCATCGAGGCGCCCGCCCGCCATCTCGACACCGCCCCCCACGCCGCCCCCCACACCGCCCCTGCCCTCGTGGGGAGGGCCGGGGTGGGGGCAAGCCGCCAAACCGAACGCGATACCAAGCCCGCCGCTGCGCGGCCCAGGCGATGCGCGCCTAAGCCGCCCCGCCCGAACCGCCCGGCGGCATCAAGGACTGCCGCGCCTGCTGCCCGCATTGCTCCAGCGCCGCCGCCAGCTCGCTGTCCGCCGGCCGCTGGCCGCAGGCCAGGAACGCCCCGGCCACGTAATCCAGCACCGCCCGGTCATGCCCGGCGCCGCCGGGGATCGCCAGCACGCCATCGGCCAAATCCTCCGCCGTCACCTCGAAAACCCCGATTTTCGCCGCCGCCCACTTGGCGAACAATTTGTCCCGCCGCGCGGTGGCCAGGAAGCGAGCCTCCTCCTCATGCGCGAACTGCGCCTCGAAGGCCCGCTCCCGATCGTGCAGACTTGTCGGCATGAAGCCCTCCATCCCCAGGGGTCCTGCACGCTCGATCATAGCCGCGTCCGGCGCCAGCCGTGAGCAAATACCGCGGGCGGGCAAAGCAAGGCCAGATTGCCGCGCCCTGCGCGCTGCGCCCAGATTGCCGCGCCCTGCGCGCTGCGCTACGTCCTAGGCTTCCGCCCGTTTCCCGCTTGGATTGAGGTTACAGAAAAAAGCCGATGGCCAGCAGCAACGACATCCGCGCCACGTTCCTCGACTATTTTGCCGGCAACGGCCACCAGGTGGTCGAAAGCTCGCCCCTGGTGCCGCGCAACGATCCCACGCTGATGTTCACCAATTCGGGCATGGTGCAGTTCAAGAACGTCTTCACCGGCCAGGAGAAGCGCCCTTATTCCCGCGCCACCACCGCGCAGAAATGCGTCCGCGCCGGCGGCAAGCACAACGACCTGGACAATGTCGGCTACACCGCCCGGCACCACACCTTCTTCGAGATGCTGGGCAATTTCAGCTTCGGCGACTACTTCAAGGAACAGGCGATCCTCCACGCCTGGACCCTGCTGACCCGGGACTTCTCGCTGCCCAAGGACAAGCTGCTGGTCACCGTCTACAGCGAGGACGACGACGCGGCCGCCCTCTGGAAGAAGATCGCCGGCCTGCCGGAGTCGAAAATAATCCGCATCCCCACCTCCGACAATTTCTGGCGGATGGGGGATACGGGTCCCTGCGGCCCGTGCTCGGAGATCTTCTACGACCACGGTCCCTCCATACCCGGCGGCCCGCCCGGCAGCCCGGACGAGGACGGCGACAGGTTCATCGAGATCTGGAACCTCGTGTTCATGCAGTTCGAGGAAGGCCCCCCCGGCACGCGCACGCCGCTGCCGCGCCCCTCGATCGACACCGGCATGGGCCTGGAGCGCTTCGCCGCCATCCTGCAGGGCAAGCACGACAACTACGACACCGACACCCTGCGCGCCCTGGTGCTGGCAAGCGCCGACGCCACCGGCCAGGACCCGGACGGCCCCCACCGCACCAGCCATCGCGTGGTGGCCGACCACCTCCGCTCCTCCGCCTTCCTGATGGCGGACGGCGTGCTGCCATCCAATGAGGGCCGCGGCTATGTGCTGCGCCGCATCATGCGCCGTGCGATGCGCCACGCGCACATGATGGGCGCGCGCGATCCGGTGATGTACCGCCTGGTTCCCGCCCTGACCCGCCAGATGGGCGCCGCCTACCCCGAGCTGACGCGCGCCGAAAAGCTGATCGTCGAGACGCTGCATCTGGAGGAAACCCGCTTCAAGGCCATGCTGGAACGCGGCCTTGGCCTGCTCGCCGAGGAGACCGGCAAGCTCGGCGAGGGCCAGGCGCTGCCCGGAGACGTGGCGTTCCGGCTGTATGACACCTACGGCTTCCCTCTCGACCTGACGCAGGACGCCCTGCGCGAGCAGGGCAGGGAGGTGGACGGCATCGGCTTCGAGCAGGCGATGGCCGAGCAGCGCCGCCGCGCCCGCGCCGCCTGGTCCGGCTCGGGCGACGCCGCCACCGAGCGGGTATGGTTCGAGATCAAGGAGCAGGTCGGCCCGACAGAATTCCTCGGCTATTCCACCGAAACCGCCGAGGGCGAGATTCTGTCCGTTGTCGCCGCCGGCGCCGCGGTGACCGAAGCCGGCCCGGGAACGGAAGTGGGCCCGGGAACGGAAGTGGCTATCGTGCTGAACCAAACGCCCTTCTACGGCGAAAGTGGCGGCCAGGTCGGCGATACCGGCGTGATCACCGGCGCCGACGGCCTGCGCATCCTCATCACCGACACGCAGAAAAAGCTCGGCGACCTGTTCGTCCATCTCGGCCGCGTCGAGGCCGGTGTTGCCCGCACCCGCGTCCCGGTCGTCGCCACGGTGGACCACGTCCGCCGCAGCGCCATCCGCGCCCACCACTCCGCCACCCACCTGCTGCACGAGGCAATGCGCCGCAAGCTCGGCGAGCACGTCATGCAGAAGGGCAGCCTGAACGCCCCGGATCGCCTGCGCTTCGACGTCAGCCAGCCTCGCCCCGTCACCCCTGACGAACTGGCCTGGATCGAGGCCGAGGTGAACGCCCGCATCCGTGAGAACTCCGAGGTCACCACGCGCCTGATGACCCCCGATGCCGCCGTCGCCGAGGGCGCGATGGCCCTGTTCGGCGAGAAATACGGCGACGAGGTCCGCGTCGTCGCCATGGGAGAAGGAGGGGGGGGCGCCGGCGAGGGCAACAGGCCGGCCTGGTCGATCGAGCTGTGCGGCGGCACCCATGTCCGCCGCACCGGCGACATCGGCCTGTTCAAGATCGTCTCCGAAGGCGCCGTCAGCGCCGGCGTGCGCCGGATCGAGGCGGTCACCGGCGAAGCCGCCCTGTCCCTGATCGCCGAGGGCGAACGCCGCATGGCCGAAACCGCCGCCGCGCTGAAGGCCAGCCCGGCCGAGGTCGCCGAGCGCGTCGCCGCCCTGCTGGAGGACCGCCGCCGCCTGGAGCGGCAGGTGAACGAACTGCAGAAGAAACTGGCAACCGGCGGCACCGCCGCGGAGATCGAGACAGTCGCCGGGGTGAAGCTCGCTGCGCGCAACATGGGCGAAGTGCCCGCCCGTGACCTCAAGGGTCTCGCCGACGCCATCGGCAAGCAGATCGAAAGCGGCGTCGTCGCCCTGGTCTCCACGGCGGAAGGCAAGGCCAGCATCGTCGTCGGCGTCTCCGCCGACCTGACCGGCCGCTTCAACGCCGTGGAACTGGTGCGCGTCGCCAGCGCCGCCGTCGGCGGCAAGGGCGGCGGCGGCCGGCCGGACCTGGCCCAGGCCGGCGGTCCGGATGGCCACCATGCCGAAGCGGCGCTGGCAGCGGTCCGGTCCGCCATGCAGGGCTAGTACCAATCGGACGGAAGTGCACAAGACCGGCCATGGCGGGCCAATCCTTCCGGGGGCTGGCTGCGGCTCGTCCGCCGGCGGGAGCTATCGGTCGTACATCACCTGAAGCACGACGAACCACGGGTAGCGGTCGTCCACCACGATCCCGTTCCGGTCGGCCAGCCGGCCCTTCTTCGTCACGGGCACATGCTTCATGGAAACCGCCGCCCCCACGTTGCCGCCGATCACGCTGAGCATTCCCGGCTTGCGGGAAACCACGATGTCGCAATGCCCGGGGAAGCGCGCCGGCAGGTCGTCGAAGCCGATGCCGGCGGACTCGTCGCGGCCGGTGCAGATCAGGTCGCCGAGCTTGGGCGCATAGTCCTCGGGCCGCTGTGCCACGATCGCCCAATCCTCGCCGTTCGGGCCGGCGCCGCCGGAATCCTCCAGCCGCGCGGCATTGATGTAGGTGGCGTGGTTGGGCGCGTAGGGGAACCGGTCCCCGGCGCCGGCGACGCGCATGAGGTAGGAGATGAAGGCGGCCGACCAGGCGAAGCGGTCGGATTCCTCGGCCGGGAATTCATCGCCGTTCTCGTCGGTCTTGCCGGTCCACAGGCTGGCGCGGCTGCCGGGCGGCTGGCTGACCCACCAATAGTCTCCGACGCGCTGCCAGAGGCCGTCCTGGCGCGACGGCATCTCATCGGCATCCAGCGGCAGGCGCGAGCCTGGCATTTCGTCATGGATCGGTGAGCCGAATCGCCGCCATTCGCGCAGCGCCGTCTGCACCGCCCGCTCGCGCGAGAAGCCTTCGCCGGTATCCTCGGCCGGACGGGATTCGCGTCCCACCTGTGCCGGCCGCGGCGCGGCGCAGCCGGCCAGCACGGCCAGCAGCAGCAGGATCGGGAAATGCCGGCGCATCGCGACCTGCCCGGTACCGGCCGCGTCAGGCCTGTTCGGGGTAGAGGCCGCGCAGGCCGGCCTCGCTCGCCGCGCAGACGCCGCGTTCGGTGATCAGGCCGCTCACCAGCCGCGCCGGTGTCACGTCGAAGGCCGGGTTGGCGGCCGGGCTGCCGCCGGCGGCGACGCGCACCGTCACGATCTCCCCGGCGGAAGTGCGCCCGGTGATATCGGTCACTTCGGCACCGGAGCGTTCCTCGATCGGTATTTCGGAAATGCCGTCCGCGACGCCCCAGTCGATGGTCGAGGACGGCAGCGCCACATGGAACGGCACGCCGTTGTCGCGCGCCGCCAGGGCCTTCAGGTAGGTGCCGATCTTGTTGGCGGCATCGCCGGTGCGTGTCACGCGATCGGCGCCGACGATGCACAGATCGACCTCGCCATGCTGCATCAGATGGCCGCCCGCGTTGTCCGCGATCACGGTGTGGGCAACGCCGTGGCTGCCCAGTTCCCACGCGGTCAGCGCCGCGCCCTGGTTGCGCGGACGGGTTTCGTCCACCCAGACATGCACGTCGATCCCGGCATCGTGCGCGGCGTAGATCGGCGCCAGCGCGGTGCCCCAGTCCACCGTCGCCAGCCACCCGGCGTTGCAGTGGGTCAATACGTTCACCCGCTTGCCGGGCTTCGCCGCCGCGGCCTGTTCGATCAGCGCGCGTCCGTGCCGGCCGATGGCGGCGCATTGCGCCACGTCCTCGTCGCAGATCGCCGACGCCTCGGCATAGGCGGCGGCGACACGCTCCGCCGCCGGGGTATTGCGCAGCCGGGTCAGCATCCGTTCCAGAGCCCAGCGCAGATTGACCGCCGTCGGGCGCGTCGCATTCAGCATCGCCGCGTCGCGCTCCATCGCGTCGGTGGACGCATCCGCGCGCAGCGCCAGGCACAGCCCATAGGCGGCGACCGCGCCGATCAGCGGCGCGCCGCGCACCTGCATCGTGGTGATGGCCCGCGCGGTCTGCGCCACATCGGTCAGGCGCAGGATGTCCAGCGACCAGGGCAATCGGGTCTGGTCGAAGATATGCACCGACCAGCCATCCCGCGGGTTCACCCAAACGCTGCGGTAGGGTGTGCCGTTCACTTTCATGCAGATGCCCTAAATGCGCTGGTGCAGCACGCAGACGAGCGTGAACAGCCGCCGCGCGGTCTCGAAATCGATGGCGATCTTGCCGTCCAGCCGCTGCTTCATCAGCGCCGCGCCTTCGTTGTGCAGGCCGCGCCGGCCCATGTCGATCGCCTGGATACGCGCCTCGCGGCCTTCCTCGACCGCCTTGATGTGGCTGTCCACCAGCATCTGGTAGTCCTTGATCAGGCCGCGGAACGGGCTGAGCGACAGCAGATGCAGCACCAGCACACAGCCGTCCTCGGAACGGATGTCGAACGCCAGGCGGCCTTCCTGAACCGACAGGTGCAGCACGAAGGGGCCGGGCAGGGGCTGATGGGCCGCATCCGCGCCGGACTTGACCTGGGCGGACTTCACCGGCGCGGGCACGAAGTGGTTCTGCACGGTCAGGTCGGCCACCGCCTGGGCGCGGTCGGCCTCCAGGATTGGCGACAAGCGGGTCAGCGCCTCCCCGGCCAGCACGACGCGCGACAGGCGCGAATGATCGGACGCGGGTTCATCGGCCTCGGCCGCTGGGCTGAGGGACGGCAGCCGGGATTTCGCTGTCATGCCTCCTGCGGTCATGCCTGTTCCGGCTCCTTGACCAGGCCGAGCTTCAGCATCAGCCCGACCGTGCCGCCCTTGATCGGGCGGATCAGCCCGAGCGTGAGGATCAGGGTCATCGGCACGAAGATGGCCGTGGTGACCCACATCTCCGGCGATTGCGAACGTTCCAGCCACAGCATCAGCGGCACGACGATGTGCCCGACGATCAGGATGGTGATGTAGGGCGGCAGATCGTCCGACCGGGCGAGGCCGAGCGGCGCGGCACAGGAAGAACATTCCGTCACCACCCGCAGCCAGCCGTTGAACAGATGGCCGTTGCCGCAGTTCGGGCAGCGCCCGCGCAGGCCGCGGCCGATCGCGGTGCGCAGGGTCAGTTCCGGCGCGGCCAAAGCGGCGGCGGCCAGTCCGGGGGCGGCGTTAGACGCAGACGGAACGGGAGGCTGCCAGCGTGTCAGGGCCATCACATGGATCCTATGGCGGGTCCTCTGGCAGGCGCCAAGCGGAACACCGGAGAAATTGTGCAGCACAGCATAAGCCACTCCGATGGCTTCCGCCATCGCGATTGCTTGATCCTGCCCTGCTTGCAGGTCAGGATTTGCCGCATGACCCGCATCTTGATCCTCAATCCAAATTGTTCAACCGCCTGCACGGCCGGCATCGACGCCGCGATCGCGCCATTTCGCCATCCCGGCGGACCATCGCTGGATGTGGTCACGCTCCAGGAGGGCCCGCCGGCGATCTATAGCTGGCGCGACTGGCACGCCGTGGTGGAGCCGCTCTGCCGGCGGATCGAGGCGGAGGCGGCGGATGTCTTCGTCATCGCCTGCGCGTCCGATCCTGGGATCGAGGCGGCGAGAACCGCCACGGACCGCCCGGTGCTGGGCGTGTTCCGCTCGGCGGTGGCGGCGGCGGTCGCGCGGGCCGAGCGCTTCGGCGTGATCGCCATCGTGGAGGCCTCCAAGGCACGGCACCGGACCGCGCTGCGGGCGATGGGGCTGGAGGGGCGCCTCGCGGCCGAGATCGCGCTGAACGTGTCGATGGAAACCCTGCTGGATGGCGTGGCCGCCCGATCCCGCCTGATCGAGGCCGCGCGTGGGTGCGTGCAGGCCGGCGCGGAAATCGTCGTACTGGGCTGTACCGGCATGGCGCATCACCGCGCGGCGATCGAGGCGGCATGCGGCGCGCCGGTGATCGAGCCGTGTCAGGCCGCCGCCGCGCTCGCCGTGGGGCATGTGCTGGCGGGCGCATCCATGGTTGCAGCGGTGCAGGTGTAGGTCCGCAGCTCACCCCCGTCGCAAGGGTCCTCTCGATGTGGTTGGCGATACTGGATGGGCTCGGCTGCTTCGTCTTCGCCCTCAGTGGCGGTTTGCTGGGCGTGCAGCGGCGGTTCGATCTGTTCGGCGTGTTGCTGCTGTCTTTCGTGGCGGCGGTGACCGGCGGCATCACGCGCGACCTGCTGATCGGCGCCGTTCCGCCCGCCGCGATTGCCAGCTGGCACAATCTGGCAATCGCGGCGGCCGGCGGCTTGCTGACGTTCTATGTGTATCCCGTTGTTCATTCGCGCCGGCGTGACGTGCTGCTGCTCGACGCGGTCGGTCTCGCGCTGTTCGCGGTCACCGGCACGCAGAAGGCGCTGCAATACGGCATCGATCCGGTGATGGCCGCCGTGCTCGGAATGGTGTCGGGGATCGGCGGCGGGATCGCCCGCGATATCCTGGCCGGGGAGATCCCCTCCATCCTGCGCGCCGATATCTACGCCGTGGCCGCGCTGGCGGCCGGCGCGTCCGTCGCCGCCGGCCAGGTCCTGGGCACACAACCGCTCTATTCGATGTCGCTGGGCGCTTCGGCCTGCCTGTTCCTGCGCCTGATGGCGATCTTTCGGGGCTGGCGGTTTCCCGTCGCTACCTGGCGTGACGACGGGCCGCCAAGAAACGG
>JBBIQA010000004.1:58768-65103 GCA_037442565.1 Rhodospirillales bacterium
GATGCCTGAACGGCGATGCCTGAACGGCGGCTAGACCTTTAGGTCCAACACGCCCGAACCGTTGCCGGATGTGGAGCGGGTCGCGCCGCTGCTGTCGTTGTCGCCGTCCTGATCCGGCGCCTTGGCCGCAGGCGGAGGCGGCGGCGCCTGCAGCGCGCGGTGCGGCGCGCCGGTGGATACGGAAGAGATCGAGTTCATGGTTGTCTCCTGCGGGGGATCGTTGCGGCATTTTGCCGCAGCCTGGCCTTGGCAGGATCTGCCATGGCGTCGGATGCAGACTGCCGGGGAAAGGTTAGCCGCAGGCTAATGCCGAGATTATTTATCGGCGTTTGGCGACCAAACCGGCGGCTCCACCGCCCCAACCTGCTCGGTGATGCGCCGGTACGCCTCCGGCCGCCGGTGCTGTTCGAAGGCGAAGATCGTCTTCCGGCCCAGCTCGCACTGGGCCAGGTTGCAGTCCGCCGTGATCAGCTCGTCGTCCCAGGTGGTTGCCTGCGCGACGATCTCGCCCTGCGGGTTGACGATGATCGAATGGCCGAACAGCTCGCAACCATCCTCGGTGCCGGCCTTGGCGGTCGCCACCGCGAAGGTGGCGTTCTGGTAGGCGCCGGCCTGGATCGACAGATGCGAGTGGAACACCCGCAGATGATGCGCCTCGAAGCCGCCGGCCTCCTGGTTGATGCTTGGGGTGTTGTAGCCGAGCATCACCAGCTCCACGCCCTGCAGGCCCAGCACGCGCCAGGATTCCGGCCAGCGGCGGTCATTGCAGATCATCATGCCCATGTTGATGCCGGAAAGCTGGCCCATCGGCGCACGGATGACGGGAAAGCCGAGATTTCCGACCTCGAAATAGCGCTTTTCCAGATGCTGCACCTTGCGCCGCGGTTCGTATTCGGCGTGGCCGGGCAGATGCACTTTCCGGTACTTCAGCAGAATATCGCCCTGCGGTCCGACCAGGATCGAGGTGTTGAAGCGCCGCTTGCGGACGATGCCGGCTTCGTCCGCCTCGTGCGCGATCTCGCCGTAGCCGAGGTGAAAGCCGATGCCGTAGCGCTTCGCGGCGGCGAACAGCGGCGCGGTTTCGTTCGACGGCATGGTGGTTTCGAACCAACGATCCGCCTCGGCGATGTCCTCATGGTAGTGGCGCGGGAAGAACGTCGTCAGCGCCAGTTCGGGAAACACCACCAGTTCCACGCCGCGCCTGTGCGCCCGCTCGATCAGCCGGACCATGCGCTCGACGGCGACCGAGCGGGGTTCGGCCTGCTGGATCGGGCCAAGCTGCGCGGCGGCGACGGTGAGGATGCGGGACATGGCGTCATCTCCTTCAGGGAAATCCGCGCCGCACGGGGCGGCGCAAGGTCAGCCGAACCCGCGCCGCATCGAGCGGCGCAGGAAATCGATGGCGACCAGGGTCGTGGCGGCCGCGGCGGCCTCGTAGCCCAGCGCGAAGCTGCCGCTGGCCTGCACCAGGAAGGCGATGGCGGTGGGAATGACCACCATCCCCAGGCAGGTCAGGCAGACGATGCCGCCGGTGGCCTCCGCCGTGCGGCCCGGCGGTGCCAGGCGCGCCACCTCGGCGAACACCACGCCGTTCCAGCCCAGTACCAGGCAGCCGAACACCGCGCTCACCGCATGGATCGTCAGCAGCGGCCAGGCCGGGGTGAACTGGCCGACCAGCACGGCGCACAGCGCCACGCCGCCGGCGATGCCGGCCATCACCAGCACCGGGCGGCCGGTCCTGTCGGCAACCGTGCCCCACAGGATGCGCCCGACGATGCCGGCGATCTGCGCGGTGGCCAGGGCAAAGCCGGCCACCGTCAGCTTCAGGCCGATCGTCTGGTGCAGATAGGTCACGTAGATCGCCAGCAGACCCATCTGCACGCCCGACATCACGCCCGAGGCGATGCCGATGGCGCGCAGATCGGTGCTGCGCCAGACCAGCAGGAACGGATTGAGCGCGGTCTGCCAGCCGATGCGCCGGCCGCGGTCGAGGTCCAAATCCACCTCCGCGCGCCAGGGCTGCAGCGCCGCCGCCGTGACCAGGCACAGCGCCATCATCGTCATCACCCCGCCGCGCCAGCCGAACGCCAGCGCGATGGCGGGCAGCACGGCGCCGGCCAGCCCGCCGCCAATCGGCACGCCGGCCTGCTTGATGGAGAACACCAGATTGACCCAGCGCGGCGGCGTGGCTTTCAGCAGCACGTGCGAACTCGCCGCCGTCGGCGGCGCGTTGCCCAGCCCGCAGATCAGCCCGCAGATCGCCAGCCCGATCAACGAGCCGCTGAGCGAGAAGGCGAAGCCGACCGTCAGCAGCACCAGGCAGGCCTGGCACACCCGCATCGCGCCGAAGCGCGGCACCAGCCCGCCGCCGAGCAGTGCTGAGAACACGCAGACGGAATAGACGAGGGAGGTGTAGATGCCGATATAGGTCGCGGGAACACCGATGTCGCGGGAGATTTCCGTCGCCAGCACCGGCATCGTGTACATGCCCATGGTGATGAAGCTCTGCACCACCATCATGGCGCTGAGCTGCACGACGAAGTCCCGCCGCCGCGCGCTTTCGGGGTAGATCCCCGCGGCCTCACTCATCGCGGCACGCCCGCGCGATGGGGGATGGCGAAGCAGATGCGGCGGGCGGGACGCGGGTCATTTCTCTGCCTCATGGCCTGGTTTATCTGGCAAATCCGGACCTGCATGCTTGCCGTTGCATCTGTGCGACCTTAGGAAGAGCCGTTCAGAAGGCTAGACCGTGGAAGAATGCGGGCCAACCCCGTTTATCCCTGCACGGCGGTCGGCTCGAGGTTTTCCCGTCAGTTCCCACCGGAGACAAAAATGAAACTGCATGATGTGAAGGTCTACCCTTCCAAGGCCAATCTCAAGCGCGAGGACCAGCTCGCCTGGAAGATCGCCGGCGTCGCCGCCGACAAGGTGGCCGTCCAGAAGGACGTTGCCGAGATGATCATCAACCGGATCATCGACAATGCCTCGGTGGCGATCGCCTCGGTGAACCGCCGCCCGGTCACGTCCGCGCGCGACATGGCGCTGGGCCATGCGCTGAAATCCGGCGCGACGGTGTTCGGCATGGCGGCTTCCAAGCGCGTCAGCCCGGAATGGGCGGCCTGGGCCAACGGCACCGCGGTGCGTGAGCTCGACATGCACGACACCTTCCTCGCCGCCGACTACTCCCATCCCGGCGACAACATCCCGCCGATCCTGGCCGTGGCGCAGACCATGGAAAAATCCGGCCGCGACCTGATCCGCGGCATTGCCACCGGTTACGAGATCCAGATCGACCTCGTGCGCGCCATCTGCCTGCATGAGCACAAGATCGACCACATCGCGCATCTGTGTCCCGCGCAGGCGGCCGGCATCGGCACGCTACTCGGCCTGAAGCAGGACGTGATCTACCAGGCGGTGCAGCAGGCGGTGCATGTCTCCTTCACCACGCGCCAGTCGCGCAAGGGCGAGATCAGCAGCTGGAAGGCCTATGCCCCCGCGCATGCCGGCAAGCTCGCGATCGAGGCGGTGGACCGCGTGATGCGCGGCGAAGGCGCGCCGAGCCCGATCTATGAAGGCGAGGACAGCGTGATCGCCTGGATGCTGGACGGGCCGGACGCGCATTATCAGGTGCCGCTGCCGGAAGCCGGAGAGGCCAAGCGCGCGATCATGGACAGCTATACCAAGGAACACAGCGCCGAATACCAGTCCCAGGCGCTGATCGATCTGGCGTTCCGCATGCGCGAGCAGATCCAGGATATGGAGAAGATCGAGAAGATCATCATCCATACCAGCCATCACACGCACTACGTGATCGGCACCGGCGCCAACGATCCGCAGAAGATGGACCCGAAGGCCTCGCGCGAGACGCTGGACCATTCGATCATGTACATTTTCGCCGTGGCACTGCAGGACGGCAGCTGGCATCACGTGGACAGCTACGCCCCCAAGCGCGCCGGCCGTGCCGACACCGTGCGCCTGTGGCACAAGATCGAGACGAAGGAAGATCCGGAATGGACGCGCCGCTACCGCGCGACCGATCCGAACGAGCTCGCCTTCGGCGCTCGCATCGAGATCATCCTGAAGGACGGCAGCAAGCTGATCGACGAAATGGCGGTGGCCAACGCGCATCCGAACGGCGCGCGGCCATTCTCGCGCCCCGACTACATCAACAAGTTCCAGATCATGACCGACGGGCTGATCTCCACCCGTGAATCCAACCGCTTCCTCGCCGCGGTGCAGGATCTCGCCAGGCTGCCGGCAGGCGAACTGCATCAGTTGAACGTGGCGATGCCGGCCGGCACGGTACTGGCGGGCAAGCCCGGGATCTTCTGATCATCCGAGGCTTTTGGATAAATTCTTCCCGATGAAAAACCCCGCGCCGATGTTCGGCGCGGGGGAAAACAGGAGAAAACCCATGAGTGAAACAGCCGCCCCAACAGCTCCGGGACCGAACCGGGCCAAGAAAGCCGTGGCGCTTTCCGGCGTCGTCGCCGGCAACACCGCGCTCTGCACCGTCGGGCGCACCGGCAATGACCTGAACTATCGCGGCTACGACATCCTCGATATCGCCGACGTTTGCGAGTTCGAGGAGCTGGCCTTCCTGCTGGTGCATGGCAAGCTGCCCAACATCGCCGAACTGGGCGCCTACAAGGCGAAGCTGAAGGCGATGCGCGGCCTGCCCGCCGCGGTGAAGCGCGCTCTGGAAACCTTGCCCGCGGCGGCGCATCCGATGGACGTGATGCGCACCGGGGTCTCCGCGCTCGGCTGCGTGCTGCCGGAGAAGGATGATCATAACCAGCCGGGCGCGCGTGACATCGCCGACCGGCTGATGGCCTCGCTCGGTTCCATGCTGCTCTACTGGTTCCACTACGCGCATAACGGCCGCTCCATCGAGGTGGAGACCGACGACGACACCATCGCCGGGCATTTCCTGCACCTGCTGCATGGCGAAAAGCCGAAGCCCTCGTGGCTGCGGGCGATGAACACGTCGCTGAACCTGTATGCGGAACATGAGTTCAATGCCTCCACCTTCGCCTGCCGCGTGATCGCGGGCACAGGTTCGGACATGTATTCCTGCATCACCGGCGGCATCGGCGCGCTGCGCGGCCCCAAGCATGGCGGCGCCAACGAGGTCGCGTTCGAGATCCAGCAGCGCTACGACAATCCCGACGAGGCGGAAGTGGACATTCGCAAGCGTGTCGCCAACAAGGAGGTCATCATCGGCTTCGGCCACGCGGTCTACACGATCGCTGATCCGCGCAATAAGATCATCAAGGAGGTGGCTCGGCGTTTGGCGGCGGAGAACGGCTCGATGAAGCTGTTCGACATCGCCGACCGCATCGAGGCGGTGATGATGGAGACGAAGAAGATGTTCGCGAACCTCGATTGGTTCAGCGCCATCAGCTACAATGGCATGGGCGTTCCGATGGCGATGTTCACGCCGTTGTTCGTGATTTCGCGCACGTCGGGATGGAGCGCGCACATCATCGAGCAGCGCATCGACAACAAGCTGGTGCGGCCGAACGCAAACTATGTCGGCCCTGACGACCAGAAATTCATCCCGCTGGCTCAGCGCCCGTGATCCGCTGACCGCGAAATCCGATCGTGCCTGCAGCCGCCGCGGCAGTTCTGCCGCGGCGGTTTCGTTTGTACGGCATCTCTGGATCGCAATTGGACGCCGCGTTCGTCGCAAGTCGCTCGCGTGGTGCGCAACGGCGTCAGCAAGCCGCTTTCAGCAAAAAAATCGCCTGAATGGCCGTCGCACTGTTGCTTTTTATTGACAGGCACGTGTCAGACGCGGAATAGCGGATTTGCTATATGCGAATCCGATTCGCGGCACGATCCCGTGACGCACTGATCCGTAGATAGAACAACAGAAGGACGGTCCATGGACCGCAGCCTCGTTCAGGCGAAGACCGGCCGATCGCGCAGCGCACCAGCCAGCGATATCGGAAACAGGATCATCAAGCTGGCGACATGCAGGAACCTGTGTGGAGCGTGCGAGCGCCGTTTGACCGCGCGCATCGGGTGTGGCTGCCCACGTGGCTACGCGCCGCTCCGCCGCGCTGGAGAGGCTAAATCCCGTTCCGGATCGGATCGCGTGTTGTCTGCCGGCAGCTTCATCCGGCCAGTGGTCCGCTTCGCTGAGCCAGCCCGTCTTTCTGCCATCGCGTTGTCTACCAACAGACCAACAAGCAACGTTGTCAAAAGGAGTACATACAGGTGAGCACACAAGACACGGATACCGTGCGGGCACAGGCCATGGCGATGCGCGCCGCGACCAAGAAAGCCGAGGCCAAGCCGGCGGCGAAGAAAGCTGCCGCACCCGCAAAGGC
>JBBIQA010000004.1:65203-68215 GCA_037442565.1 Rhodospirillales bacterium
GAAGGCAGCGGCGCCGAAGAAGGCCGCCGCCCCAAAGAAGGCCGCCGCCCCAAAGAAGGCTGCGGCCCCGAAGAAGGCCGTGAAGGCCGCGGCTCCGAAGAAGGCTGCGGCGCCGAAAAAGGCCGCTGTGACCGCCAAGGCCGCGGCGCCGAAGAAGTCGGTGGCCCCGAAGAAAGCCGCGGCCCCGAAGAAGGCCGTGAAGGCGGCGGCTCCGAAGAAAGCGGTCACACCGAAGAAGGCTGCCGCGCCGGCCAAGGCCGCCGCACCGAAGAAGGCTGTCGCGGCGAAGAAGCCGGCCGGCAAGAAGGCCGCCGCCGCCGCCGCTGCCTGAATGTTCGCCAACGGTTCCCGCGAGGGCCGGGCCGAATGGAAAAGGGCGCCGCGAGGCGCCCTTTTTCATGCCGTATCGGGATCCGAGACTTTGCTTCGCTTGCCTTCGTCGGACGCGCGCCAGAGATACCACGCGGCAAAGCTGCGCCATGGGGCCCAGGGCTTGCCGATCTCCGCCAACGCGCGTGGCTTTGGCTGTTCGTCCAGGCCATACAGCCGGCGATAGCCGTCGCGCACGCCGAAATCATCGACCGGCAAAATGTCCGGCCGGCCGAGCGTGAAGATCAGCAGCATCTCCACCGTCCAGCGCCCGACGCCGCGAATGCCGGTCAGGCGTTCGATCAATTCTTCGTCGCTCAGCCGCATGGCCGTGCGCCGGTGCGGCACCGTGCCGTCCAGTGTTTTCGCGCAGATGTCGCGGATCGCGGCAATCTTGGAGAGCGAGAAACCGCAGGCCCGCAGCGCCGCCTCATCGGCCGCCAGTACCTGTTCCGGCAGCGGAAACGCCACGTCGGGAAACAGCGCTGCGAACCGGCCCATGATCGCGCGCGCGGCATTGCCGTGCAGCTGCTGGTGCGAAACCGCGCGTACCAGCGCTTCATACAGGCTCTGCTTCTCCGCCTTGAGCGTGAACGGCCCGGCGCGGCGGATCAGCGCGGCGAAGGCGGGGTCGGCGGACAGATGACGGCGGGCCACAATGGACATGCAGCCGTTTATGCGGACACGGCGGCCTGGCCGCAACCGGTTCCTCGCGGCCATCCGCGGCCTGCCGGTAAGGACAGGGCTGGCCGGATTGCCGTGATTTCCCCTGGTGCACGCGCTAAGCTAGGGTCGCTGCGGCAATCCGGCGGTTTTGCATGCGTGTGACCCGATCCCCGGTCGAACGGACCGACCCCCAGAACGAAGCCGACCGGCGGACCTCCAGTCTCGCCGGCATTGCCGTGGCGTTGGCGCTGGTGGTGGCGGGGCTGTTTTTGGTGCATCAGCTCACCATCAAGGCCAGGGTTGAGGATTGCCTGCTGTCCAACCGGCTGAATTGCGAAAGCCTCCTCGCCGCCGCGCGATGACGCCGGGGGCTCCCGCCAGGCCAGTGCGACGAAATCCCCGCCCGGTTGCGCTCCTCGTCCATTGACGTGCGGTGGCGCAGGCGCCAGCGTGGCGCAAACAAAAAAAACGTCCATACGATGCAACGCTGGCACGAAAGCTTTGGGAGGATCTATGCGCATAGCCGAGATGGATTGGCGGATGGTGGAGGATTGGGTCCGCCATGACGACCGCGGCGTGCTGCCGATCGGCAGCACCGAACAGCATGCCGGGCTGTCGCTCGCCACCGACGCGATCCTCTCCGAACGAGTGGCCGTGGACGCCGCCGAGCCGCTCGGCATCCCCGTGTTCCCTGTCCTGTCCTACGGCCTGACGCCGTATTTCTCGGCCTTTCCCGGCACCATCACGCTGCGGGTCGCGACCTTCGCCGCGGTCATCCGCGACATTCTCGACAGCATGAAGCGCTCGGGCTTTCGCCGCATCCTCATCGTCAACGGTCACGGTGGCAACCAGCCGGCCGCCGCGCTGGCACAGGAATGGATGATGGACAACCCGGACACGCGCGTGCGCTTTCACGATTGGTGGCGCGCGCCGCTGACCGACGCGACGATCCGCGCGATCGATCCCGTCGCCAGCCATGCGAGCTGGATGGAGAACTATCCCTGGACCCGGCTGCCGCACCGAAACGGGCCGGAACAAGCCAAGCCGATGGCCGACCTGGACCTGATGCGCACGCTGCCGCCGTTCGAGGCGCGCGAAGTGCTCGGCGACGGCAATTTCGGCGGCCTGTATCACCGTGACGATTCCGACATGGCCGAGATCTGGGACGTCGCGGTTCAGGAAACCCGCAAGCTGCTGGAAAACTGGTAGCAGGGCAAACGCCCGCCCTCATCCGGCGGGCGGGCGCTCGCCGCGCAGCACCACGTAGATCGCCGGGATCACCAGCACGGTCAGCAGCGTGGAGGATGCCAGGCCGAACAGCAGCGAGATCGCCAACCCCTGGAAGATCGGGTCGGTCAGGATCGTCGCCGCGCCGATCATCGCCGCGAGCGCGGTCAGCAGGATCGGCTTGAAACGGATCGCGCCGGCGCTCAGCAGCACCTCGCGCAAAGGCTGGCCGGGGCTCGCGCCGTGACGGACGAAATCCACCAGCAGGATCGAATTGCGCACGATGATGCCGGCCAGGGCAATGAAGCCGATCATCGAGGTGGCGGTGAACGGTGCGCCGAACAGCCAGTGGCCGAGCACGATGCCGATCAGCGTCAGCGGGATCGGCGTCAGGATCACCAGCGGCAGCTTGAAGCTGCCGAACTGCGCCACCACCAGGATGTAGATGCCGAGGATCGCGACCGCGAACGCGGCCCCCATGTCGCGGAAGGTGACGTAGGTGATCTCCCATTCGCCGTCCCATAGCAGTGTCGGCCGCGTTTCGTCGGCGGGCTGGCCGCGCAGGCTGATTTGCGGCCTGGGCAGCTTGCCCCAGTCATGTTCCGCGATGGCACGGTTCACCGCGAGCATGCCGTAGATCGGCGCTTCGTAGGCACCGGCGAGTTCGGCCGTGACCATGTCGGCGAATTCCCCGTCGCGGCGGAACAGCACGTTGGAGCCGAGCTCCTTCTCCGCCCGCACCACCTGGCC
>JBBIQA010000005.1:0-24855 GCA_037442565.1 Rhodospirillales bacterium
GAATGGCCGATCTCAAACCCATCATATCCTCCACTTCGTTGCTTTCGAGCCCACATGAGCCCGAAAATCGATACATGTGAACCAAGACGTGACGAATCGTACAATCTGTCACCGTCCAGACATATAATTGCTCCGAAGATCGGCCACATTAATCTAGATTAACATGCGAAGATCTTTTTTTTGCGTCTAACGAGAATATGAGCAGCGCCCTCCCGCGCCCCATCTGCGGTGGAATTGGCGGCATGGGAACGGCGCGGTTCGGCCCGCAGCCCTTTTCTGAAGGCCGCCCCGGACCGAAGTCGGGGAGTAGGATTCTTGGCGAGCCTGCTATCCGCCCGATCGTGATGCGGTCCAATCACCATCAAGCCGTGACGGAGCCGCCTTCCGGCATACTGGCGGCGTTTCTCCGGACCTGCCTCAGTTGGTCAGATTGTAGAACTTTGCCGCGTTCTCGCAGGTGATCTTGTGGATGTCCTCCTTGGACAGCCCCTCGAACTGCTGCTCGATGTATTTGCCCGATTCCGGCCAGATGCCGTCGGTGTGCGGGTAATCGGAGCCCCACATCAGCGTGTCCACCGTCATCAGATTGTTCTGCCCGATCAGCTTTGGTCCGATCACGTCGAACTGGAAGGTCGCCTTGCACTGGCGCTGCCAGTATTCACTCGGCTTCAGTTTCATCAGGTCGCGAAACCGGTCCTCGAACTCGAAATCCATGCGATCCAGCGCATAGGGGATCCAGCCGATGCCGCTTTCGCCGAACGAAACCCGCAGGCGCGGATAGCGCTCGAACACGCCGGCACCCATCAGGCCGGCGATGATGCCGATCAGTCCCATCTGAAACGACGACACGCCGGTGAACATCGCCGCCCGGCGCACCTGGCCGGAGGTCTGCTCACGCGCCTGCGGCGCCGTGGTGGGGAAGGTGTGGAAGTGCAACGGCAGCTGCACGTCGCTGACCGCCTGCCACAGCGGTTCCCAGCACGGGTGCCACATCGGCTGCATGTCCCAGGAGCAGGACAGTTCCAGCCCGCGCAGGCCGAGCTTGGCGGAGCGGTGGACCTCCTGCACCGCCGCGTCGATGTCGCCATAGGGCAGGCAGGCCAGGCCGATCTGGCGGTCCGGATAATGGCTGCAGAAATCCTTCAGCCAGTCGTTGTAAATCCTGAACATCTCGGTCGCCGCTTCGTTGTCCTGCAGCTTGGAGGCGGAGCCGAGGATGCCGAAGATCACCTCCGCGTCCACGCCGTCGCGCTCCATGTCCTTCAGCCGCAGATGCGGATCGCTGACCCGGCGGATGTCCTTCTGGCCGTCGGCGAACAGGCCGGTCCCGGCCATGATGTCCACGCGCTTGTTTTGCCCCGGCACGAGCTTGGCGCCGGACGGCCCGACGCCGTTCTTCAGGCCGAAGCTGGCGCCGCTTTTCGTCACCCATGTCGGCCCATCCGGTCCGTCGGCGACGAACGGCATCCGGTCCTTCATTTCCCGGGTGGCTTCGGACACGAACAGATCCGGCGGCATCCAGGGCATGTCGAGATGGCAATCGGCCGAAATCCGACGGTACTGCATGCGTCACTCCTTTTTTTGTTCCTGTTAGGAGGCCAGCTGGATCGAGTTTAGGCCGGGGGGAGATCAGGTCAAAGGAATTCCATGCTCCCGAAGGGCATCAGGCGGCGAGAACCAGGATTTCCCGCACCTGCTCGGGTCCGGCAATCGGGCGAGGATTGCGCGGGATCCAGGGGGTGCCCATCGCCTGTTCGGAGATCCTGGCGAAGGCGTCGGGCCCGACCGATACGGCGGAAAGGCTGCGCGGCATGCCCAGGCCGGCTATGAACGAGTCCAGCACGTCGCCGGCGTCCTCGCCGGGATGGCCCATGGCGGCGGCCACCAGCGCCTGGCGCTCGGCGTTGACCGATTTGTTCCAGCGCATCACCGACGGCAGCATGATGCAGGACGTATGCCCGTGCGGGATGTCGAACACCGCGCCGAGCACGTAGCCGATGCCGTGGCTGGCGCCCATCGGCACCCCGCTGGCAAGCGGCGCCATCGACAGCCACGAGCCGATCTGACAATCCAGCCGCGCCTGCAGATCCTGCGGATCGGCTTTCACCTTCGCCAGACCCTGGGTGAGCAAGGTCAGGCCCCGCAACGCCTGCGCATCGGCGAAGGGGTTCGCCTCGGCCGAGCAGACGCCCTCCACGCAATGATCGACGGCACGAACGCCCGTCGACAGGAACAGCCATTCCGGCGTGTGAACCGTGATCGCGGGGTCGAGGATGACGGCGCGTGGGATCATCATCGGGTGGCGGAACAGCTCCTTGATCCGCGTGCGTTCGTCGGTGACGCCGGCCAGGGCGCTGAATTCGCCGGCCGACAGTGTGGTGGGCACGCTGATTTGGCGGATCGCCGGCGCGTTGCAGGGTGGCGGCGCGACCACGCCGTCCGGGCCCTTGACCGGGCGATAGGCATCCAGCGCCTCGGCGGTGCGGATATCGTTCGCCAGGCAAAGCTGCACGGTCTTCGCCGCATCGGTGATGGAGCCGCCGCCGACGGTAATGATCAGGTCCGCACCTGCCTCGCGTGCCTGCTCGGCCGCCTCGATCACCGCCTGGCGTGGCGTGTGCGGCGGCATCCGGTCGAACACGCCGGCGCAGCGATTGCCCAGTGCGGCGCGGATCTTGGCGATTTCGTCGGTGGTGCGGTTCAGGGTGCCGCTGACCATCAGAAACACGCGGTGCGCGCCGAGCTCCCGCGCCTGCGCCGCGATGGCCTCGGCGGCGGGAACGCCGAACAGCACTTCTTCCATCTTGCCGAAGGCGACGCGGCCGGACTGGGTCATGTTTCCCCCTCTGTTCTCATTGTGAGGCTGAAGGCTGCCGTTCCTGCGACCGGTATTCAAGCCCGCCGGAAAAGTCCGCGGGGCCGCCGCTTGAACCGAAGCAAGGCCAGGGGACTCTGCACCCCACAGCTGCCGCCATCCGGGCCGTGCTGGCGTGCGTGCCCGGGACTTGTATCTGCGTCGGCGCGCTAGATGTGGATAAGATTGTATATATACAACAATATGCGCCTGTTGACAACAGAACGTGCCCGGCCGTTAATCCGTGCGCAATGGGAGGTTATGGCGCATGCCAAAGCTGACGGACTACACGACGTATGCCGACGCCCAGCGTCTGTTTTCCACCGCACGGTTGTGGGAGTTGTTCGACGGCAGCCCGGAGCGACTGAACATCGGATCGGAATGCGTCGATCGTCACACGGCTCCCGGCCGGGTGGCGTTACGCGTCGCCCACGCTGACGGATCGGATGAGGTCATCACCTTCGCCGAGTTGGCGGCGTGGTCGTCACGTTTCGCGCAGTGGCTGGCGGCCGAGGGCGTGATGCCAGGCGATCGCGTGGCGATCATGCTGGAGCCTTCTCTGCCTTTCTACGCGGCGATGTTCGGTACCGTGAAGCGCGGCGCCATCGCGGTGCCGCTTTTTACCCTGTTCGGCGCCGACGGTGTCCGGCTTCGCACCCAGGACTGCACGCCCCGTCTGTTGCTGACCACGCCGGACAAGGCCGCGGCGCTGGCGGACCTCGACGGCGTGCGCGTGATCGCCGCCGCCGACAATTTCATGGCCGGCCTGTCAGGCTATTCAGATCACTACGAACCGAAGACCGCCGCCGCCGATCTGGCCATTTTTCAATACACATCGGGCACCACGCGAGAGATGCCGGCGGCGATCCGGCACACCCATCGCGCCCTGGTCGTGCTGATGAACGCTGCCCTCTATGGCACCGGGCTGCGGCCCGGCGATCGCTTCTTCTGTCCGTCATCGCCCGCCTGGGGCCACGGCCTGTGGCACGGCACGCTGGCACCGCTGGCCTTGGGCATCGAAACCGGCGCCTATGCCGGCAAGTTCAGCGCCGAGCGCCTGCTGCGGGCGTTGCACGACTACGGCACGACGAATCTGTCGGCCGCCGCCACGCATTACCGGATGATGCGCAACTCCGGGCGCGTCGGTGACTACCGCATGGCCTTCGAAAAGCTCTCGTTCACCGGCGAGCCGATCGATGCCGAAACACTGGCGTTCTGCGAGCAGGCGTTCGGTACGCCGGTATGCAGCATGTACGGCACGACCGAGGTCGGAGTCATCCTCGCCAACTATCCCGGCGCCGAGGATTTCGTCGTCAAGGAAGGCTCGCTCGGCCGCCCCGTTCCCGGCGTCCAGGTTGAGGTCCAGCGACCCGACGGCTCCGCCTGCGCCCCAGGCGAACTCGGCGAGATCAAGGTTCGCCGCCACAACGCGTGGTTCCCGACCAAGGACCGTGGCCGGATCGACGCGGAGGGATATTTCTTCCATGCCGGCCGCGCCGACGACGTCATCATCTCCGCCGGCTGGACCATGAGCGCGGTTGAGATCGAGGACGTGCTGCAAAAACACAAAGCGGTATCGGCCTCCGCTGCCATCGGTGTGCCGGATGCGTTGCGGGGCCAGGTGGTGAAGGCCTTCGTGGTGCTCGCCCCCGGACATGCCGGCGACGAGGCCCTCGTCAGGGACATCCAGGATTTCGTCCGCGCGACGTTGAGCCAGCACGAATTCCCCCGGCAGATCGCCTTCGTCGCGGACCTGCCGCGCACCCCCGCCGGCAAGATCAACCGCAAGGCGCTGCGCGACCAGGAAGCCGCGGCAATTTCGAACCCCGCAAAGCAAACGGAGCAAGCATGAACGTTGAACCCACACGGCATTTTGCCAGGATCACCGAAACGGCGCTGGATGGCCTGCGCGCGCGCAAGAACGTGCGGATCGAGAACACCGCCGAGCCCTGGTGCTATGAGGCGACCCGCGACAACATCCGCCACTACGCGCATGGCATCGGCGACGACAATCCGCTGTGGTGCGATCCTGACTACGCCGCCAAAACGCGCTTTGGCGGCATCGTGGCATTGCCGAGCTTTCTGTTCACCACCAGCCGCATCATCTCGGGCTATGTCGGCGGCATCCCCGGCGTGCACGCGATGTGGGCCGGCGCGGACTGGACGTGGCACAAGCCTGTGCTGCGCAACCAGACGATCAGCACGGAGGCCTGGCTGAAGGATTTGATCGAACACGAAACCAAGTTCGCGGGACGTGCCATCCAGCAGATCTACCACGTGAACTTCTTCAACCCCGATGGCGACCTGGTGGCCGAGGCCGACAGCTGGTGCTTCCGCACCGACCGCGACCAGGCGCGCGAGCAGGGAACGAAATACGACGAAGTCCGCGCCCGCAAGCCGCGTGTCTATACCGACGAAGAACTGGCCCGCGTCTATGACCTTTACGCAGCCGAGACAGTGCGCGGCGCCACGCCGCGCTATTGGGAAGACGTGGCCGTCGGTGACAATCTGCCGACCATGGCGAAGGGGCCGATGACCGTCACCGGCTTCATCGCCTACGCCCAGGGCTGGGGTGGGCTGTATATCCGCGCCAACAAGCTGGCCTGGCGCCAGGCGCACAACCATCCCGGCCTCGGCATCAAGAACCGGTTCGGCATTCCCGACTGCCCCGAGCGTGTTCACTGGGAGCCGGAATTCGCCCGGATGGTCGGCGCTCCCGGCGCCTATGACTACGGCCCGGAGCGCTGCTCCTGGTTGACGCATCATCTGACCAACTGGATGGGCGACGACGGCTTCCTTGCACGCGCCACCTGCAAGATACGCCGCCACAACCCCGAGGGCGATCTGCTGTTCATCGACGGCAAGGTGGTCCGCAAATTCGAGGAGAACGGCCGCCATCTGGTGGAGATCGAACAGGCGGCACACAACCAGGACGGCGAACTCTCGGTGCTCGGCACCGGGATCGTTCAACTGCCGAGCCGCGGCGCTTAAGCATGAGGGCGGCATGACAGACGCAGTCATGCCGCCTCTGCACCCGGCAATAATGCAGGTATTGGGGGTTCCAAGGGGCGACTGCCCCTTGGCGGGTTCGGGCAGAGCCCGACCTTGCTTACTTGCCTGTGGAATTCCACATCAAAGCTTACACCCGCTCTCCGCCAGCGGCGTGAACGCATCCCGGCCGGCGATCGTTGCGATCGGCTGATAGAAATCCCACTTATGCTTTGCCTCGGCGCTGGGCTTCACTCGCCAGACATGAATGGGGGCCAGAAGCAATCCGTTGGACTGCACCGGCGCATTGTCATGATAGAAGTCGTTGACCGGCATGGCGTGCATCTTGGCCGACACCGCATCGCCGTCGAGCGTGCCGGCGGATTGCACGGCGCGCATCCAATGGAGCACCGCGGAATAATTCGCCGCCTGGACCATGGTCGGCGGCAGGTTCATCCGCTTGGCGAAGCGTTCCGTCCATGCCCGGGTTGCGGGGGTCATATCCCAGTAGAACGTATTGGTCAGCACCATCCCCTCGCAGACATCCTGCCCCAGCGCCACGATGTCGGTGACGAACATCAGCAGCGTTGCGAGACTCTGTCCACCTTTGACAATGCCGAACTCCGCGGCCTGCTTGATGCAGTTCTGCAGGTCGGCGCCTGCGTTGGCGAACGCAACAACCTTGGCTCCTGACGCCCGGGCCTGGAGCAGGGCGCTGGAGAAATCCGTTGTGCCGAGAGGCACCCGGGCGCTGCCGAGGATCTGGCCGCCGGCGGCCTTGATGAAGGTTTCGGTATTGGCCTGCAGGGAATAGCCGAACTGGTAGTCCGCTGTGATGAAGAACCAAGTGGTGCCGCCGGCCCGCGTGAGCGCGTCGCCGGTGCCTTTGGCGAGGGCGTAGGTATCCGCCCAGAAGTGGAAGCCGTATGGCGAGCAGAATTTTCCGGTCAGTTCGGTGGCGGCTGGTCCGTTGGCCAGAAAAATGGTCTTTTTCTCGCGCGCCACTTCCTGGATGGCGAAGCCGGACGAGCTGGCGGCACCGTCCATCAGCACGTTGAACCCGCTGTCGATCCACTCGCGTGCCTTGGCGCTGGCGAGGTCGGGTTTGTTCTGAATATCGGCCTGCACGATTTCGATCGGCCGGCCCAACGGGCTGGCGCCGAAATCCTCCACGGCCAGTTCAACGGCGATTTTCCCGCCTGGCCCCCCGACATTCCGGTAGGGGCCGGCGACATCGCTCAGAAGTCCGATGCGGATTGGCCCGGACACTGTCTGGGCCCGGACCAGGCCGGGCCTGGCAAGCGCGGTAGCGGTGGCGGTGGCCAGCGCCATGCGGCGGGTGATTGCCTTGCCGGTGTTTTTCATTGGTATTTCCTTCCCCGAAATCAGCCTTGCGGATGAGGGGAGCATTGCTGGGAGTCGTTGTCAAATATGACTTATCGTTGTATATATACAATATCATAAATAATCCACCGTTATCCTTTGCCATATGGTCCAGGTCGAATCTTTTGTTGTATAAAGACAATATGACCAAGACCATCGCGCAAAAGACCTCCGTTGCGGATCGTTCGGGGCCGCGCAAGCCAGCGCCCAGGGCGCCACGCATCCGCCAGGTTCCGGCTCTGTCGCGCGGCATAGCGATCCTGCGCCTGCTCGGGCACAGCGACACGCCCTTGGGCGTGCATGAGATCGCCCGGTCGCTCGAACTGGTCCCCAGCACCTGCCTGCACATCCTGCGCGTGCTGACGGCGGAACACCTTCTGGCGGTCGACGCCGCCACGAAGAAATACAGCGTCGCGGCCGGGCTGGTTGCCCTGGCGCGCACCGCGCTGCGCCAGCACACGTTTCCGGCGGCGGTTCAGTCCGACCTGGAGGAGCTTTCGGAAACCTACGGCGCCACGGCGATCGCGGTGGAGGCGAGCGGTCTGGAGCATATGGTCGTCGTCGCGCTGGCGCGCGCCGATACACCTTTGCAGGTGCATGTCGACATCGGCAGTCGCTTCCCAGCCCTTATCAGCGCGACCGGCCGATGCATCGCGGCGTTCGGCTCCCACCCCTGGGCCGAGATCAAGGCGCGCTTCGCCAAATTGCGCTGGGATTCTCCCCCCAGCCTGGCAGCCTGGCGTTCCGAGGTCCGCGCCACCCAGTCCGCCGGCTATGCCGTTGACGAAGGGCAATACATCCGCGGCGTGAGCATCGTCGCGGCGCCCGTGCGAATGCCGAACGGATCGATCAACGCGATGGTCGTGCTCGGTGTCAGCGAGCAGATGCGGGAAATCGGCCTGACCACGATCGGGCAGGAATTGCACCAGCGCGCCACCCGGCTATCGCAGGCCCTTGGCGGATAAAAGGCGACTGGCGCTTCCGTCGCGGTTTCCGCGACAAGCCACAAGCAACTGATTTCACGCCTCGCCGCATCGGGTTATGGACATATCCCCGCCTTCCGGTTCACATGCGCCGAAATTCGGAGGTTCCCCCATGCCCGCACTTCGTTCCCGCACCACCACCCACGGCCGCAACATGGCGGGCGCGCGCGGCCTTTGGCGCGCCACCGGCATGAAGGACGGCGATTTCGGCAAGCCGATCGTCGCCATCGGCAACTCCTTCACCCAATTCGTCCCCGGCCATGTCCACCTCAAGGACCTCGGCCAGCTGGTGGCGCGCGAGATCGAGGCATCCGGCGGCGTCGCCAAGGAATTCAACACCATCGCCGTGGATGACGGCATCGCCATGGGCCATGACGGCATGCTGTACTCGCTGCCGTCGCGCGAGCTGATCGCCGACGCGGTGGAATACATGGTGAACGCCCATTGCGCCGATGCGCTGGTGTGCATCTCCAACTGCGACAAGATCACCCCGGGCATGCTGATGGCCTCGCTGCGCCTCAACATTCCCACCGTGTTCGTCTCCGGCGGCCCGATGGAGGCCGGCAAGGTCACGCTGAGGGGCGGCATCAAGAAATCGGTCGACCTGATCGACGCCATGATCGCGGCCGCTGACAGCAGCGTGGACGAGGAAGACCTCGCGGTGATCGAGCGTTCGGCCTGCCCGACCTGCGGGTCCTGCTCGGGCATGTTCACCGCCAATTCGATGAACTGCCTGGTCGAGGCACTCGGCCTCGGCCTTCCCGGCAACGGCACCATCGTCGCCACCCATGCCGACCGCAGGAACCTGTTCCTGGAGGCCGGCCGCACCGTCGTCGACCTCGCCCAGCGCTACTACGAACAGGACGACGCCTCCGTCCTGCCGCGCAACATCGCCACCTTCCAGGCGTTCGAGAACGCCATGACGCTGGACATCGCCATGGGCGGGTCCACCAACACCGTGCTGCACTTGCTGGCCGCCGCGCATGAGGCTGGGGTGGACTTCACCATGAAGGACATCGACCGGCTGTCCCGCCGTGTGCCCTGCGTCTGCAAGGTCGCCCCGGCCGTGGCCAACGTGCATGTGGAAGACGTTCACCGCGCCGGCGGCATCCTCGGGATCATGGCCGAGCTGGATCGCGGCGGGCTGATCGCGCGCGACGTTCATTCCGTCCACGCGCCGACGCTGGGCCATGCATTGGACCGCTGGGACGTCACCCGCACCGACAGCGCCACGGTGAAAACCCTGTTCATGGCCGCCCCCGGCGGCGTTCCGACCACCGAGGCCTTCAGCCAGTCCTCGCGCTGGGAAGAACTCGACCTCGATCGCTCCAAGGGAGTGATCCGCGACATCGAGCACGCCTTCTCCAAGGATGGCGGCCTGGCGGTGCTCTACGGCAACATCGCCGTGGACGGCTGCATCGTGAAGACCGCCGGCGTCGATGCCTCCATCCTCACCTTCAACGGCCCGGCCCGGATCTGCGAAAGCCAGGACGAGGCGGTGGAGAAGATCCTCGGCGGCAAGATCGCCGCCGGCGACATCGTGCTGGTGCGCTACGAAGGCCCCAAGGGCGGCCCCGGCATGCAGGAAATGCTGTACCCGACCAGCTATCTGAAATCCAAGGGCATGGGGAAGGTCTGCGCCCTCGTCACCGATGGCCGCTTCTCCGGCGGCTCCTCGGGCCTGTCGATCGGTCATCTTTCCCCGGAAGCCGCGGAAGGCGGCCTCATCGGCCTGGTGGAGGAAGGCGATGTCATCCAGATCGACATCCCCAACCGCTCGATCCACCTGGCCGTCGACGATGCAACCCTCGCCAAGCGCCGCGCGGCCATGGAAGCCAGCCCGAACCCCTGGCAACCCGCCAAGCCGCGCAAGCGCAACGTCACCACCGCACTGCGCGCCTACGCCGCCCTGACCACCAGCGCCGCCCGCGGCGCGGTCCGTGACGTGGACCAGCTGAACCGGCGCGGTTGAGTTGGGGAAGTAAGCAAGGCAAGGGGGCGCTGCCCCCTTGACCCCCGCCAGAGGCTCGCCTCTGGACTCCTGGTTATTTTCCAAGAAATGGGCGGGCTAAGGTGGCGCATTCAGCACCGCCTCGCCCGCCCATTTCTTGGAAAATGTCTGGGGTTTCCAAAGGGCGAGCCCTTTGGCGGGGTCGAGGGGCAGAGCCCCTCGCCTTGCTTCTTACTCAAACTCCGGCCCCAACCCAGCCGGGTAGGTTACGCGGGTCAACGTCAGGCCAGAAGCGGGCGCGGTTGGGCCGGCGGCGCTGCGGGTGCGGGCCGCGAGGGCGGTGGCGACGTCGTTGCGGGTCCACAGGCCTTCGCCGACCAGTTTCAGGGTGCCGACGATGTTGCGGACCTGGTGGTGCAGGAAGCTGCGGGCCTCGACGGTTATTTCGATGGTCTCGCCGATTCGGGTCACATTGAGCTTGTCCAGGGTGCGGATCGGGCTTTTGGCCTGGCAGGCGGTGGCGCGGAAGCTGGTGAAGTCGTGCCGGCCGAGCAGGATCTGGCCGGCCTGGTGCATGGCGGCGGCATCGAGCGGGCGGTGGACGTGCCACACCTGGCCGAGGCTGTGCGTGGGGCGGGCAGGGCGGTTCAGGATCCGGTAGCGATAGGCGCGTTCGATGGCGGAGAAGCGCGGGTTCCAGCCATCGGGTGCGGGGGCGGCGCACAGCACCGCCACCGGGTGGGGCTGCATGTGGTAGTTCAGCGCGTCGCGGACTTTTCCGGCGGTGTATTGGTCGGGCAGAGCGAGCAGCGCCACCTGGCCGTCGGCATGCACGCCGGCATCGGTGCGGCCGGCGGCGGTGCTGGCGACCGGCTCGCCGCGGTTCAGCCTGGCGGCCGCGTCTTCCAGCACGCCCTGGACGGAGAGGCCGTTGCGCTGCCGCTGCCAGCCGACGAAGGGGGCGCCATCGTATTCGATCAGCAGCGCCCAGTTGCGGGTCATCCCAGCATCGTGCCGGGCGGTACGGGCCGGCCGCGCAGCATGGCGTCGGTGTCCATCGCCTGCCGGCCGGGAAGCTGAACGCGGGTCGGGCGGATGGCGCCGGCGCCGCAGGCGATGGTCAGTCTGGCGTCCAGCACCGTTCCCGGCGCGCCGGAACCTACCCCCAGGGCAGCCGAGAGGATTTTCAGGGTCTCGCCGTCCAGGGTGGTGAACGTGCCGGGCCAGGGATCGAAGGCGCGGATCTGCCGGTCGATTTCCGTGGCGCCGCGGGTCCAGTCGATCCGGCCGTCCTCGCGCGTGAGCTTGGGAGCGTAGGTGACGCCTTCCTCGGGCTGTGGCACCGGCGGCGGGTTTTCCGCCAGGGCGCGCAGCACCAGCCTTGCGCCGATCTCGGCGAGCCGGTCGTGCAGGGTGGCGGCGGTGTCGGCGGGGCCGATCGGCAGCGGCTCGGCCAGCAGCATCGGGCCGGTGTCGAGCCCGGCTTCCATCTGCATGATGGTGATGCCGGTTTCGCTGTCGCCCGCCAGCACGCAGGCCTGGATCGGCCCGGCGCCGCGCCAGCGGGGCAGCAGGCTGGCATGGATGTTCAGGCAGCCGCGCTTCGGCGCGTCCAGCATCGCCTGCGGCAGGATCAGGCCATAGGCGGCCACCACCGCCACATCGAGGTTGAGTTCAGCGAATGCCTGCTGGGCGGCGGGATCGGTGCGCAGCCGCGCCGGCGTGCGCACTTCCAGGCCCAATGCTTCGGCCGCCTTGTGAACCGGACAGGGGCGCAGCGCCTGGCCCCGGCCGGCCGGGCGCGGTTTCTGGCAATAGACGGCGGCGATCTCGTGTCCGGCCGCGTGCAGAGCGCGCAGGGCGGGCACCGCGAAATCCGGGCTGCCCATGAAGGCGAGGCGCATCGGCGCGGCCTACATCGCCTCTTCGCGTTTGATGCGTTGTTCCTTGGCCAGCCGGCGCATGATCATGTTGCGCTTCAGCGCCGAGATATGATCGACGAACAGCACGCCATTGAGATGGTCGATCTCGTGCTGCAGGCAGGCCGACAGCAGGTCCTCGGCCTCGATCTCCTGGCGGATGCCGGCCTGGTCCAGATAGCGCACCTTCACCCGGGCAGGGCGGGTGACATCGGCGAACTGGTTCGGCAGCGACAGGCAGCCTTCCTCCCGCGTTGCCAATTCGGGGCTGGACGCGACGATCTCGGGGTTGATCAGCACGATCGGCGAGGATTTGTCGTTGCGCATCAGGTCGACGATGGCCAGGCGCAGCGAGTGCCCCACCTGCGGCGCGGCCAGGCCGATGCCGGGTGCTGCGTACATGGCCGCGAACATGCGCGGAACAAGCTCGCGGACCAGGCTATCGTGCTCGGCGGCCACCGGCTTGGCGCGCGCCTTCAGCACCGGGGCCGGAGCGATCAGGATGGGGATGGTTTCGACGAAATCGGTCATGATGGCTCGCATGTAGCGATCCCGGAGGCAGCGATCAACGCCATCTGTCCGGCAGCCCGGCCGGAACCCCCTTGCAAGGCCGGCGCGCGCTGCCAAGATAGGGAGGTGCCGGGATGCCATGATGGGTTTCGGCTTCTGCTTCGCTCTTACGAGGGGGCCATATGTCGTCTGCCCGCATGTTCACGTCTCCGTTGTTCCTCGGCTTCGATCATCTCGAGCAAATGCTTGAGCGTGCGTCGAAGAACACGTCCGACGGATACCCGCCCTACAACATCGAGCAGACCGCTCCGACCGCGCTGCGCATTACCCTCGCCGTCGCCGGGTTCACCATGGACGATTTGCAGATCACCCAGGAAGACAACCAGCTGGTGATCCGCGGCCGGCAGACCGACGACAGCCAGGGACGCGTGTTCCTGCATCGCGGCATTGCCGCGCGGCAGTTCCAGCGCGCCTTCGTGCTGGCGGAGGGGATCGAGGTGAAGGGGGCCTGGCTCGATAACGGCCTGCTGCACATCGACCTGTTCCGGCCACAGCCGGAAACGCGGATCAAGACGATCGAGATCACGAAAAAGGCGGGTGGCAATGGTGCGGTAGCGAATGGCCGCGCCCGAGTGGTCGAAGGAGAGCCCGAACAGGGTTGACGAAAGCCTACGAATTGCGCCGGTGCCGATCCTGGGCCGACGCGTATCGGGAGTAATGATCATGACCAACCAAGATAACGACACGGATACCCAGACTGCCGCCAACACGGTCGCGATCGACGTGCGGCACATGACCACCAGCCAGTTCGCGCAACTCGGCACGCCGTTGATCGCTTATGTGAAGCCGGTTGTGGTGAACGGCGGCAATGCCTTCGCCATCCATGGCGCGGACGGCACCCCGATGGGCATGGCGCCTGGCCTGGACATAGCAATGGCTGCGGTCCTGCAACACGAAATGCTCGCCGTCCGCGTTCACTGAGCCGGCGGGGCAGGAGGCAAGGCTGGGGCTCCGTCCCAGACCCCGGCGGGCTCTGCCCTGCACCCGCGAGGGGACTCGTCCCCTCAACCCCATGACGGGTTCCTTGGGAAGAGGGCCATGACGTAGCCTCTCAGCGGCTACGTCGGTTCGGCCCTCTTCCCAAGGAACCAATTAGACAGGGTCAAGGGAACGCGTTCCCTTGCGGGGTGGAGGGGCGGAGCCCTCCTGGGGTTTGGGGCAAAGCCCCATTCTTGCTTCCTGCCCGGGCCTACAACGGCACGCCCGCGAGGTTGCGGCTGGTGCGGATGGTTTGCAGGGTTTGCACCTTGCTGACGGTCGGGGCGCCGGTCAGTCGTTGCGTGAGCTGGTTTTCGTGCGCGGTGTCGCGCGCGACCAGGCGCAGCAGGAAATCCCCGCCGCCGCGGATCATGTGGCACTCGCGCACTTCCGGCCATCCGGCGACCAGTTGCTCGAAGGCGGCGAGCACGGCTTCCTTTTGGCTGTCCAGGCCGACGATGGCGAAGAACGTGATTTCCCAGCCCAGCTTCTGCGGGTCGCTGTCGGCGTGGTAGCCGCGGATCAGGCCGGCTTCTTCCAGGCGGCGGACACGGCGCAGGCAGGGGGGGGCGGAGATGCCGGCGCGGCGCGCCAGTTCCACATTGGTCATCCGGCCATCGACCTGCAATTCGGCCAGGATCCGGCGATCGATCGCATCCAGCAGAGGCGGCTCGGCGGGCTGCAATTTCATAAGGGAAGGTTCATTGGACAAATCCGACCGGTCTCCCGGCCCCTGACGTTTCTCTAGGATGGGCATCGTTGAAATATTATTCCACACAGCGGCCCACACAAGGGCGCAAATCGTAAAATCGCCCACGGTCCCTCGGCGGCTTGCCCCTCTCCTATGCGCCCCGATATGTTCGGGGCCAGTCGAAAACTGGATCATCGCTCATGGCCGACACGCATCGCACCCGAATCCTGATCATCGGCGCCGGCCCGGCGGGCTACACCGCCGCGATCTATGCCGCGCGCGCCAGCATGGAGCCGATCCTGCTGGCCGGCTTGCAGCCGGGCGGCCAGCTGACGATCACCACGGACGTGGAGAACTATCCCGGCTTCGCGGAAGTGATCCAGGGCCCGTGGCTGATGGAGCAGATGGCGAAGCAGGCCGAGCATGTCGGCACGCGCGTGGTCTATGACCTGATCACGGAGGTGGATTTCTCTGCCCGGCCATTCCGTTGCACGGCCGATTCCGGCGATGTGTATGTCGCCGATTCGGTGATCATCGCCACCGGCGCGCAGGCCCGCTGGCTGGGGCTGGAATCGGAAAAGCGGCTGTCCGGCGCCGGGGTTTCCGCCTGCGCCACCTGCGACGGCTTCTTCTATCGCGGCAAGCGCGTCGCCGTGGTCGGCGGCGGCAACACGGCAGTGGAGGAAGCGCTGTACCTCACTCACCACGCCGAGCACGTCACCCTGATCCACCGGCGCGACACGCTGCGCGCGGAAAAGATCCTGCAGAACCGGCTGTTCGCGCATCCGCGGATTTCAGTGATCTGGAACAGCGCGGTGGAGGAGATCATCGGCACCGGCACGCCGCCGGTCGTCACCGGCGTGAAGCTGCGCGACACTGCCGGAGGCGGGATCACCGATCTGGCGGTGGACGGCGTGTTCATCGCCATCGGACACACGCCGACCACGGAAATCTTCGCGGGCAAGCTGGCAATGGACCACGAAGGCTACATCACCACCGTCGCGGGCAGCACCCGGACCTCGGTTGCCGGGGTGTTCGCGGCTGGGGACGTGCAGGACAAGATCTTCCGCCAGGCGGTCACGGCGGCCGGAACCGGCTGCATGGCGGCGCTGGAAGCGGAGAAATATTTGGCCTCGCTGGCCGATAATCCGGCGATGGCTGCCGAATAAGGCTAAAAATCACCTAAATCTGGCATACGTCTCCAAAAGATCCCGCTTATATGGTGCGTTAAGCCCACGAATGTGGCTCACTTGTATCCGGACCGATTCGCAGCGGCGGATCGTTTAGATATTTCGCGACAATGAGCGCCTCCGGTCCCGCCTTTGTTTGGACCGGCTGGCATGGGAGAGGCTTCACGATGGACTGGGACAAGCTGCGCGTATTCCACGCGGTGGCCGAGGCCGGCAGCTTCACGCATGCCGGCGACACCTTGAACCTGAGCCAGTCGGCCGTCTCGCGCCAGATATCGGCGCTCGAGGAAGCCTTGCAGGTGCCGCTGTTTCACCGCCACGCGCGCGGGCTGATCCTGACCGAGCAGGGTGAGGCGTTGAACCGCACGGTACGCGAGGTGTTCGCCAAGCTGGCGATGACCGAAGCCTTGCTGACCGAGAGCAAGGAGAAGCCGGCCGGCAGGCTGAAGGTGACCACCACGGTCGGCTTCGGGTCATCCTGGCTGGCGCCACGGCTGCAGGGTTTCCTGGAGGCGTATCCCGACATCTCCATGTCGTTGCTGCTGGACGACAACGACCTCGACCTGGCGATGCGGGAGGCGGACGTGGCCATCCGCATGCATCCGCCCAAACAGCCCGACCTGGTGCAGCGCCATCTGCTGGCGATCCAATGGATCGTCTGCGCCTCGCCGGAATACCTCAAGAAGCACGGCGTTCCGCAGCGGCCGGAGGATCTGGACGCGCACAAGTTGATCTTGTTCGGCGACTATCACCCGCCCGTCCAGGATATCAACTGGCTGGCGGATGCCGGAAGGCGGCCGGGCAATCCGCGCCGGGCGCTGCTGGAGGTGAACTCCACCCAGGCCATGGTGCTGTCGATCCGTTCCGGCCTCGGTATCGGTGCCCTGCCGGACTATCTGATCGCGGAAAACCAGGATTTGGTTGTGCTGCTGCCGGAACTGAAGGCGCCGAAGGTGGACGTGTATTTCGTCTATCCCGAGGAACTGCGGAATTCCAAGCGCGTCGCGGTGTTTCGCGACTTCCTGCTGACCCGACTGGCGGAAATGCACTAACCGCCAGGCGCGGTGTCCGGATCCCGAACAACCTTTTCAGACCCTCACCGGCTGCTTCTGCCGGGGCGCGCGCGCGATACCGTGGACAAGTCCCGCGTCAGATGCGGATCTGTCCTCTGCTCCAAGCGGGACATGCAGGGTGAGCATGGCGGCGTCCGGGATTTGGCGATGGTTGCAGCGCAGCATGGGGGATTAACTTGTGTTCATCGAATACGGCGAACGGTTCGCCAGTGTTCCAGCCCTCGTGGCTGGGAAGGGGCCTTTGGTCCCTGCGTCTCCCAGACGTGAAGCCTCCCTGTATACTTGCCCCCGGTCACATCCCGGGGGCTTTTTTTTGGTCCGGGCACTGGGGTTCCGTCTCAAAATGGACCGATGTTGCCAAGGCGGCGTATGTTGACTTGGCTATACCTGACCCGGCGCCGATCGTTTCAGGCCTATTATCGCTGGCGCCATAGGTCGTCATCGGCGCAAGATTAAGCGCGTGCAGCAAAGGACCACCACCATGCTGTTCCTGGTCATCAGTGAACCACGCCCAGAACCGCCGGGCGCCATCGCCGCCCAGCGGCAGAGCTATTGGCGCTGGATCGAACCGCTGATCGCCGGCGGCCAGGTGAAGTCGGTGCATGCCAAGGTAGGTCGCGGCGCCGTGGTGCTGTTCGATGTCGACGACAACGAGACGCTGCACCGCTTCCTCAACGAATGGGCGGACATCATTCCCGCGCGGTTCGAAATCCATGCGTTGATCGACCCCACCGCGGCGCAACGCTTTCTCGCCGGCCAGGTGGCGCCGCCGGCCGGGGACAGCCTTCCCCCGCCATGACCGCGCAATCGGATGGCACCGGGATCGGCCTTGGGGAGACCGGCCTGGAAGTGGCTGCCGGGGCGATCGTCGCGTTCCGGTTGTTCGACATCGCCTATGCGGTCGATCTGGCCCGCGCCGAGGCGTTGTGGGCCAGTTCCGCGCATAATGGCCAGTCCCGCAGCGCCATCCGTTCACGGCTTTCCGCGACCCCGCCGAAGGCCGTGGCCTTCGGCGTGCCGCCGGTGGTGCTGATGTTCGAGCCGGTGAACCTCGACCTGGACGGCACGCGCGTCGAGGCGAGCGCGACCGGCCGGCTGTATGATTTCGGCGTGATCTCCTTCGCCTTGCGGGTGCCGGTCGCCAATCTGGCGTGGCCGGCGTTCGTGGCGCGGCTCAACACCATGGACAAGGTGGTCGGGTCCGGCACCCCCACGCGCATCTGGGACACGCTGCTGGGCCAGGTTCGAACGGTGCTGGGCGATGCGCTGGAACGCCCGGAAGCCTCTCCGCCGGCCGCTTCCAGCCTGGACGAGGATTATCTGGTCGGCGTCGTCACCGCGTTTCCCGGCAACCCGGCGGCGGTGGAACTGCAACAGAAGATCGACCTCGTCCCGCTGTTGTCGGGAGAGAGCCGGGCCTTGTCGGAGGGTGCGCGCGCAGACCTCATGCGCCAGCGGTTTTCCTACTACACCGACGATCTGGTGGTGCTGACCTGGGATCGCGCCTTCATCTACGAGCCGCGCGGCGACTCGGACGTGATGGACGTCATCGAGGTCGCCAACGCGCAGCTGCTGGAAATGCGCTACTACGACGAACTGCTCGATAACGAGCTTCCGCGCATGTACGACCTGGTCGAGGCAGCGAGGGGCACCCGCACGGTGTTCGGCGCCAGGCGCTTCGCCGACCTGGCCCGCCGGCTCTACACCCTTGTGGCCGAGGTGACGGAGCTGACCGAACGGGCCGACAACGCGCTGCAGGTAACCGAGGATGTGTATCTGGCGCGGATCTATTCCTCGGCGCTGGAGTTGTTCCGCGTCCGGCTGGTCAATGCCGCGGTGGAGCGCAAGCTGGCGATCATCCGCGACACCTACACGGCGCTGTACGACGAGGCATCGTCGCGGCGGGCGGAACTGATGGAACTGCTGATTACCGTGCTGATTGCCGGAGAGATCGTGCTGGCCCTGGTGCGGCACGGCTAGCGTCGCCGTTCAGTCCGAGCGCCCGCAGGACAGCCTGGTTCAAGACGGGCCGTGCCGGCGGCGGACGGGGAACATCGAACCCCATTTCGTCATCGTAGCCCCAAAGCGCCCAGCCAATTCCTTCTTCTTGCGCGCCGCGCAGCGCCGCCGTCAGCCAGGCCAGCCTGGCGGCGGCGTTCAGCCGGACCGTGGCGCCGAACTCCCCGAGCAGGAGCGCCGCGTGGTTGCGCCGCGCCCAGGCCCCGGCTTTGGCGAAGGCGGCGCGCAAGGTCTCCGCGTTCCAGCCCGTCGCGCAGACGAAGCGGATCAGCCCCGCCGTCGCCGGGTCCGTCGCGGCGGCCACCGGCGCGCAGGCGCCGGGGCTCATCGGAAACGGCAATCCCGCCAGGGCGGCGGTATCCAGTCCGGGACGATAGGCCGCCAGCGCGGTGAGCTCCACGGGATCGTAGAAATGGAAGCTGTAGACAACATTCGGGTCCGCCGCCGGCCGCAGCGCCAGCAGCCCGGCCAGGCTGCCCCAGTCCTGTCCGGTAAGCAGGATCGTGTGCCGGGGCAACGCGCCCCGGATCTCGGCCAGGGCCAAGGCCTGCAACGCCGCCCAGCCGGCCGGATCATGTGCAAACACCGGCTCGTTCAGCACCTCCGGAAAGGTGAGGCGCGGATCGGTCCCTGCCAGCGCCGGCGCCAGCGCGTGCCAGAACGCGGTCAGGGCCGTGGGATCGCTTTCCAGCCGCCATGTCGCCGGATGCGGCGCGATCACCACGCCCAGGCCTTGATGCTGCAGCCGGTGGATCGCCCCCAGCAGGATCGCCAGCCGCGCCGGGTCCAGCCGGCCCCCCGCCAGCAGGAATTCCGGCTGCACGGCCAGACGCACGAAACGGAAGCCGGCCCGCCGCAGATCCGCGATCGCGGTATCGCCGAGATAGCCCCGGAGCCGGGCCGGATCGAGGCTGGCGGGATAGCGGAACCAATTGGTCAGGTTCACCCCGCGCCGCAGCACTTCCAGCCGTTCGGCCGGCGGACCCGCCGCCGCCGGGCCGCAGCAGATCGCCGCGATCGCCAGCGCCAGCAGCAGGCGCCTCATGCGGACAGGCCGTGATTGACAAAGTTCCGTTCCGGCGTCCCCACTTGATCGGCCAGCCGGCACATAGCGGATGAAGAATGCGGTTGCATGAATGCGAATTTCAACATGACGCGGCTCAAATCTGGGGCATTGCTCGAATGTAAACAACTTATGATTGAAATACGACCGAAACTCGCTTCCCGCCGCCTCCGTCCGCGTTAAGGGCGAGGTGATCGCGCGCCCGTTCCCTCGCCGGCTCGGCGGCATCGCCGTGGTCGCCCTGGCGGCGGCGCTGCTGCTTGGCACCGTCTCCTGGCGCAGTGCCGAGTATGACGAGCAATACACGCTGCTGCTGGTCTCCGGCACGCCGCGCCCGGCCTGGCCAGAGGCGGCCTTCACCGGCGCCGCGGTTCGCCGGATCGAGGCCGGAGATACCGGCATGGCGCAGCTCGCCGACGATCTGCGCCGGACGGATGTGCACCCGCCGCTGTATTTCTGGGCCGCCTCGGCATGGCATCGGCTGGTGGGGCCCGGCCTGATCCGCCTTCGCGTGCTGTCCGTGATGTTCGGCCTGGGGGCGCTGGCGCTGGTCGGCCGGATCGCATGCGCCGCGCGCATCCCTCCGGCCTGGGCGATGGCGTTCACCCTGGGCTGCTACGGCTTCGCCTATACCGCCGGCATCGCGCGCGGCTTCGCCATGGCGCAGTGCCTGAGCCTGGCGGGCGTTGCGCTGCTGCTGCGGGCCGAGCGGCGGCGCACGCCCGCTGCCGCCCTGGCCGGCGGCCTGGCGCTGGGGGCGGCGACCTTGGCCAATTACCTGGCCGTCTTCGTCGCCGGCGCGGCGCTGCTGTGGCTGCTGTTGCGCCGGCCGCGCGTGCCCGGCCTGTGGCTGGCGGCTGGCCTGGGCTTCGCCGTGTTCCTGCCGGCCGATCTCTGGTTCTTCCTGGCCCAGCGCGACAGCCGGACCGGACAGTTCCCGCCGTTCGACCTGGTCCACAGCCTCGCTTTGCTGGCCCGCTTCGGCGCCGGTACGATCTTCGGCGGCCTGCCGCTCTATGTCGACGGCACGCCGCGCCTGATCGTCAGCGGCGCGCTCGGCGGGCTGCTGGCGGCGCTTTCGGCCCTGATCCTGTGGCGCTGGCGCGGCCTGGCCCGGCCCGGCCCGCGCGTGCTGCTGGCGATGGCCGCGCTGGCGCCGCCGGCCGGCCTGATCCTGCTCGGGGTGGTGTTCGACTCCACGCCGATCGAGTTGCGCTACCTCGCCTTCGCCGCGCCCTTCGTGGCCCTGCTGCTGGCCGGCAGCCTGGCGACCCTGCCCCGGCGCCTGGCGATCGGCATCGGCGGCGCCGTCCTGCTGATCCAGGCGGTATCGCTCGCGGGTCTGTTCACCCGCGCCGAGACCATGCAACCCGCCCGCGCCACCGCGCGGGCGGCGGCGAGCCTGGCTTGGCCGGAGGGCGTGGTGCTGGTGCCGCACGGCAATGACGGCGTCGGCATCGTGGCCGCTTTCGCCGACGAGGCGCCCGACTGGCTGCCGATGCTCGTGGTCGGCAGCGGCGATCCGGCCAGCCGCACCCGCATCCGCGCCGGCGCCTATCGCCGCGTGGTGCTGGCGCTGCTTGGCCAGGACGATGCCAGCCGTGCCACGGTGCGGGCCATGCAGGCCGCCTTCGCCCGCCAGGCCTGCTGGCGCCGGGCCGCGTCCGGCTTCAATGTGATTGCCTATGACCGGATCTGCGGAGAGGACTGACCATGTTCTTTGACGGCTTCACCCTGGCGCATGTGGAAACCCCCGGCGGCGCCATCCGCCTTCGCCATGCCGGCTCCGGCCCGCCCTTGTTGCTGCTGCACGGCAACCCGCAAACCAACGCGATGTGGAACCTGGTCGCGCCGGAACTGGCACAGCGCTTCACCGTCATCTGTCCGGACCTGCGCGGCTATGGCGGTTCCTTCAAGCCGGCCCCCAGCGCGGATCATGCCCCCTACGCCAAGGTGGAAATGGCGCGCGACATGGTCGCGGTGATGGAGCATTTCGGGTTTTCCCGCTTCAAGCTCGGCGCGCATGACCGTGGCGCACGGGTAGCGCACCGGTTGGCGATCGATTTTCCGGAGCGCGTGGAAAAGCTGGCGGTGCTCGACATCATTCCCACCCTCGAGCATTTCGAGCGCGCCGACATGAGCTTCGCGCTGAGCTACTATCACTGGTTCTGGTTCGCCCAGAAGCATCCGTTCCCGGAGAACCTGATCAACGCCGCCCCGGACGCCTGGTTCCTCGCCCACACAAACCGCCACCCTCGCGATCCGGATCTTTTCCAACCCGAAGCCCTGGCCGAGTACAAGACCTATATCCACACGCCGGAAATGATCTCCGGCATGTGCGAGGATTACCGTGCCGCCGCCGGCATCGATCTGGAGCACGACCGCGCCAGCCGCTCGGCCGGCAAGAAGGTGCAATGCCCGATGCTGGTGCTCTGGGGCGCCAAGGGAAACATCGGCAAATGGTACGACGCCCTGGCGATCTGGCGGCAATACTGCGCCGCCGAGGTGGCCGGCTGGCCGTTGGACGCCGGCCACTACATCGCCGAGGAACGGCCCGAGGTGGTTCTGGCGCGGTTCCGTGATTTCTTCGGGTAGGCGTCGTTAGAACATCTCCGGCGTGATGACGTTCTGCGGCCGCGGTCCCAGCAAGGCGGCGAAGATCGTCTCCGCCGATTTGCTGCGGATATCGTCCCAGGCTTCCGGTGTGAAGAAAGCCGAGTGCGGCGTGATGATCAGCCGCCCCTCGGTCCAGGGTTCACGGTTCCGATAGGCCCGCAACAGCGCCGGCACCGGCTCCACCGGCGGTTCCACCGGCACCACGTCCAGCCCGACCGCGGACAGATGGCCGGATTTCAGCAGATCGTGCAGCGCGTCGATGTCCACGATCGGTCCCCGCGCAGTATTCACCACCACCGCGCCCCGCGGCAGCAGGGCCAGCAGGCCGCGGGTCAGCAGGCCCTTGGTTTCCACCGTCAACGGCGCGTGGATCGACAATGTGTCGCTCTGGCGCAGCAGATCCTCGATCGTCGGCACCCGTGTGATGCCCAACGCCCGGTCCACGCCGTTCGGCACGTAGGGGTCGAAGAACACCACGCGGTGGCCGAACGCCTTGGCCCGCAGCGCCACGGCGGTGGCGATCCGTCCCATGCCGAGGATGCCGAAGGTCAGCACGTCCGACCGGCGCACCATCGGGTCGCGGATCACGGTCCAGGGCGCCGGCGGGGCCTGGCGCTGGGCGTGGTGGTGCAGCAGCAGCCCGCGCCGCAATGCCAGCGCCAGGGCGATGGCATGGTCCGCCACCTCCGCCGTGCCGTAATCGGGCACGTTGCACACCATGACCCGATGCGCGGCGGCGGCCACGCGGTCGATCTTGTCGTAGCCCACGCCCATCCGGACCACGCAGCGCAACTTCGTGAACCGGGCGAAATCCGCCGCCGTCACCGCCTGGCGCAGGATCATCAGCCCCTCCGCGGCAGCGCAGTCGGCGTCGCTGAGTTCGGACAGTTCCCGGGTGTCGCGGAACAGGATGTTGACGTCCGGCCCGAAAATCCGCCGCTCCACGGTTTCGTCGGGATAGAGCGCTTCCGGATACAGGATCGTGACGGTCATCTTGGTTTCCTCGCTGGCTTCCGCTGCGGACGAGTCTGCGACGGCCGGCCGGGGCATGCAATCCGCTCGGCCGGACAGGCAGATGGTACTCTAAGCCGGTTCCACCATGGTCGAACGTGTTCCCGCCACCGTGGTGCGATGCATGTCCCGCACCTGCGTCGCGTCGAAGGGCCGTGCGCGGTGCATGGTCGCCTGGTTGTCCCATATCACCAGGTCGAATTGTTTCCATTCATGCACATAGACGAATTTCCGCTGGGTCGCGTGCTCGATCAGATCGCGCAGAAACGCGCGGGCTTCCGGGACAGGCCACCCGACAATGGTTCCGGCATGGGAGGCCAGATAGAGCGATTTCCGCCCCGTCGACGGATGCCGTCTGATCAGGCGCTGCATCACCGGCGCGAATTGCCGCCGCTCCTCATCCGTGAAGTCGCCAAAGCCGATTTGCTCGCGGGAGAACAACTGGCTGTGCTCGCACACCAGGCCCCCGCACTCGGCCTTGGTTTCGTCGTCGAGCGCGTCATACGCGGCGCGCATGTCGGCGAATTCGGTGTTGCCGCCCTTGGACGGGATGATACGGGCCGACAACAGGGAGTATTTCGCCGGCACAACCTTGAAGGAACTGTCGGAATGCCATAGCCGGGTGCCGAGGCTGAACAGCCGCCGCCGGTTTTCCCGCGCCAGCACATTATGGTTCGTATCCAGGTTCGAGATGTCGGCGATATGCGCGCCCAGGCGTTGTTCCTTGGCGTCCTGCAGATTGTGGGTGGCGAGTTCGAGTTCCCCGAAATTCCGCGAGAATGCCATCTGGGTTTCATCGGTGAAGCGTTGGCCGTGGAAGACCAGCACGCCGAATTCGTCCATGCCCTTTTCAATCTCGCCCGCCTGCTCCTTCGTCAGCGGCTGCGTGATGTCGATGCCGGACATCTCACCGCCAAAGAACGGCCGCGAAACGGGATCGATCGCGCGAATGGATAGCGTCATGGCAGATCTCCCCTTGTCCCGGAACGCCTATGCCGGTTCGATCGGCATCCGCGCGATCCCGCCCCAGGCAATCGGCGCGCCGGCCTTCTCCGCCGCCTGGGCATCCGACAGCGCCGGATCCCAATCAGCGGCAATGAAGCGCCGGCCATTGACGCTGGCCGCTGCATCGGACAACAGCCACAGCAACGGCTTCGCCATGATATCCGGCTGCAGCATCTTGTCGCGGTTGCTGGCCTCACCCACCAGCGGCGTGTTGGTCACGCCGCCGGGAACGAGCACGTTGGAGGTCACGCCGGTCCCTGCCAGGTCGGCCGACAGCACCGCCATCGCCGACTCAGCGGCCGCCTTCGATGAGCCATAGAGCAGGTATCCCTCCCGCACCATCGTGCCGAGGCTGGTCGTGACCGTTACGATCCGGCCCCGCTTTGCCGCCAGCATATGCGGCAGCACCGCGCGCGCCATGCCGATCGGCGCCGCCGCGTTGACGGCGATGAAACGGGACCATTGATCGTGCGTTGTCTCCCAGAACCGGATCGGCGTGCGCTGACCGTCCCGGACCGCCGCCTGACCGATCCCGGCGTTGTTCACCAGCGCATCGATCCG
>JBBIQA010000005.1:24955-56275 GCA_037442565.1 Rhodospirillales bacterium
TTGCTTCCGGCAAGAGCCGTTGGCCGAACAGGCCGAGGCAACGAGCGCACACCGTTGCCGGCAAATTCAAACACCCCAACCTGCTGTGCGCATCGCGGCGTTGACGGCGGGTCGGATCGTCGCCCACGCAGTGGCACGACCTGTTGCCGTGCCCGCTCCGGAGATCAAAGCGACCTTCCCAGCCAGCCGTGCCATTTCATCCCCCGCCGGTTCGGTTCCCGCTGTATTATGTCGATCCGCCTGACAGTCATGGGGAAGCCTGGGCCTGTCAACGTCGGCCGCTCCAGCGTGCCCTGGAAAACTTGACCCTTGGGGTCTCGATCGAACAAGCTCCTTAAACCTGACAAGTCGGATCGGTGCGCGGCCTGAGCCGGCGCCGGTCGGAGCGAGTGCACAGAACTCGAAGTGCTTAGAACCAGGAGTACCCCATGTCGATCGTCAACACTCCCGACCCCGCGATCCGTGCGGCTATTGTCAAACAAGACCTGGAAAATGTCCTGCATCCGATCGTTCAGCATCGGGCGCTGGAAAAGGCACAACTGGTGATCGCCGGAGCCCAGGGGTCCACGATCCGCGATGCCGACGGCACCGAATACCTGGACGGCATGTCCGGGCTGTGGTGCGTCAATATCGGCTACGGCCGCACGGAGTTGGCGCAGGTCGCGCACGACCAGATGCTGCAGCTGTCATATTTCCCCCACACCGCGATGAACGAGCCGTCGGCGAAGCTCGCGGCCCAGGTCAACACCCTGATGGGCGGCGGCTATCACACGTACTTTGTCAATTCCGGTTCCGAGGCGAACGAGGCCGGCTTCAAGATCGCCCGGCAGTATCACAAGCACGAATCAGCCGGCAGCTATCGCTACAAGGTGATCAGCCGGCACTACGGCTACCACGGGACCACAATGGCCACGCTGGCCGCGGGCGGCATGGGCGACCGCAAGAGCAAGTTCGAGCCGATGGATGGGAACTTCATCCATGTCGCGCAGCCGACCTGCTATCGCTGCCCGTTCAAGCTTACCTACCCGACCTGCGAACTGGCCTGCGTGAAGAACATTGAAAACACCGTGCAGGCCGAAGGGCCTGAATCGGTCGGCGAAATCATCGTCGAGCCGATCATGTCCGCTGTCGGCATCGCGGTGCCGCCCGACGAATACTTGCCGGAAGTGCAAAAGATCTGCCGTGAATACGGCATCCTGTTTCATGTGGACGAAGTCATCAACGGTTTCGGTCGTACCGGCAAGATGTTCGCCTACCAGCACCATGATGTCTCACCGGATATCATCGCCATCGCGAAGGGCATCACGTCGGGCTACATGCCGATGGCCGCCACCGTGGTGAAGAACAACGTGTTCAACAGCTTCCTTGGTGAACCCGCCGATGGCCGGCAGGTCATGCAGGTGAACACCTGGGGCGGCCATGCGGTTGCCGCGGCGGTCGCGGTACGCAACATCGAGATCCAGCTGGAAGAAAAGCTCGCCGAACGCGCCGCCGAATTGGGCGCCTATCTGCAGGACGGGCTGCGCACACTGTTCCGCCACGGCACCGTTGGCGACGTGCGGGGCAAGGGATTGCTGATCGGTCTTGAACTGGTAACCGACAGGACCAGCAAGACCCAGCTTGGCAGTGCCGAGGTGCAGGGCGTGGTGGATTTCTGCCGCAAGAATGGCCTGATCGTCGGCCGATCCGGCGGTGGCCGCCTCTACAGCAACACCATCACTCTTTGCCCGCCGCTGGTCATCACCCGCGCGGAATGCGACCGCATCGTGGAAGTCCTCGACCGCGCGCTGACCGATCTGGCCGGCAAAACGGACCGTTGAAGCAAGGCCAGGGGGAAGCGCCCCCCTGGCCTTGCTTCCCTCCACCCGATTGCACCCGTTCGCCTTTCCGGGCACGCTTTCCAAGGGAGAACCGTTCCAGAATTTCGGGGCAAGACATGAATTTCGACTATATCATCGTTGGCGGCGGATCGGCCGGCTCGGTACTCGGCGGCCGCCTGTCCGCGCACGGGAACAACAAGGTCCTGATCTGCGAGGCCGGGCAGGACACGCCGCCCGGCCAGGTGCCGAAGGAGATCCTGGATTCCTATCCCGGCACCGCCTATCTCGACCCGCGCTTTCACTGGACCGAGTTGAAAGTCAGCACTGAGGTCGTGTCCCACAACAATCCGGACGCACCCAAGCCCCGGCTGCGAAAATACGAACAGGCCCGTGTCCTGGGCGGCGGTTCATCGATCAACGGTCAGATGGCCAATCGCGGCGCGCCGACCGACTACGACGAATGGCAGGCCCGCGGCGCCGCCGGTTGGGCCTGGAACGATGTCCTGCCGTATTTCCGCAAGCTCGAACGCGATCTCGATTTCGATGACGAATGGCATGGCAAGGACGGCCCCATCCCGATCCGCCGCGTGCCGAAGGCGCAATGGCCCGGGCATGCCAAGGCCCTGGCAGAGGCGTTCGATCAGGGTGGCTACAAATACCTCCCCGATCAGAACGGCTTCTTCGAGGACGGCTATTTCCCCGTCACCATTTCCAACGCCCAGGAGCAACGGGTTTCCGCCGCGATCGGGTATCTGAACGCCGACGTGCGCAAGCGGGAAAATCTGACCATCTCCACCAACACCCAGGTCACGGAACTACTTTTCGAGGATTTGCGCTGTGTCGGCGTCAAGGCACTCGTGAACGGCAAACCCGCGGAATTCCGCGGCCAGGAGATCATCCTTTCATCGGGCGCGATCCATTCGCCGGCCCACCTGTTGCGGGCGGGGATCGGCCCGGTGGGCCATCTGCGCGATCTCGGTATCCCTGTCCGCCACGCGCTTCCCGGCGTCGGGCAACGGCTGATGGATCACCCCTCCATCGCGCTCGCGTCCTTCCTGAAACCCGGAGCCCGGGTCACGAACAAGGAAACGCGGCGCCATTTGTTCCTCGCCATGCGCTATTCCTCCCAACTCGGCGGCGCCCCGCCCGGTGACATGTTCGTCGTCGGCGCCTCCAAGACATCCTGGCATGCGGTGGGCGAGCAGATCGCCAGCTTCATCCTGTTCGTCAACAAGACGTATTCGGAAACCGGCCAGGTTCGCTTGCGCACACCGAACTGGGCGGACGAACCCGAGGTGGAATTCAATCTGCTATCGGACAAGCGGGACCTCGACCGGATCGCCGACGGTATCCGCCGCCTCACCCCGCTCTACGACACCCCGGCGATGCGACGGGTCATGAGCGACCCGTTCCCAGCCAGCTACTCGGACAAGGTGCGGCAGGTCGGTGTCATCAACACCAAGAACCGGATCCTTACCGGCATCATGGCCAAATTGCTGGACGGACCCGGTTTCCTGCGCCGCATGTTGATCCAGAAGCTGATTATGGAAGGCTTCACACAGGACGGTGTTTGCAACGACGAGGAAGAGGCGGAGGCCTTCATCCGCAAGGCCGCGGTCGGCGTCTGGCATGCCTCCTGCACCTGCCGCATGGGCGCGGACGACGATCCTATGGCGGTGACAGACCCGGCCGGACGGGTTCGCGGGATCACCGGGCTTCGGGTGGTCGATGCCTCCATCTTCCCCGTGGTGCCCTGCGCCAATACCAACATTCCGACGATCATGACGGCGGAAAAGATCGCGGATGCCATCTTGGAGAACAGATGACGGATTTCACCCCGCACTGAGCGGGATGCCGACCCGTGAAGCGATGGGCGAGTGAGGCAGGCTTCACGGCAAGGTGGCGATCGCTACCGAAGCCGGGCGAGGCCTCGGACGCGCCCATGCATCGCTCCAGGCGTCATCACTTCGTGCGGGCGGCCGCGAGAGCCACGGCGGCGCCCACAAGAACGCCGCCGGTCAGGCGGTTTCTCAGCCTTCCATGGGGCGCCAAAAGGCTCCGTGCGTGGTTGGCGGCCATGGACCATGTACTGTCCACCAGCACAGCGATCAGCAGGAAGGTCGTGCACAGCACCGCCAGCTGGCTGTTGAGTTTCTGCGCCGGGGCAACGAATTGCGGAAAGAACGCCCCATAAAAGAACAGGGTCTTCGGGTTCGTCAGGGAAACCAGGAAGGCCTTTGAAAATAGCCCGCTCGCGGATTTCCGGGCCGGCTTCACCTTCGTCAGATCCACGGACGGAAGCCGCCATTGCAGGATCCCAAGATAGAGCAGGTAGGCAACGCCGATCCAACGCACCCAATCGAACCATGCGCCAAGCCGGCCCAGTACCTCGGTCATCCCGAGTACGGTAAGCGCAAGCTGCAGGATCATTGCCGAGGTCGTGCCCGCCACCGTCAACAGGCCGAACCGCACCCCGTATGCCATGCTGTTGGCCACGATCAGGGCCACGTTGGGGCCAGGTATCAGCATCAGGACGGTAACCGAGGCAACAAAGGCAAGGAATAGATGTGTTTCCGGCATCAAAGCCTCCCGTTCCGCGCCGTCAGGCCTGCATCTCCCCGAGATAGGCTTCGCGTATCATCGGGTTCTCCCGCAGTTCGTCCGCCGTGCCGGACAGCACCACCTGCCCGGTCTGCAGCACATAGGCGCGATGCGCGATCGACAGCGCCATGTTGGCGTTCTGCTCCACCATGAAGATGGTGGTACCCTGCCGGTTGATTTCCTGGATGATGTCGAAAACCTGCTCGACATACAGCGGCGACAACCCCATGGACGGCTCGTCCATGCAGATCAGCCTGGGATGCGCCATCAGCGCCCGGCCGATGGCGACCATCTGCTGCTCGCCGCCGGACAACGTGCCGGCCAATTGTCCCTGGCGTTCCTTCACGCGTGGAAACAGGCTGTAGACGCGGTCCAGATCCGCATCGAACTCGGCGCCGCGCTTGCGCGTATAGGCCCCCATTTCCAGGTTTTCGTAGATGGTCATGCGCGGAAACAATCGGCGGGCTTCCAGCACCGGCACAATCCCACGCCGGACACGCTCGCTGGTAGGCAGCTTCTCGATCGCCACTCCGTCGAACGTCACCGTGCCGGTCGTCGGACGAACAACCCCCATGATGGTTTTCATCGTCGTGGACTTGCCGCAGGCATTGCCGCCGAGCAGGCTGACGATCTCGCCGCGGCCAATCGTGTAGTTCACGTCCTTCAACGCGTGCATGTCGCCGTAATAGGTGTTCACGTCACGAAATTCGAGCAGCGTATCCGCCGATGGCCTCGTCTCGGGTTCCACGCCGGGGCCCTCACCTGGCATGATCTTCCTCCATCAGGGCGGCGCGGGCGGCGCGGCCGAGATAGGCGGTCAATACCTCCTCGTTGCGGCGCACTTCGTCCGGCCTGCCCTCGGCGATCTTGTCACCGTGGTCGAGCACGACAACCCGGTCGGCCAGCCGGGTGACGACATCCAGCTTGTGTTCGATCAGCAGGATGGTCAGCCCAAGCTCGTGCAGGCTCTTGATCTGCTCGGCGAGTTCCAGCGTCTCGGCCGGGTTCATCCCCGCGGTCGGCTCATCCAGCAGCAGGATCTTCGGGCGGGACGCCAGGGCGCGGGCGATCTCCACCCGGCGGCGGTTGGCGTAGGAAAGCCCGCTGACCGTTTGTGCGATGCGCGGCATCAGGCGATTGCCGAACAGACCGATTATGTCCATCGCCCAGCCGGTCGCCGCCGCTTCCTCGGCGCGATTGCCGGGCGTGTGCAGCACGGACGCGAACGGCCCGGACCGCAGCCGCGCATGCTGGCCGATCAGCACGTTCTCCAGCACGTTCAGATTGGGAAACAGCCGAATGTTCTGGAACGTCCGCGCGACGCCGCGTTCCAGCACCTGATGCGGCGCCAGGCCGAGCAATTCGGCGCCCTCGAACTTTATGCTGCCGGCATTCGCCTCGACCAGTCCGGTGATGACATTGAACAGCGTCGATTTGCCCGATCCGTTCGGTCCGATCACCGCGACCACCCCGCCGGCCGGCACTGTCAGGTCCACCGCGTTCAGCGCCACCAGCCCGCCGAACTTCACCGTGACCCCGCGCACTTCCAACGCGTTGCCCGGTGCGGGAGACCAGCGCGGAATGCGGTCCAGGTTGACGAACCCGCCGCGCCGCACCTCGGCATGCTGGGCGGCATAGCTAAGGGCCGGCATCTTGCGCGTGGCAGGGATCAGGCCGTCGCGGCGGAACAGCATCATCACCACCAGGATGACACCGAAGATCAACTGGGTGGAATTGACGAAATCGATCTGCTGTAGCAACGGTGCGCCGAGCGCGGCTCCAAGCTGGTGCACCCATCCCGTCAGTTCAGGCAGAAACCAGGTCTGCAGCAATTGCAGCAGCACGGCACCGAGCACGACGCCCCACACGCTGCCCATGCCGCCCAGCACCACCATCACCAGCAGCATCGAGGAGACTGCGAAATTGAACATCTCCGGTGTCGCGGTCTGCAGCTTGGCGACGAAATACACCCCGGTCATGCCGGCGAACGCGGCGCCGATGGCGAAGGCCATCAGCTTGAACCGCGTCAGGTTGATCCCCATCGCACTGGCCGCCGTTGCGTCCTCGCGGATCGCCATCCAGGCCCGGCCGATCCGCGAATCCCGAAGTCGCAGACTAACAAAGATCAGCAGGGCCACCAGCGCGAGGCCGACATAGTAATAGGGCGTCGCGGACACGCCGAAGCTGTGGCCGAACAGTTTCGGCGCCTGTATGCCATTCAGCCCGGCCGCACCGTTTGTCACGCTATCGACGTTGCGCGCGACGATTGGCACGATCTCCCCAAAGCCAAGCGTGACGATGGCAAGGTAATCGCCGCGAAGCCGCAGGGTTGGCGCCCCGAACAGGATCCCGAAAAAGGCCGTGACGACCGCCGCGGTCGGCAATGCGAGCCAGAACGATAACGTGAAATGCACCAGGTCCGGGCCGCCCCGGTTGATCTTTTCGACCAGCCCCAGCATCGCAAACGGATCCCAGAAGCCGCTCCATGGCGGCATTACCTGAAAACTGGAGAAGATACCGTAGTAATAGGCCCCGATCGCGAAGAACGCCGCATAGCCGAGATCGAGCAGCCCGGCGAACCCGACCACGATGTTCAGGCCAAGCGCCAGTACGGCGTAGGACATCGCGTTGGCGGCCGAGTCGATGTCGCCGTCATTGTCATGGATGTAGGGGAAGGCCAGCAGCACGGCGGCGAGAACCAGCAATCCGAGCGCGCGGCGCCGTTCCGGCGCCATGCCGGCGAACGGCCGGACCGCGATCGAGGTGAACATGGCATCGAGCGCCTTCATCACGATTTGTTCGGCGCCAGCCGGCCCAACAACCCGGCCGGGCGAAACACCAGCACCAGCACGAGCAGGCTGAAGATCACAACGTCCGACCAGGCGGAACCGAGCGCCTGCGCGCTCATCGCCTCGATCAATCCGATCAGCACACCGCCAAGCATCGCGCCCGGCACATTGCCGATCCCGCCCAGAACGGCGGCGGTGAAGGCGCGCAATCCGGCGGCGAAGCCGATATCCACCTTGGCGAGGTTGTAATACAGGCCGAAGATCATCCCCGACGCCCCGGCCAGGGCGGAGCCGATAAAGAACGAGATCATGATCACGCGATCGACCTCGACGCCCATCATGCGCGCCGCCTCGGGGTCCTGCGCGGTCGCGCGCATGGCCTTGCCGAGCTTGGTGTACCGGGTGAAGTAGTTCAGCGCGAACATCATCACGGCTGCGGTGATCCAGATCAGCACCTCCCGCAGCCGAAGTACCGCGCCGCCGATCGGGAACACGACCGGCGGCAGCGGATTGGGGAAGTTCTTCGAATCCGATCCGAGTGTCAGCAGCACCAGATTGAACAGCACATAGGACACGCCGATCGTCGTGATCATCGCCGCCGGGCCCTTCACGTCGCGCAACGGACGCAACAGGAAGCGTTCGATGCCCACGCCGATGAAGCCGCACAGCACCATGCTGACGCCAAAGCCCGCCAGCAGCGTGAGCACCAACGGCGCTCCGCTGAGAATGACCGACTGCCCCGACAATCCCATCGCCTGCAGCGTCAGCATGGCGATCATGCAGCCCACCATGAACACGTTGAAGTGCGAGAAGTTAATCAACTCCATGATGCCGTAGACCAGGGTGAACCCCAGAGCGAGGAGCGAATACATCGCCCCGAGACTGAGGCCGTTGATCAGTTGCTGGACAAACAGATCAACGGCGGTCACCCGGGGCTCCTCCCGGTGGTGCGGCTCAGAGTCATCAGGACTGGACCATCAGGACTGGACCATCAGGACATCGGCGCCACGCCCACGTACTTGTACTGCGAGGCCGGATCATCAAGCGGGTGCTTGTCGTCTTTCTGGATCTGAAACACGCTGATGATCTTGTTCTTCAGATCGCCGTTCTCGTCGAACTGGATCGGGCCGAGCATGCTGTCGGGCAACGCGACATTCTGGATGGCATCGCGCACCGCATCGCGGGTGACGGGCTTGCCGGTGGCCGCGACCTTCTGTGCGGCGGCGATAATCACCTGCGCGGCCGTGTAGCAGGTCACGGTGTAGTCATCCGGATAGATCTTGAACCGGGCGAAATAGCGTTCCCGGAATTTGGCGGTCTTCGGATCGTCGGTCACATGCGGCGAGGCGACCGTGGCATACCAGCCTTGCACCGCCGGGAAGCCGGCACCCTTCAGCAGGTCGGCGCTTTGCATCCCATCTCCGCCGGCCTTGATCACGTTTGGAATGATTTCATAGGCCTGCTTGGCCAGTTTCACGCCGGCCTGGCCAACGCCGCCATAATAGAGCGCGTCCGGCGCGGCCGCCTTGATCTTCGTCAGGATGGCCGAGTAATCCGCGGCCTTCGGATCGAGCCGGTCGCGGCCCAGCACCTTGACCCCCTTTGCCTCGGCCTGCTTCTGGAACGCATCGGCCAGGCCGACGCCGTAGGCGCCGGAATCGTCGAGCACGTAGACCGATTTGATCTTCAGCTTCTCGGCCATATAGTTGGCCATGTTCGGGCCCTGATAGGCGTCCGTCGCGACGGTGCGGAAGTAGATCGCCTTGCCGGCCGGTCGGTACTCGGCGGCGAATTTCGGATCCGTGATGTCGGGATTGGTGGAAGACGGCGTGATCGTGGCGAGGTTGCCCGCGCTGAGGATCGGCGACATGGCCTTGCCGGCCCCCGACATCTGCGGACCGATTGCGGCGATATAGTCCTTGTCCGAAACCATCTTGCGCGCATTCGTCGCGGCCTGGGCCGGATCGTATTGCCCGGCCGTGGCGGTGGCGTCGTCGTATTTCACGAGTTCGAACGTCACGCCCTTGACGGTATGCGCCGCGTTGGCGTCCTCGAACGCCAGAATGGCGCCATTGGCGATGCGTGCCGCCGTCTCGGCGTCGGCTCCCGTGAACGAAAGATCGATCCCGACCTTGACCGCCTGATCGGCGGCGTAGGCCGCCGGGGAGCCAAGGACTGCCGCGGAGGCAATCCCGGTCGCGATCCTGAAGGTAGAGCGGCGGGTAATCATGAGGTTGAACTCCCCTGATATGAGCGTGCGGCGCCGGTCGCGCCGGCGACGACAAACGATGATCCTGTCATGCCCTCAACGCAAGTCTGTATCTTGTAATGGGCAGGGATAAGACGGCAGAAACACACTCGGCAAGGCGTCCCGTGTGGATCCGGCGCAGTAGAGCCCTATCCACGTACTTCCCTGGGTCGGCTCCGGATAGGCGGCGCGATTGAATGCAAACCGAACAGGCTGCCGGCCACTGCCGCGCTACGTCGGGAGCCGCCCGCGCAGGCTGCGGCGGCGGAGCCAATGCACCGCGATCACCAGCACGATCGCGGTGGCGATCATCGCGGCCGAGGCGGCGGCGATGATCGGGGAGATGTTTTCGCGGATGCCGGAGAACATCTCGCGCGGGATCGTGCGCTGCTGCGGGGCGGCCAGGAAGATCACCGTCACCACCTCGTCGAACGAGGCGGCGAAGGCGAACAGCGCGCCGGTGACCACGCCCGGCAGCACGATCGGCAGCATCACCCGGCGGAAGGCGTGGAGCGGCGAGGCGCCCAGGCCGGCGGCGGCGCGCATCAGGTTGAAATCGAAATTCGCGAGGGAGGCGCCGACCGTGACCACGACAAACGGGCTGCCCAGCGCCGCATGCGCCAGGATGATGCCCGTATAGGTCTGCGTCAGCCCCACGCGGGCGAAGAAGAAGTAAAGCCCCACAGCGTAGATCACGATCGGCACGATCAGCGGCGAGAGCAGCACGGCGGTGACGAACCTGCGGCCGCGGAAGGTGGCCCGCGCCAGCCCGACCGCGGCCAGCGTGCCGAGCGCGGTGGCGAGGACCGCGGCGAGGCTGCCGATGAAGAAGCTGTTGCGGATCGCCGTTGCCCAGCGCTCGGAATGGAAGAAGGTGTCGAACCAGCGGAGCGACAGGCCACGGATCGGGTAGACGAGGAACTCGCCGTTGCTGAGCGAGAGCGGCAGGATGGCCAGCAGCGGCGCGATCAGGAACAGCGCCACCAGCACGGCGAACGCGCCCAGGGCGACGGCACCCACCCGCTCGACCGGCGTGAGCGGCATGCCGGCCCGCGCGCTCATCCCACCAGCGCCCCGCGGCCGGAGACGACGCGGGCATAGACCATGGAAAGCACGGCAGTGGCGCCCAACAGCACCACGGCCAGCGCCGAGGCAAGGCCCCAGTTCACCGTCTCGTTGGTATAGAAGGCGATGAAGTACGACAGCATCTGGTCGTCCGCCCCGCCCACCAGCGCCGGGGTGATATAGTAGCCGATTGCCGAGATGAACACGAGCAGCACGCCCGCCCCCACGCCGGGCATGGTCTGCGGCACGTAGATGCGGCGGAACGCGGTCCAGGGGGGGGCGCCCAGCGAGCGCGCGGCACGCACCGTCTCGGGCCGGATGCCGCGCATCACGGCGGCCAGCGGCAGCACCATGAACGGCAGCAGCACATGCACCATGGCGACCACCACGCCGACGCGGTTGAACATCAGCCGCACCGGATGGTCGATCAGTCCGATGGCGATAAGCGCCTTGTTGACGATGCCCTGGTCCTGCAGCAGCACGATCCAGGCGGCGGTGCGCACCAGCAGCGACGTCCAGAACGGCAGCAGCACGAACAGCGTGAGGATGCCGGCCACCCGGCGGGAGCTGTGCGACATCACATAGGCCAGCGGATAACCCAGCAGCAGGGCGAACAGGGTGACGAGGCCGGAAACGGAGAAGGTGCGCCACAGGATCGACAGGAAGATGCCGTCAGGCGCGTGGTGCAGGTGGCCGGCCGCGTCCTTGCGCAGGTCGAGCGCGTTGAGCAGGAAGTAGTCGGTGACCGGACCGCTGGCGCGGCGTATCGCCACCCAGGTGTCGCGGTTGCCCCAGGAGGGGTCGGCGTCCAGGAAGGCGGCCTTCCAGCCCTGCGGCGGCGGCTTGCCGTCCAGCGCGCCCGCGAGGCGCGCCATGCCCATCACCAGGCTGCGCCCGCCCAGGATGGGGTAGTTCAGCCGTTGCGCCGCCACCGCCACACGGCCGGCATCCGCACTGTCGCGGATGTCCTCGCCGAGGGCGTTGAACGCGCTGTCCGGCGGCAGGCCCGCACCGTCCCAGGCATGCATTGCCGCGGCGGTGCGCGGCCAGATGGCTGCGAGGTCGGTGTCGACCACCGAGCGGCGCAGCATGTCGGCGATGGGGCCGACGAAGGTGAACAGCAGGAACAGGAACAGCGGCGCCACCAGGCCGATCGCCTGCAGGCGGCGGCGCCGCTCCGCACGGGAATGGTCGCGTCGCAGGGCACGGGCGGCCGCGCCGTCCATGCCCTGCAACGCCATCGTGGGGGTGGCGCTCAGTTCTGCGCCGCCCACTTGTTGAAGCGCTCGGTCAGCCGGTCGTTGTTCTCCAGCCAGAACGCGGTGCTGATGGGGATCGCGTTCTTGATGTTGTCCGGCGCGGTCGGCAGGTCGGGCAGGCGCTTCGGGTCAATCAGCGGGGTGGCCGCCTTGTTGGTCACGCCGTAGGCGATGAAGTTGGGCAGCTTCGCCTGGTTCTTGGCCTGGCCCACGAAGTCGAGGAATTTGTAGGCCTCGGCGGTGTTCGGCGAGCCCTTCAGGATCACCCAGGAATCCAGCGTATAGAGCGCCTGGTTCCAGACGATGCCGAAGTTGCGGTGGTCGTCGTGGTTGGCGGCATCGATGCGGCCGTTATAGACCGAGGTCATCACCACCTCGCCCGACGCCAGGAACTGCGGCGGCTGGGCGCCGGACTTCCAGAAAACCAGGTCCTTCTTGATGGTGTCGAGCTTCTTGAAGGCGCGGTCCACCCCGGCTGGGGTCTTCAGTACATTGTAGACGTCCGCCGGCGCCACGCCGTCCGCCATCAGGGCGATCTCCAGGTTGGTCTTGGCGCCGAGGCGCAGGGCGCGCTTGCCGGGATACTTCGTGGTGTCGAAGAAGTCGGCCCAGCCTTTGGGCGCGTTGGCCGCCGCGATCTTGTCCTTGTCGTAGCCGAGCACGAAGTCGTACAGGATCGCACCGACGCCGCATTTGTTCACCGCGTCGGGGATGTAGGCGTCCTTGCCGCCGATCTTGCTGAAGTCGAGCGTCTCGTAGAGGCCCTCCTCGCAGCCGAGCTGCAACTCGTCGGACTCCACCTGCACCACGTCCCAGCCGGCGTTGCCGCCCTGAACCTTGGCGCGCAGCACGCCGACGCCGCCGTCCCAGGACTCGTCGATCATCTTGTTGCCGGCAGCCTTGAACGGGGCGAAATAGACCTCGTTCTGCGCCTTCTGGTAGGCGCCGCCCCAGGAAACGACGGTGAGCTCGCGCGCCTGCGCGGCCCCGGCGAGGCCCAGGGCGAGGCCCAGGGCGAGGGTGGACCCCAGCAGGATGGTCAGGCGGGTGTTCATGGCAGTCTCCCTTGTTGCGCGGCCGACGGGCCGCGATGGATGTTGCGCGGCCGGCGGGCCGCGATGGATGTTACGCGGCCGGCGGGCCGCGATGGATGCGCATCAGCCGGCGCCGTGCGCAGGTTCGTAGGCGCGCGCGTCGGTGGCGCGGAAGCCGAAGGCGAGCGTGCTGCCGATGGCCGGCTGGCCGCTGCCGCCGGTCGGCATGCGGCCGATGATGTCGTCGCGCCCGAACGCGGCCAGGCGCACCCGCAGGTGGTCGCCGTGGTAGACCACGTCTTCCACCCGGGCGCTGAAGCGATTGTCGCAGCCGGCCGCGGCCGGGCCCAGCAACAGCTTCTCCGGACGCACCATCACCACGCCGGTCGCGCCCGCGGCGCCCACGTCCATGGCGGTGGCCAGAACCCTGGTACCGTCGTCCAGCGCGACGCACGCCGTATCCGCGTCGCGCGCGGCGACGGCGCCGGTGAACAGGTTGCTCTCGCCCACGAAGGTGGCCACGAACAGGTCGGCGGGCGTCTCGTAGAGCACATCCGGGGTGGCAAGCTGGCGCACCCGGCCGGCGGCGAACACGGCGATGCGGTTGGACATGGTCAGCGCCTCGGACTGGTCGTGCGTGACATAGACCACGGTGACGCCGAGGCGGTCGTGCAGGGCGCGGATCTCGTACTGCATGTGGTCGCGCAGCTGCTTGTCCAGCGCGCCCAGCGGCTCGTCCATCAGCACCAGGCGCGGCTCGAACACCAGGGCGCGGGCGAGCGCCACGCGCTGCTGCTGACCGCCGGAGAGCTGCGAGGGACGGCGGGCGCCCACCTGCGGCAGGCGCACCATCTCCAGCGCGGCGGCAACGCGCGTGCGGATTTCGGCCTTGGGGCGCCGGCGCACCTCCAGCGGGAAGGCGAGGTTCTCGGCCACGGTCAGATGCGGGAACAGGGCGTAGTTCTGGAACACCATGCCGATGTCGCGCTCATGCGGCGGGCGGCGGGAGAGCGGCTTGCCGTCGAGGTAGATTTCGCCGGAGGTGGGGGTCTCGAAGCCGGCCAGCATCATCAGCGTGGTGGTCTTGCCCGAGCCGGAGGGGCCGAGCAGGGTCAGGAACTCGCCCTGGGCGATGGCGAGTTCGAGCCCGCGGACAACGTAGTTGTGGCCGTCGTAGCTCTTCGAAATGTCATTGAAAGTAACAATCTCGCCCACCTGCCGCCAGCGCTCCCCGTGCCAAGCTCGAACCGGCGGCATAGTGGCGACTGGATCGGCGGCTGTCCACGCGGGCGCGGCGGGAAGCCGCGCCGCTATTCCCCGTCTCAGGCCGTGGCCGCGGGATAATCCGGCTCAGGCCTGTTTCAGGTCGATCAGGCTCTGGCGGATCGCGCGGCTGCGCTTCACCCTGTCCTCGATATACGTCCCGTCCCCCCAGCGGACGGCGCGCGACATCGCCTGCGCGTCCTCCATGAAGCGGGCCAGCATTTCCAGCAGCGCGTCACGGTTGTTCAGGAAGATGTCGCGCCACATCACCGGATCGGACGCGGCGATGCGGGTGAAGTCGCGAAACCCGGAGGCGGCGAATTTCAGCACTTCCTCGCGGCTTTCGTCCTCCAGGTCGTCGGCCGTGCCGCAGATGGTGAAGGCGATCAGGTGCGGCAGATGGCTGACGATGGCCAGCACCCGGTCGTGATGCGCCGGCTCCATGGTTTCGACCATCGAGCCGCAGCGGCGCCAGAGTTCCTCGATCTTCGCCACCGCTGCCGGATCGGTTCCGGGCGGCGGCGTCAGCAGGGTCCAGCGGTTCTCGAACAGGGTGATGAAGCCGGAATCCGGGCCGGAATACTCGGTGCCGGCGATCGGGTGGGCCGGCACGAAATGCACGCCGTCCGGCACCAGCGGGCCGACGTCGCGGATCACCGAAACCTTGGTGGAGCCGACATCGGTCAGGATCGCGCCCGGCGCCAGATGCGGCGCGATGGCGGCGGCCAGATCGGCAAAGGCGCCGACGGGCGCGCAGAGCATCACGCCATCGGCGCCCTCGACGGCGCGGCCAGGGTCTAGCTCCACCCGGTCGGCGATGCCGAGTTCCATCACCCGGTCGAGGGTCTTCTGCGTGCGGGCGCTGACGACGATCTCGGACGCGAGGTCGCCGCGGTGCCTGGCGATGCGCGCGACGGAGCTGCCGATCAGGCCGATACCGACGAGGGTCAGGCGCTTAAACAGCGGTTCAGGCATGGGTCTTCCAGTCTTGCGTCGCCATGAAGGCGTCCATGGCGTCCGCGATCAGACCCACCTCCTCGGCGGTGCCGATGGTGATGCGCAGGCAATGCGGCAAGCCGTAGCCGCGCACCGCGCGAACGATGATGCCGCGCGAATGAAAGAAGGCATTGGCCGCGTCGGCGTGCTCGGGCGTGCCGTAATCGGCCAGCACGAAATTGCCGTCGCTCGGCCAGACCTTGATGCCGGCGGCGCGCAGCCGGCCGGTCAGAATGGCGCGGTATTCAATGTTGTGGGCGACCGACTTCTCCATCCAGCCCGGCTCCGCCAGCGCGGCGATGCCGGCTGCCTGCGCCGGGACCGATACGTTGAACGGCCCGCGCACCCGGTTCAGCACGTCGATCACCGCCGGCGGCGCATAGGCCCAGCCGATGCGCATGCCGCCGAGGCCGAAGATCTTGCTGAAGGTGCGGGTCATCACCGTGTTGTCGCCGGCATCGACCAGCTGCACCCCGGCATCGTAGTCGGGCCGGTCGACATACTCGGCATAGGCCGCGTCCAGCACCAGCAACACATTTGGCGGCAGGGCTTTGCGCAGGCGCATCACCTCGGCCTGCGGCACCGTGCTGCCGGTGGGGTTGTTCGGGTTGGCCAGGAACACAATTCGCGTGGCCGGCGAAACAGCGGCCAGCATCGCGTCCACATCTGCGGTCAGGTTTCGCTCCGGCGTCTTCAGCACCCTGGCGCCGGAATAGGTGCCGGCGATCTGGTAGATCGAGAAGCCATGCGCCGACATGATGATCTCGGTGCCCGGCCCGCCATAGGCGAGGCAGAGCTGATACAGCAGGTCGTCCGACCCGGCGCCGCAGACGATGCGCTCGGGGTCGAGGTGGAACCTGGCGCCGATGGCGCGGCGCAACTCGATCGCGGAGCCGTCGGGATAGCGGTGCAACTCGCCGGCCATCGCCAGATAGGCGGCCTGCGCGCCGGGTGGCACGCCAAAGGCGCCTTCGTTGGAGGACAGCTTGATGGTGCGGTTGACGCCGGGCAGCTTCGACTCGCCGCCGACATAGGGGGAGATTTCCAGGATTTCGGGGCGAGGGCGGGGGCCATTGGGGCGCGGGCCAGTGGGGCGCGGGCCAGCGGGGGGCGGCGTCATTTCACGGCTCCATTCACCGGCACCGCGTAGGCGCCGAGCACCACCGGGCGGTGCAGCACCGACTGCACGGCGTCCAGGCGCGCATCGGTCTCGGTCACGTGGCCGGCGACATCGGCCAGCGCGTGCGCGACGGCGGCGCCGGGGTCACGGCGCAGGATCACGGTACCGGGCTCGAAGCCGGCGGTGGTCAGAGCGGCGGTCAGGCGGGTGCGGCTGACATCCAGCGCCAGCTCCATGCCGAGCAGGGAGCGGTCGTCGTCGGTCGCATCCGGCGCGACCGCGCCGACCACCAGCGCCTGCACGGCGGTCGTGCCTTCCGGCCGCTGGGCCCAGAACGGCAGGCGGGCCAGGACATGGATGCGCGGCTCGTCCTTCTGCAGCAGCGCGGTCCACCAGGCATCGCGCGGCGCCTCGGACTCCTGGGGCAGCGGCAGCACCGCCACGCTGGCGGTGCCGGCGGCGATCTCGGCCAGCGCCTGGGCCGGGCTGCGATGGACGTGCACCGGCGTCAGGGCGCCGAAATGCTCGCGCGCGGCCTGGGTGAAACCGCCGGCGGGATCGGTGTCGCAGACCGCGATGATGTAGGCACCTTGCATCGAGGTGGTGGCAGCCAGCAACTCTCGCCAAAGGCGCACCAGGGACTGCTTCGGCAGCGTGCCGCCGTGGCGCGCCAGCAACCGGCGGATGATCGCCGCCTCCCGCCCGGCGCGCAGCGCGACGCGGCCCTTGCCGGTGGTGGCGACCTGGGCGACCACCTCCGCCCGCTGCATCAGCAGGTCGTGCACGGCGTCGTCGATCCGGTCCAACTCGGCCCGGAGTGCGGCGAGGCGGCTGGCCCCCATCTCGGATGCAGCATCGGCGGAAGGGGCGCTGTTCGCGGAGGCGGTGCTGGACATACGGATTTCGACCCTGGGACTGACGGGATGGAACCCGCCGGGAGCGGGCCGGAACAGATAGCCGAAGCGGGCCGTGCTGCAAACCTTTGCCGTGATACCCATCTGACCGGTGCCCGTCCGGCCCCCGGCCCGGTGCATCCGCTGGCGAACGGGTTGCGAGCGGGGGCGGCATCGGCCTATGCAAAGGATCCTATGAGCACGCTGGACCCGATCGACGAGATTGCGCACACCCAGATCACCTTTCCGCAGGGGATGGTGCTGGAATGCGGCAGCCGCCTGGACCGGGTGACCGTGGCCTATCGCACCTATGGAACCCTCAACGCGCAACGCAGCAACGCCGTTCTGGTCTGCCATGCACTGACCGGGGACCAGTATGTGGCCGAGCCGCACCCCGTCACCGGCAAGGCCGGCTGGTGGGACGCCGTGGTCGGGCCCGGGCGCCCGGTGGATACCAACAAGTTCTTCGTCATCTGCGCCAATGTGCTGGGCGGCTGCATGGGCAGCACCGGGCCGCGCAGCCTGCGCGATGATTTTTCTCCCGATGAGGCAGCCCACGGGGAAGAAAAGGTTTGGGGCACGGACTTCCCGCCGGTGACGATCGGCGACATGGTCTGCGCGCAGAAAATGCTGATCGACCATCTGGGCATCGGCCGGCTGTTCGCCGTGATCGGCGGCTCCATGGGCGGCATGCAGGTGCTGGAATGGGCGGCGCGGTTCCCGGAGATGGTGTTCGCCGCGGTGCCGGTGGCCGCGGCGGCGTATCATTCGGCGCAGAACATCGCCTTCCACGAGGTCGGCCGCCAGGCGATCTTCGCCGACCCGGACTGGAATGGCGGGCGCTACTGGGAGTTCGGCAAAATCCCGGCGCGTGGCCTGGCGGTGGCTCGGATGTGCGCGCACATCACCTATCTGTCCGAGCAGGCGCTGACCCGCAAATTCGGCCGGCGGTTGCAGAACGCGCCGAAAGGCCCCGGCGAGGCGATCTCGCTGTTCGGCGACATGTTCGAGGTGGAGAGCTACCTGCGCCACCAGGGCAGCACCTTCGTGCACCGGTTCGACGCCAATTCCTACCTGACCATCACCCGGGCGATGGATTACTTCGACCTTGCGGCCGAGCACGGCGGCGACCTCGCGGCGGCGTTCCGCGGCACCAAGACCCGGTTCCTGATCGTGTCGTTCACCTCCGACTGGCTGTTCCCGACGGCCGAAAGCCGCGCGGTGGCGCGCGCGCTGAACCGGGCGGCGGCGAATGTGAGTTTCGTGGAAATCCCCACCGACAAGGGGCATGACGCGTTCCTGCTGGACGAGCCGGATTTCCACCGCACCCTGGCCGGCTTCCTGCAGGGCTGCGCGGTGCATGCCGGCCTGGCGGAATGGAGTTCGGGGCGATGAACGATTTCGCCCCCGATCTGGCCCCGATCCGGCATGTCGCGAAGAACATGCGGGTCGATCTGCGGCTGATGGCCGAAATGATCGCGCCCGGCACCCGCGTTCTGGATATCGGCTGCGGTGACGGCATGCTGATCGAGCATCTGTTCCGCACCAAGCAATGCGACGCGCGCGGCATCGAGATCGACATGGCAGAGGTCACCCGCGCGGTGTCGCATGGGTTGCCGGTGATGCACGGCGACGCGGACAGCGATCTGCAGCACTACCCTGACGCGGCGTTCGACTACGTCGTCCTGTCCAGGACGCTGCAGGCGGTGGAACAGCCGCGCGAGGTGCTGCGCCAGATGCTGCGCATCGGCACGCGGGCGGTGGTCAGCTTCCCCAATTTCGGCCATTGGCGGCTGCGCCTGCAATTGCTGGCCAGCGGGCGGATGCCGATGACGGCGACCTGGAACCGCCACTGGTACGAAACGCCGAACATCCATCCCTGCACGATCCAGGACTTCTTCGATTTGTGCGCGCGGGAAGGCTACGCCGTGGAAAGCTGGCTGGCGGCCGACGACGCCGGCAGGCGCGGACCCTGGAAACGGTTTCGCCGGCTGGCCAATCTGTTCGGCGAGCAGGGGCTGTTCCTGTTGCGGCGGGCCTGACGGCCAGGCGCCCACGCGCCGTGAATTGACAGCGTGGCAAAGGTTCTTCACGATGTCGTTTCGAAGCAGGAAATGTAAGGAGACACCCATGGCGTTGCGCAAGTTCATCATCGAGCGGGACATTCCGGCAGTCGGCTCGTTCGAGCGCGAACAGCTGCGCGGCGCGGCGGCGAAGTCGAACGAGGTGCTGCGCCACCTCGGACCGGACATCCAGTGGCTGGAGAGCTACGTCTCTGACAACAAGACCTTCTGCGTCTACCTCGCGAAGGATGAGGCGATCATCCACAAGCACGCCGAGATCAGCGGGTTTCCGGCCACCAAGGTGACCGAAGTGCGCAAGATGATCGACCCGACCACCGAACAGGCGGCCTGATCGATATACGGCTGGGTCGGATCAGGCCCAGCCGAGTTCCTTCAGGGCCAGCCCGGCGTTCCAGATCTTGGTCATGTGGGCGATCTTTCCCCCGTCGAATTGCATGACGTAGACATAGTCGGTCTTTGTTGTCTTGCCGGTAGGCGGGATCGGTCCGCCGGACAGGTGGGTGCCGGTGAAGACGCCATAGGCGCAGACATTGTTGCGCTCGGCGTCGGTGGCGAAGGATTTTATCTCGTAACTACCGTCGGTAAGCACCGTCAGCAGGCCCTTCATCCAGTCGGTGTATTGCTGCAGGGTCTTCACATCCGCCAACGGTTCCGCCTGGGCGGTGAAGGTTGCGTTCGGCGTGCAATGGGCCTTGCACACTTCCCAGCCCTTGCCGGTCTCGCAGGCATTGAAGAACGCCTTGGCGGATGCGGTGATCGCCGACATTTTCGGACCCACCTTTCCAGGTAGGTTGTTGCGGTTTCGTCCGTATAGCAGCGTGCAACGGCCGGAGCGGGCGCGCAATCACAAATCGCCGCGGCAGGAACATCCGGCGCCCCTATGCTGCCACGCTTGCCAGGGTGGGCTGAGCGGTCGCCGAGGGATAGTGCATCTCCCCGGCCAGGTGCACGTCGATCCGCCGCACGCCGGGCGGCAAGGCGATCTCCGCCGCCCCGTCGGTCCAGCGCGCCAGGCTGTCGGCGGACCGCTCCGGGGCCCACCATCCCGTCGCCAGCGCCGGAGTAGACCGCCCCCGGCGCCGTCAGTATAGGTTTTGATTTGTGTCCGACCCGAAAATAGCGGTTTGCGTGAACTCGGGGAGCTTATTCAGGCGCAGATAGGCGTCGAGCGCGCTCAGCGTCAGAACGCCGCCGCTGATAATGTCGGTGATTTCCAAGGTTTGGTTCGCAGCCGCGGCATCGATCGTGCCGTTGTTCAGCACCGCTCCATGGATTACGCCCGCGCTGGCGATCTTCTGGCCGGATGCCACCGAGATCTTGCCGGCGCTGTCGAAAATATTGCGTTTGGAGGAAAGCGGCCCGTTGACGTCCAGGGTAAGTATGGGATCGGCGAGCACCAGGGAGGTGCCGGTGCCGGTGCCGGTGCTGTAGCTGCCGCTGGCCAATACCATGGTCGCGGTCGTGACGCCCGCCTTGGAGAGTGTCAGGGCGCCCGAGCCATAGACGGCTTGATCGGTGGACACCCCGGGAAGATCGATCTTGTCCCGGGCCTGGAAGCCCAGGATGCGGCCGGCGAAGTTCAGGATGAGTGCGGGAGTAGGCTTAATCCCGACAGCGTACCTCCACGATCCGATTAGTGAATAAATCAGTCACAGATCCGTATATAGCTTTCCACCCGCGCCAGTTGCACCGGTCGCCCGGCCGTCTCAGCCGGCCGTCAACTGCAGAATGACCGGCAGCCGGCCCTCGCCCTCATGCCGCCGGCCGACCACGTAGAAGCGCCCCTGGTCGTCGCGTGTCTGTGATCCGTAGAACAGCACGGGGTTGGTGAACGGATGCGGAAAGGGCACCGCGTTCGATTTTCTGGTGGCCAGGTCGAAGACGATCCAGTCCCACAAGCCACCAGCGACAATGCCGAGACCGGCGATGCGGTCTATGCCGTCCCACACGAACAGGCTTGGCGTGTAGGCGATGCCCTTCGGGTGAAACCAGCCCACGGAGTGAACCGCCGACGGAGAGGTTCCATTCGGCACGATCCGGTACAGATGCCCCACCCCGGTGGCGAACACGATCGACCGGTCGGCCAGGAAGGTGAAGCCGATGACGCCGTGCGCGTCCGCCGGGGTCTGGCCGTCGGCGTAGTGCTCCAGCCGGGTGGCGGCGATTTCGTTCAGGTCCGGATCGAATTCGATCAGTTGCGCTTCCAGGCCGGAGGCGCCCCGGGTCACGCGCGGCACATACGCGTGGCCCCGGGCATCGACCAGCAGATTGCGGCACATGTGGCCGCCGACCGAGCCGACCTCGCGGCGGCGGATATCGCCGGTTTTCGTATCGTATCGGTAGAGCACATGGTTCCAGTAGCCGAGGGCGTAGATCCAGCGTCCCGCGCCGCCGGCGCAGGTCAGTCCCTCCGGCACGGCCAGCATATGTTCCCAAACGGGGTTCTCCGGGCGTACCCGCCAAAGATGCGAACCCCATTTCGGTGGCGCGCTGCCGTCCTCGCCCTCGCCTTCCTCGTCGGTGGAGCTGAAATACAGATAGCCGTCATCGGCCTCGATCAATTTGGAATGGATCTTGATCTGGCCTTCGCCCGGCCGGAGCGGTCGCACGGCGGCCAGTGCCGACAGCACGTCGCCACGGTCGGTCATGCGCCCGGAGGCGGGATCGTACTGCATGAGGTGCGCGGAATAATGATCGTTGACGGCCGAGACGCCGAACCAAATTCTTCCGGAGTCGTCGCGCCCGCTGGAACCCCAGATCGCGTGGATGTCGGGAAACGGGGGGATGGGAATTTCGATGATGCGTGGCGGCGCGAGCGCATCCTTCGGCGGGCCGGTGAACACGCTGCCGGTTGTTTCGGCGAAGCCGCGCGCCAGGGCGGGCATCGGCCAGCCGGCCGCAAGCGCCAGCAGCAAGGCCCTGCGTCCAAGGGTCGGCATGCGGCTCAAGACGCTCTCCCGTGTAATGGGGGTCAAGGGGCCCCAGGCTCCTTGCGGGGTTTGGGGCAGAGCCCCAATCTTGCGTCGCCCCGGATCAGCGTCCAGCGACAACCGTGTGGCCGGGCGCGATCTCGGTCACCAGTTCTTCCTGCGTCGCGGTCATGATGCCGGGCTTGCCCACCACGATCCCCGCGGCGATGTTGGACAGCCGGACGGCGACCGGCATCTCCAGCCCCGCCGCCAGCCCTGCGGCCAGTGTGGCGATCACGGTATCTCCCACCCCCGACAGGTCCACCACCACGGCGGCCTCAGCCGGAAAATGGCGAATGTCGCCGCCGTCCAGCAGCGTCATGCCGTCCGACCCGCGGGTCACCAGCACCGCGCCAAAGCCGTGCCGGTTGCGCAGCGCGGTGGCGGCGGCGATGATCTCCGCCTGGGTGTGGGCGGGCATGCCGGTTGCGGCGGCGAGTTCGCGGCGGTTGGGGGTGATCAGGTCCGCCCCGGCGAAGGGCGCGTAGTCGGCGGTGCGGGAGTCGACGATGACCATGCGGCCGGATTTGCGGGCCAGCGCCATCAGTTGGGCGGGCACGTCGCCGGCCAGCAGGCCCTTGGCGTAGTCCGACAGCACGGTGACACTGGTGGCGGCCATGGCGTCGCCGGCGATGCGCAGCATGCGCTCCACCAGCTTGGGATGCACCGGGGCGGTTTCCTCGCGGTCCGCGCGCAGCAATTGCTGGCCGTCGGCGATGTAGCGGGTTTTCACCGTGGTGGTGCGCGAGCCCTGCACCAGCAGCCACGGCTCCACGCCGGGCTGGCCGCCGATCAGGCTGGTGAGATCCGAACCGGCCTGGTCGTCGCCGACGATGGAAACGAAGGCGACGGCGGCGCCAAGCGCGGTCAGGTTGCGCACCACGTTGCCGGCCCCGCCAGGCGTTGCAACCTCGCGCTGCTCCACCAGAATCTGGATCGGCGCCTCCGGGCTGACCCGGTCGACGGTGCCGTAGATGTAGCGATCCAGCATGGCGTCGCCGATCACGGTCACGGCGCCGCGCGAGAGGCGGCGGATGGCGGCGATCAGGTCCGGCGCATCCCGGTCGGGCACTATACGATTCATCCTGAACGCCTAACGCCATGGGGCGGTGGTTGCAAGGCAGAGTTGCGTTATCGGCCGGAATGATTGGCCCTGGCGGAGGCTCAGGCGGTCAGAAAGCCGAGCCGGTCAGCTTCCAGCACGGCGCAGGTAAGCTCTCCGCCATACACCGCGCCGGTATCGATGCCGATCCGGTTGGGCCGCACAACGGGCGCACGCCCGGGCGTGTGGCCGTGCACGACAACGGCTCCCAGATCGCCCTTGAACGACAGAAACGGCTCGCGGATCCACATCAGGTCGTGCGGATCCTGCTGGTCCAGCGGCACGCCGGGGCGGATGCCGGCATGGGCGAAGAAATAGGGGCCCTCGCTATGGGACAGGGCCAGGGCGCGCAGGAAGCCGATGTCCGCCGCCGGCAGGCGCTCGGCCCAGGCCGCGCGCGGCAGCTTGTGCGGCACGCACCAGCTGGCCAGGGTTTCGCGGCCGCCGTTCTGCAGCCAGTGCACGGCCAGGGCATCGTCCTCGGCTGCCAGCGCGGCGAGCAGCATGTCCTCGTGATTGCCGATCAGATTGACCAGGCGTGTGACGGGTACCAGTTCCGGGCCGCGCAGATGGGCGATCACCTGGGCGGAATCCGGCCCGCGGTCGATATAGTCGCCGATATGCAGCAGCAGCGCGTCGGGCACCGGGCGGGCGAGCAGGTCCTCGGCAATGGCCTCGTGCAGGCGCGTCAGCTGGTCCAGGCACCCGTGGATGTCGCCGATGGCGTAGATGCGGGTTTCCGGAGGGAGGGTGGCGGGAGCCTCGGAGAATTCGATCATTGCCACCCCTTTTTAGGCGGGCCGGCTGCCGGCTCCAAGCCCACGCGCAGGCGCCCCCCTTGGCGGCACCGGTCAACCCGGCCTATGCCCACCGGATGGAAGCGATCCAGGTTCAGGCCCTGACCAAGCGCTACGGCGCCACGCTGGCGGTGGACGGCATTTCGTTCGCCGCCGCGCGGGGCAGCACGCTCGGCCTGCTCGGCGGCAACGGCGCCGGCAAGACCACCACCATCGCCATGCTGCTCGGCATACTGATTCCCACCGCCGGTTCCATCCGCATCCTCGGCCACGACATGGCGACCGACCGGTTCGCCGCGCTGGCGCGGATGAACTTCTCCTCCCCGTATGTCGCCCTGCCGGCACGTCTGTCGGTGGCCGAGAATTTGCGGGTCTATGGCCATCTGTACGACGTGCCCCAGCTTGAACGGCGTATCGGCGAGCTGGCCGGCGAGCTCGACCTCGGCGAGTTCCTGCACCGCCCAGCCGGGCAGCTATCGGCCGGCCAGAAGACCCGCGTGGCCCTGGCCAAGGCGCTGATCAACCGCCCGGACGTGCTGCTGCTCGACGAGCCCACCGCCAGCCTCGACCCCGACACGGGCGACCTCGTACGCGGCTGGCTGGAACGCTATCGGGCCGAAAGCGGCTGCACCATCCTGCTGGCCTCGCACAACATGGCGGAGGTCGAGCGCCTGTGCAGCCACGTGCTGATGCTCAAGCGCGGCCGGGTGGTGGACAGCGGCAGCCCACAGGATCTGCTGGACCGCTATGGCCAGGACGACCTGGAGGCGGTGTTCCTCGACATCGCCCGCGACCGCGGCAGGCCGATGCCGGAGGCGGCGCAATGAAGGCCTCGCTGCGCCGCGTCTGGGGCCTGATGTACCGCCACCTGGCGCTGTACCGCCGCTCCTGGCCGCGGTTGCTGGAACTGGCCTACTGGCCGGTGCTGCAGATGTGCATCTGGGGTTTTACGGCTTCCTACATGGCCAGCCGCATGGGATCGACGATGGCTCTGGCCGGCGGGGCCTTGTTGGGCGGGGTGCTGCTTTGGGAGGTCGCTCTGCGCAGCCAGATGGGGGTCGCCATCTCGTTCCTGGAGGAACTATGGTCGCGCAATCTCGGTCACGTGTTCGTCAGCCCGCTGCGCCCGTGGGAGCTGGTGGCGGCGCTGATCGGCATGTCCGTGATCCGCATGCTGACGGGCGTGCTGCCGGCGATCCTGCTGGCCTGGGTGCTGTATGCGTTCAACCTGTTCGCACTCGGCCCGATCGTGGTGCTGTTCTTCGCCAATCTGATGATCATGGGCTGGTGGGTGTCGCTCGCCGTCGTTTCCCTGATCCTGCGACACGGCGCGGGAGCGGAGGCGCTGGCCTGGTCGGTGCTGTTCGGTCTCACCCCATTCTCCGCCGTGTTCTATCCGGTTGCCGTCCTGCCCGCGTTCCTGCAGCCGATCGCCCTGGCGCTGCCCTCCGCCCATGTGTTCGAGGGCATGCGCGCCGCCATCCTGCACGGCACGGTGGACTGGCATCATCTGGCCTGGGCGGTCGGCCTGAACGTCGTTTGGACCGTTGCCGGCGCCACCCTGTTCGCGGCCCAGTTCCGCGCCGCGCGGGTTCGCGGCGCCCTTCTTACCATCGGCGAGTAAACGACATGAGCATCACCGGCTTCTGGCTGATCCGCCACGCCCTCGTGGAAGAGAACGCCCGCGCGATGCTGTATGGCGTGATGGACGTGCCGCTGTGCGAGACCACGCTGATCGAACAGGCGCCGATGTACCGCGCCCTCGCCGCCCGGCTGCCGCGCCCGGCGCATTGGAAGATCTCCCCCCTGTCGCGGACCCTCCGCACGGCGGAAACCATCTTCGCCGCCGGCTATCCGCCGGTTGCGCTGGAAGTCGAGCCCGACGTCATCGAGCAATCGCTCGGCGACTGGCAGGGCCTGCCGCACGCCGACCTGCCCGAGAAGCTGGAATACGGCGCCCACGCGTTCTGGCCGCTGCGATCGAACGAGCGCCCGCCGGGCGGCGAGAGCCTGATCGAGGTCATCGCCCGCATCGGCCGGACGCTCGACCGCCTGGCCGGGCAACACCGGGGCGAGGACGTGGTGATCGTCAGCCACGGCGGCGCCATCCGCGCCGCCCTCGCCCACGCCATCGGCTCCGCGCCGGACGCGGTGCTGCATTTCTCCATTCAGAACCTGTCGCTCACCCGGCTGGAACACCACCCCGAGGGCTGGCGGGTGGTGTGTGTGAACGAGCTGCCGGGGTATTGAAGCGCGGTGTGCAGGCCGGTCTAGTCCCAGCAATGGTAATAGATGGAAGCGCCCGCCAGGCTCGCCGCGCCGGCGAACGTCACGGTCGTCTCCGTGGCCGATAACTGAGAAACCACCTGCGGGGTCCGGCCGGCGATGGCATTGGCGACACAGATCGGCGCATCGGGGTGCCTGGCGGCCAGGTTCAGCGTGCAGGACGTCGGGCTTCCGGTCCCGACATGGATGATCCCCCTCGTGTCCGTCGCGCCCGCCCCCATCGAGGGACCGCTGCCGCAGGACGTCGGCGTGCCCGGCGCGGCGCCGCCCGACCGGACGGGGCCGGTGAAGCGGGTCTCATTGTTGAAGGTAAAGCCCGGCGCGGTGTCGTTCATGCCGAACTGCCCGGCGGCTGCCCCGGCGGCGTTCTTGAAGACTACGTTCCCTCCCTCGGCCGCGATCGCGCCATGGCCGCCCTTTGCGCCCTGATTGGGCATGGAAATTCCGTTGCCGACGAAACCTCCTGCGCGGCTGGCGATGTCGTTCGTGGCGATAACCGCACCGCCGGCGACCGTCACCAGCGTGCCGCCCGCTCCAAGCCGAACCAGGCCACCCGAAGGGGCGATGTTCACCGCCGCCACCCCCGCCCCCTGGTCCAGCGTATCCGACCACGTCAGGCGCACGGTATTGAACCCCCCACCCGTGAACACCGCCGCCTTGCCCATCGCGGCCGAGGCATCGTTCGCCGCCGCCGTCTCGGGGCTGTATCCGGGGTCCACGACGGCCAGCCCCGTCACCGGCCCGCGATAGCCGCCGGATACCGAGGTCACCTTCAGGATCGCCCCGGGAACCGTGCCGCCGTTACCGGAACCGTAGATGTATTCCCCCACTTCATGATAGGCTCCCCGAACCCAGGTCGCCCCGGTGATCTTCGACCCATGCGCGTCAATGGTCAGGCCGTTGCCGGTCGGGGCGATTATGCCGTTGCCGGTGTCGATCTCGCCGGTTCCCTTGACCACGTAGTTCGGCGTCCGCCATGCCTCGTTGGCGATATGGATATTGCCCCAGCGGAACCCATCGCCCCAGATCTGCGGGCGCATCGGGGCCGGATTGGTATTGGCCGGACAGTTCGCATCCACGCCGACCTTGCAGCCGTTGCTGTTCTGGTAGATCTGCGGAGCGGCTTCGGAAAAGGAAGTCCCGCTGTCGCCGAGCCACTCCCCCTGGCCGAACTGGAACATCGTCCGGTAGGCCGGCATGTTGTTGCCGGCTGACGCCCGCGCGCTACCTGAGGATGTCGGATCATAGCCTGGATAGGCGCCGTTGAACCAGAAACCGATCCGCCCGTTGATCGTGTAGGCCGGGATGCTGGCGTCGCCCACCTGCCCCCAATCATGCTCAAGTCGCACCGACTGTCCGAAGGACTGCACGCCGGCGGATGCGCCGTAATAGGTCTGGATGTCGTTTTCGTAGATCGAATGCACGTTCCAGAACGTCGCGCCCGGCTTCAGTTCCGATACCGGGTTCATTGTGTTGTGCTGCCCATAGGTTCGCGCCATGCTCGTGCCGCCGACATTGTTCGACGGGCCGGAGCGCGGCTCGAAGCAGGTGAAGAAGTTCTGGTTCACCTGAACGCTGTTCGCCGTGGTGCCGCAGACCAGTTGCAGCAATTCACCATTGCCCGCGCTGCCGGGGGTTGTCGCGTACGACATACGGACCATCGGGCCGCCGGTTCCCCCCCGGTGGTCCATGCCGTCCAGAAAACGCCAATCCACCAGCGGCAACCAATGCCCGTCCGGCGTACCGGTCAGCTGCGCCCCGATATACTGGACTGCCTTCGGCGGCGAGCCGGGGGCAACCGCGATCGTCGGCGTGTTCATCCCGGGCGCCGAGGTATTCCAGATCCTGGACACCCCGGTTACCGTTCCACCCGTAATCGCCACCGCGCCAGCGTTCTGTGTCGCCAGCGTGCCCAGGCCGAGATTGGCCCGGAGCCTTTCATCGCCGACCGACGATTGCCCGTGCGCGTGCTGCGATACCAGGAGCGCGAAAATCAGAGTGATCCGTAAGCGCATGTCCAACGCCTCCCGAAAATGGCCTGTGTCATAAAACCACAGCCGCCGTCAGCGGCCATTCTTACCGTGAGGGGGTTTCGGTGCGTCATCGGGCACGAAGGTTTGTCCGCAACGGCGCTCCGGCATCGGGTCAGCCCCTCCCAGCCTCATACTCCCGGACATACCCCGCAACCACCTCCCGCACCGCGCGGCCGATTTTGGCGTAGGAAGCATCGTCCAGGTTGGCGAAGGATGCCCGCACGGACCAGTCAGGCGCCGCGAAGCCGCCGCCGTTCAGCAGAACGATGCCGTGCTCCTCGGCCAGCCGGAACACGATGTCCAGCGGATGCACGTTCTGCCGGATGTATGCGGCCGCAGCTTCGTCCAGGTTTTCGCGCAGCCAGAACGCCAGGTCGAACAACCCGTAATAGGCGTCGTAGTACGGGTTCGATGTGACCTCAAGGCCGAAGCCCTCGGCGGCAAGCTCGACGCGATGCTGCAGGATTTTCATGCAGGTGGTCTGATACGCCTTAGCCTCGTCCATCAGCTCGAACAGGGAGAACATCGTCATCATCACTTGTTGCGGCAGGGAAAGCCCCGCCGTGTGGTTGAGCGCGACATCGCGGCTGTCGGCCACGATCCGGTCGATGAACTTCATCTCGCGCGGCTTCAGGCTGAGGGCCGCGTAGCGCGCCTCCAGCGCCAGTTGGACCGGCTCCGGATGCGCCGCGATCCGCTCGTCCAGGATGTTGTCCGGGTGCAGCGCGATCACCCCGAGCCGCCAGCCGGTGCAGCCGAAATATTTTGAATACGAATACACGCCGATCGTGTTGCGTGGCAGCGCGCCCAGCAGGGAACGAAAGCCCGGGACGAACGTGCAATACACATCATCGGTCAGGATAATCAGGTCCGGCCGCTTCGTGCGCACCAGTTCCACCAGCCGCCCTGTCGTTTCCGGCGAAAGCGCCACGCCGGTCGGATTGCCTGGGTTGACCAGGAAGAATGCCTTCACCGCCGGGTCTTCCAGTTGCCGGAAATCGGATTCGGTGAACTGAAACCCGTCCGCCTGATCGGCGCGGACATCGATCATGCGCAGCGCATAATCCTCCAGATGCGGGATCCCGAGATAGGGCGTGAAGATCGGCGTGCCGAGCGCGATGGTGTCGCCGGGGTTCAACAGGCGCGCCGCCCTCAACGATTTGAATAAATAACAAATGGCCGCCGTGCCGCCCTCGGAGGCATACAGATCAAACTTGCCGGTCGGACGCGGGTCGCCGCACATCGCCGCCATCAGGTATTCGTGCACGATCCGTTCGTTATGCGCGAGCATGCGCACCGGCTCTGGATAATTGTCTCCGATGATACCATCTACCAGTTCATGCACGAACGCATCTGGCTCGAAGCCGAATTTCCTCGCCGCGAACTGGACCATCGCGTCCAGGAAACCGGCGCCGGGATTGTCGGCCTGACCTGCCAGCCATGCCTCCAGCCTGCCGGCGATCCCCGGCGCAGCTGCCATGCCGCCAATCCCCGCCGGCAGGTCCATCACCCGCCGGCTCTCGGTCATGGCGAATTGCCCGAGCAGGAAGAACCCCTCACGCGGGGTGGTCGCGACCCAGTTCGGATTGCCGCGCCCGGCATTCAGGTAGGCGACATTGGATCGGCCGGTGGTCCGTTTGGCGATGCGGATCAGTTCATCCTTGATCTCGAACGGGCTGAGCTTCTCGAAGTCGCGCAGGCGGCTGGCTTCCATCGTCATCTCCGTTGAAGTCGGGCCGCTTTCCAACCCGGCCGGAACCGTTCAGTTTCTCCGTCTCGATTCCAATCCTATCGGCTCGAACCCCCGGCGGCACCCTTGGTCGAAATCATCCCGCTCTGGCTGGTCAACGCTCTGTCCTTCGCGACCGTGTTCTCGGTGATGACCTCCATCGGCACCACCATCACGCCCAGCCGGTTCCTGGCGCATCTGCGCTCCCCCGGCCTGCTGCTGCGAGGCCTGCTTTGCGTGCTGGCAATCGTTCCGGCGGCCGGTTTCGCAGCCGGCTTCGCCTTCGGCCTCGGCCCGCCCGAGCAGGTCGGCGTGGCGCTGATGGCGATCGCCCCCGGCGCGCCGCTTGCCCTGCGCCGGGCGCTTGGCTCCGGCGGCGATGCCGGTTTTGCGCCGACCCTGCAGATCACCGTTGCCATGCTGGCGATTTTGGCGATGCCGGTCTGGGTGGCCATCGGCAACGCGCTGCTCGGCACCAATGGCTTTGTTAACGTCGCCGATGTCGCCAAGCAGGTCATCATCGCCCAGCTTCTGCCGCTTGGCGTCGGCGCGCTGATGGCCGCCTTCGCGCCGGCCCGCGCCGTGCGCATCGGCGCGCTGCTCGGCAAGATCGGCGCCGTGCTGCTGATCGCCATGGTCGTCGGCCAGGTGCTGGACCTGCATAAGCTCATCCTTGCCGCCCGCCCCTGGACGATCGCCGCCGCCGCGGCAACCACACTCGCGGCGCTGGCCGCCGGACATCTCCTGGGCGGCCCGGCGCCGGAAACCCGCCACGCGGTGGCCATCGCCGGATCGCTGCGCAACGCCGGCCTGGCGCTGCTGGTCGCCGCCGCCAACAACGCCAGGCCGGCGGTGCAGGTAGCCATCGTCACCTACCTGCTGATCGCCGTTGTCATCGTGACGATCTATATTCTGGTCCGCGGGCGGCTGGTCTCCCGCCCAGCCTAGCCTGCATCGGCGTGGATCCCGACCTGATAGGTCGAGGGCCTCAGCTCCTTCACCTGCCCCGCCCGCTTCGCCAGCCAATAGGCCTGCGGCGAGGGCACGGAAGCGAAGGCATTCTCCACGCCCAGCTTGCGTGCGGCATCCATTGGCCAGTTCGGATTGTACAAAATCTCCCGCGCCAGGGCGATCAGGTCGGCCTGGCCGTTCTGCAGGATCGCCTCCGCCTGGTCCGCGTGCACGATCAGCCCGACCGCCATGCTCATCAGCCCGGACTCCGCGCGGATCTT
>JBBIQA010000005.1:56375-59211 GCA_037442565.1 Rhodospirillales bacterium
ACCTCGATGGCGAAGCGCATGCGGTTGAGTTCGGAGCCGCCATATTCGTCGTTGCGGAGATTGGCGCGCGGCGAGAGGAACTGGTGGATCAGGTAGCCGTGCGCGGCATGGATATCCAGCACGTCGATCCCCGCCTCATGCACCCGTCGCGCCGCCTGGCCCCACATCTCCACCAATTGCTGGATCTCGGCGTGGCTCAACGCGCGCGGCACCGGCTCGTTCTCGGAAGCGGCGATGGCGCTGGGCGCGATCAGTTCCCAGCCTTCCCAGTTCCAGATCTCCGGCGAGGAACCGGCCGTCAGCGGCTTGCCGCCCTCCCACGGCCGCGACAGCCGCGCCTTGCGCCCCGAATGGCCCAACTGGATGCCCGGCACCGCTCCGTGCGCGCGGATGAAATCGGCGATGCGGCGGAAATGCGGAATGAAATCGTCGTTCCACAGCCCGGTATCGCCCACCGTGCCGCAGCCGCGCCGGTCCACCTTGGTGCTCTCGATGATCACCAGGCCGGCGCCGCCGGCGGCGAAGCGGCCGTAGTTCATCAAATGCCAGTCGGTCGGATAGCCCTTCACCGCCGAATACTGGTGCATGGGCGCCACCACCACGCGGTTCTTCAGGGTGATTTCGCGGAGTTGGATCGGCGTGAACAGCAGCGGGTTGGACATCGTATTCCCCAGGATTTCGTTGCCGCGAACCTAAAGCCCGCCAGACCAACCGTCGAGCCTGTGGTCCTGATGCGGTGCCGGTAGTACCATGCCGCCAACCCAGGAAAGGAACCGGCGATGGCTTCGAAGACCTATCTCGTGGTGCGCGCGACCGTGGCCGATCCGGCCGATCGCGGCCCGTTCGACCATTGGTACGCCACGGAGCATCTGCCCGACGCGCTGAAGGCCTTCAACGTGCCACGCGCGTGGCGCGCCTGGAGCCGGACCGACCCCGCGGTGCATTGCGCCTTCTATGAATTCCCCACGCTGGCCGCCGCCGAGGCCGGCACCTCCGGCCCCGCCATCTCCGCGCTGATCGCCGAGTTCGACCGCGTCTGGCAAAACCGCGTGGTGCGTTCGCGTGAACTGCTGGAAGTCGCCGGCGAACTGGCCGCGTAAGGGGGGCGGCGCGTGCCCGATCCAGCCACCGAGACGATGACGCCGATGCCCCGCTCGGACAGCACCGCCCTGCTGCGGTCCTGCTGCCCCGCGTTGACCGATCCGGCCGCGTTGGACGATCTTGCCGCCGAACTCGGCGATCTGGATCTCGCGCTGCGTCTCGCCGGCGCGTATCTCCGCACGCTGAAGGACACCACCGGGCAGCCAGGCCAGATGCTGGCCGCCCTGCGCCAGATCGCCGCCGCCGAGCGCGAAGCGACCTACCCCACGGTGGCCGCCACGCTCTGGACTGGCCTCGCGGTTGAACCTGGCGGCATATCGTACGACAGCGCGGCCGAGGCCGACCTGCTCACCATCCTCGGCCTGTTCCTGCACCGCGCCGGCGATTTCCCCGGCGGACAGCGGGCATTCGAGGCCGCCCTGGCGATCGACGAACGCCGTCTCGGCCCGGCCCACCCGAACGTCGCCCGCGATGCCAATCATCTCGGCCTCGTGCTGCGCGACCTGTACCAGCTCGACCCCTCCCGCGCCGCCCACGAGCGCGCCTTGGCCATTGCCGAGACCGCCTTCGGCCCGCACCACCCGCTCGTCGCCCGCTACGTCAACAATCTCGGCACCGTCCTGCTCGACCAGGGCGACGCGCTCGGTGCGCTGGAAGCCTTCCGCCGCGCCTTCGCCATCGACGAGGCAGCCTACGGCCCGGACCACACCAACGTCGCCATCCGCGCCAGCAACCTCGGAAACGTGCTGCGCCTGTTCGCCGAGTTCGAGGAAGCCCGCGGCGCCTACGAGGTCGCCTACGACATCTTCCTGCGCAAGCTCGGCCCCGACCACGTCAACACCAAAACCGTCGCCGCCAACATCGCGTCCTTCGGCAATCTCGGCTGGTTCTGACCAGCGGTTCGGGCGGGCGCCGTCCCGCCCTCTCTCCGTCCCGCCCTCTCTCCGTCCCGTCACGCCGCGGCCGGCGCGCCTTCAGGGTCGAGGCGATAGCCGCCGCCTTCGGTCAGCAGCAGCCGCGCGTTGGAGGGGTCGGGTTCGATCTTCTGGCGCAGCCGGTAGATGTGGGTTTCCAGCGTATGCGTGGTCACGGCGGCATTATAGCCCCAGACCTCGTTCAGCAGCACCTGGCGAGCGACCGACTTGGATCCGGCGCGATAGAGGAATTTCAGGATCGCCGATTCCTTTTCGGTCAGGCGGATGCGGCGGTTCTTCGCCGGCTCGACCAGTTGCTTGGCCGCTGGGCGGAAGACGAACGGACCGATGTTGAACACCGCGTCCTCGCTGTTCTCGAAGATCCGCAACTGGGCGCGCACCCGGGCGAGCAGCTCGGCCAGCCGGAACGGCTTGGCGATATAGTCGTTCGCGCCTGAATCGAGGCCGCGGACGACGTCCATTTCATCATCCGAGCCGGTCAGGATGATGATCGGCACCTTGACGCCCTGCTGGCGCAGCTTGATGCAAAGATCCCGCCCGTCGCCGTCCGGCAGGCCGACATCGAGAATAATGGCGTCGAACCGCACGTCCTTGCTGGCGATCGCCGCCTCGGCTTCCGCGAGGGAGGCCGCTTCCGTGGCGGAAAATTCCCCGTCGAGGCTCAGCTGCTCCACCAGGGTGGCACGCAGGGCTCGGTCATCATCGACGATCAGGATGGGTCGTTCACCCGCCATAGAACACTCCTTGGTCTCTGTAAGCCAGCAGTCGCCTGGCAACCCGGTCACCGGATACGCTCGTTC
>JBBIQA010000005.1:59311-61791 GCA_037442565.1 Rhodospirillales bacterium
ACGCCAGTCGCTTGTGCCGCAAATGAGACGTAGCAGACAATGCTCTACGCATGCTTGCAATGCGGTCTGGCATCCTCACATCCTGGTGAGCGCCGCCGCGACGAGGCCGCATACCAGCCATATAGTCCTTGTCGCACGGAGGTGGCTATATGTGCGAAGCATTCCTTGTAGTGATACTCCCTTTGGCCGCTCCGGTCTTGTGCAACGAGAAAAAATGAACCGAATTTCTCCCTCTGGTGCTGGCTCGGCCGTGATCGATACCGCGGAAAGCCCTGTTTTGCAGGCGCCTTTCGGGCCGGACGAGGCAACGCTGCGCGTCCGCGGCGTGCACCGTGCCATCGCGGAATTGCGGCGCGGCACCCCGGTGCTGTTGACCGGGACGCCGGCCGGCGGCGCGCCGCTGCTGCTGCTGGCGGCTGAAACCGCCAGCGCTTCCACCCTGAACGAGCTGGCGTCGCTTTCGGCCGGGCCGCCCGTGCTGCTGCTGGCGCCGATGCGCGCGGCGGCGGTGCTGCAGCGCCCGGTGCCGCAGAACGTGCCCGCGGTGGCGCTGAGCCTGTCTGACCGCCTGCTGGCCCCCGAGACACTGCTCAGCATCGCCGACCCGACCGTCGAGCAGATGCTGCCGGATCTGCCGGCGCAGACGTCCCTGCCGGAGCTCGCGCAGGGCGCCCTGGCGCTGGTGAAGCTCGGGCGGCTGCTGCCGGCCGTTCTCGCCGCCCCGGCCGGGCAGGTGGCGCTCGATGCCGCCGCCAGCCTGCAGCTGCTCGCGGTTCCCGCAGCGGATGTGTTGGCCTACCCGAAGGCCTCCGCCCTCGGGTTGCGCCCGGTGGCCGAGGCGGAAGTGCCGCTGCGGTCCTCCGAACACACAAGGATCGTCGCCTTCCGTGCGCCGGATGCCGGAATCGAGCATCTGGCCATTCTGGTCGGCCGCCCGGAGGACGATGTGGAAGGCAAGCCGGCGCCGCTGGTACGCATCCATTCCGAATGCTTCACCGGCGATCTGCTGGACAGTCTGCGCTGCGATTGCGGCCAGCAATTGCGCGGGGCGATCGCACGCATGGCGGAGGACGGCGCCGGCGTGCTGCTGTACCTGGCGCAGGAGGGCAGGGGCATCGGCCTGGTCAACAAGCTGCGCGCCTATGCCATGCAGGATCGCGGGCTGGACACGCTGGACGCCAACCGGGCGCTGGGCTGGGGTGCTGACGAGCGCAACTTCATGGTCGCCGCCACCATGCTCGAAAGCCTTGGCATAAGGCGCATCCGGCTGCTGACCAACAATCCCGACAAGCTGTCGGCGTTGGCCGCCTGCGGCGTGCAGATCGAGGGTCGGGAGGCGCATTCCTTCGCGCCGAACGGGATCAACGACCAGTATCTCGCCACCAAGGCGCAGCGCTTCGGCCATATGCTGGACTGATCCGATGCAGGCCGTGGTCTATCCGGACGGGCGGCTGGTCATGGGCCGCGACGAATACCGCGCCGTGCTCGGCCGTGCCGGCATCATCGTACACAAACAGGAGGGCGACGAGGCGACCCCCGCGGGGCTGCTGCCATTGCGCCGCGTGCTGTTCCGCGCCGACCGGGTGACCCGCCCCGATGGCGCCGTACCGGTGGAGCCGCTGGCGCCGGACGATGGCTGGTGCGATGACCCCAACCACCCGGACTACAACCGCATGGTGCGCTTGCCGCACCCGGCCCGGCACGAGACATTGTGGCGGGCGGATTCGGTTTACGACATCATCGGCGTGCTCGGCTGGAACGACGCGCCGGTCGTGCGCCGGGCCGGATCGGCGATATTCCTGCATGTGGTCCGCCCGGACCTGGCGCCAACCCAGGGCTGCATCGCGCTCAAGCTGCCCGATCTCCGCCGCCTGCTGGCGGCGGGGCTGACGGAAATCCGGGTGCTGGGGCCGTAGCTCCCGGCGAAAGCCTCAGATCGCCCGCATCATGAAGCAGGCCGTGTCGCCGTAGCTGCCGAGCCCCGCCTGGATCGCGGCATCGCCGGCGACATCAAATCCCTGCCGCCGCCAGAAGCTCACCGAGCCGCTCACGGCCACCAGGGAGAGATTGGACAAGCCCGTCCGCCTGGCCTGTTGCACCAGCCGGAGCACCAGGGCGCCGCCGGTGCCGGCCCCCCTGGCTTGCGCCAGCAGCGCCAGATCGTGGACGTAGAAGGTATCGGGGGCCTGCGGCAGCCGCAGCAGGAGCGTGTTCAGCTTCGGCGGGGGGCCCAGCCGCCATGGGTGGCTTATGGCGTAGCCGGTGATCCGGCCTGCACTCTGCAGCACAAGGCACCCCTTTGGGTACAGCCGCAAACGCTCGGCGAAAACCCCGGGGTCTTCCGGCAGTTCTGGATGCACCTCGCGGCCGATGGCCGAAACTTCCGGCAGATCCGCTTCGGTCATCCCCCTCCAGGAAGGACTTGGGTCCTGGCCGGATGGCGGTTCTATGCCAGCTTGCCGTGGCAGTGCTTGTACTTC
>JBBIQA010000006.1:0-30333 GCA_037442565.1 Rhodospirillales bacterium
GCGCTCGGCGCCATCTCGTTCCTGGCGCTGGAGGCGATCGGCGGCACCATCACGCTCAATTACGGTTTTCCCAACGCCGCCGCCGCCATTCTGCTGGTGGGAGCGCTGATCTTCGCCGCCGGCCTGCCGATCGCCTATTGCGCCGCGCGCTACGGGGTCGACATCGACCTGCTCACCCGTGGCGCCGGCTTCGGCTATATCGGCTCCACCATCACCTCGGTGATCTACGCTTCTTTCACCTTCATCTTCTTCGCCATCGAGGCGGCGATCCTGGCCACCGTGCTGGATACCTGTCTCGGCCTGCCGCTTTGGATCGGCTACATCCTCTGCGCCATCGTCGTCATTCCACTGGTTACGCACGGCATCACGTTCATCAGCCGCTTCCAGCGCTGGAGCCAACCGGTGTGGATCTTCCTGCAGGTCCTGCCATTTCCCTTCATCGCCGCGGCGGGCACCGGCAGCTTCCGCGACTGGACGGAATTTGCCGGCGCCGGCGTGGCGCAAGCGGCGGGCTTCGACCTGATGCTGTTCGGCGCCGCCGCGTCCGTGGTGTTCTCGCTGGTGGCGCAGATCGGCGAGCAGGTGGATTTCCTGCGCTTTCTTCCGGTGGAACCGCCCGAACGTCGGTGGCGCTGGTGGGTGGCTATGGTCTCGGCCGGTCCCGGTTGGATCGTGATCGGCGTGGTCAAGCTGCTGGCCGGCTCCTTCCTGTCCTTCCTGGCGCTGCGTTCCGGCGTGTTCGCGGACATGGCCGCGCAGCCGACCGAAATGTACCGCGTCGCCTTCGGCTATGTGATCTCGCCGCCGGCCGCGGCGACCGTGCTGGCGGCCCTGTTCGTCGCTGTCTCGCAGGTGAAGATCAACATCACCAACGCCTATGCCGGCTCCATCGCCTGGTCGAATTTCTTCTCCCGCCTCACCCACAGCCACCCCGGGCGCGTCGTCTGGCTTGTATTCAACGTGGCGATCGCGCTGCTGCTGATGGAGCTCGGCATCTATGGCGCCATCGAGCACATCCTGTCGCTGTATGCCCATGTCGCCGCCGCCTGGGTCGGCGCGCTGGTCGCCGATCTCGTTATCAACAAGCCGATCGGCCTCAGCCCGCCCTATATCGAGTTCAAGCGCGCGCATCTGTACGACATCAATCCGGTCGGCGTCGGCGCGATGGTCCTCGCGGTCGCGGTCTCCTTCGCCGCCTATGGTGGATTGTTCGGTGCCGTGCTCGGGGCTTTCTCGCCCTTCCTGGCCTTCGCGGTGGCGTTTCTCGCCGCTCCCGCCATCGCCCTGGCCACGCGCGGGCGCTTCTACATCGCCCGCAAGCCGCGTGCCCACTGGGCACGGGAAAACGTGATCCGCTGCTGTATCTGCGAACATGAATTCGAGCCGGAGGACATGGCGTTCTGTCCGGCCTATAGCGGCCCGATCTGCTCGCTCTGCTGCTCGCTCGACGCGCGCTGCGGCGACAGTTGCAAACCGGCGCCGCAATTCGGCGCCCGCCTGCTGGATGAACTCCGCCACGTGCTTCCCGCCCGCGCCGCCGACGTCATGGACAGCATCCCGTGGCGGTTCATCGGGGTTTTCTGCCTGTTCAGCTTCCTGATCGGCGTCATCCTTACCGCCATCTATATGCAAACCACGCTCGACGACCCCGGCGCCCGGTTCGTGGTCGCCTCGGCCTTTTGGAAGGCGTTCTTCATCCTGGTGCCGATCGTCGGGGTCGCCGCCTGGCTGCTGGTGCTGGCCCATCGCAGCCGCCAGGTGGCACAGGAGGAAATCCGCCGGCAGACCGCGTTGCTGATGCACGAAATCCGCGCGCATGAGCGAACGGACGCCGAGCTGGAAAAGGCCAAGCTGGCCGCGGAGGCCGCCAACCTCGCGAAAAGCCGCTACGTCGTCGGGCTCAGCCATGAACTGCGCACGCCTCTGAACGCCGTTCTCGGCTATGCGCAACTGCTGGAACGCGACCGCGCGATCCCCGAGCACCGGCGTGGCGCCGTGCGGATGATCCGCCGCAGCGGGGAGCACCTGGCCGGGCTGATCGAGGGGTTGCTGGACATTTCGAAGATCGAGGCGGGGCGGATCGAGATCTACCGCGACGAGGTGCGGCCCGCCGATTTCCTGGACCAGCTTGTCGGCATGTTCCGCATGCAGGCAGAGGCCAAGGGGATCGGCTTTTGCTTCTCCCGTCCCGAGAGCCTGCCCGAAACGGTCTATACCGACGAGAAGCGGCTGCGCCAGATCCTGATCAACCTGCTGTCCAATGCCGTCAAGTTCACCGATCAGGGCGAGGTGAGCCTGCGCGTGCGCTGGCGCAGTCCGATCGTGGAATTCGAGGTGCAGGACACCGGCCCAGGCATCCCGATCGAGGACCAGGCCCGCATCTTCGAACCCTTCCAGCGCATCGGCTCGCACGCCGCCCCCGGTGTCGGGCTCGGCCTGACGATCACGCAACTGCTGACGCAGATACTCGGCGGCGATCTCACGCTCACCAGCGCGCCGGGCCAGGGCAGTCTGTTCCGGGTGCGGCTGATGCTGTCGGAGGCCGCGATGGCCACGACCCCAGGTCTGGTGGAGCCCGATATCCTTGGGTATGAGGGCCGCCGCCTGCATATCCTGGTCGCCGACGACGACATGGCGCATCGCGGCCTGATCGACGATGTGCTGTCGCCGCTCGGCTTCATCGTCACCGGGGCGCCGGACGGTCCCGCCTGCCTGCGCATGGCAGCGGCGGGCAAGGTCGATCTGTTTCTGATCGACATCTCCATGCCCGGCATGGATGGCTGGGAGCTCGCCCGCGCGCTGCGCCGCGGCGGCCACCCCGATACGCCCATCGTCATCGTCTCCGCCAATGCCGGCGAACTGCGCGGCACGGAAACCGGCGAGGCTCAACACAACGGGGTGCTTGCCAAGCCGATCTCCATCCCCTTGCTGCTGGAACAGATCGGCCGATTGCTGCGCATCGACTGGCTCGCCCTCGGCGCGGCCACGGACACGCCGCAGGCCTGCCCGGTGCCGCCGGCCGGTGCGATGACCCGCGGCCAACTGAACGACCTGCGCCAACTCGGCTCCATCGGCTATGTCCGCGGTATCGAGGCGCGGCTGCTGGAACTGGAGGCGGAAGCGCCGCCGCTGGAACCCTATCTCAGCCACCTGCGGGCGCTGGTGCAGGAATTCCGGCTGCCGGACTTCATGCGGGCGCTGGATTTCGCCGAGCCCGGTGTGCGCTGAGATGGGAAGGGACTGACATGGGGCCGCGTGACATCGTGCTCGTCGTCGATGATTCACCGGGCACGCTGGGGATGCTCACCTATGCGCTGGAGGAAGCCGGCTACACGGTTCTGGTCGCCGCCGACGGGTCCAGCGCGGTCGCGCTGGTGGAGAAGGTAACGCCGGATATCGTGCTGATGGACGCGGTCATGCCGGGCATGGACGGGTTCGAGGCAACGCGGCGGATCAAGCAAAGCCACGCGACCGCCGGCGTGCCGGTGATCTTCATGACCGGCCTGAAGGATACCGACAGCATCGTGAAGGGCCTCGGGGCCGGTGGCGTGGACTACGTCACCAAGCCCGTCGCGCCGGACGAGATCATCGCCCGCATCAAGGTGCATCTCGCCAACGCCCGCCAGGCGAAGTCTGCGCACCAGGAACTCGATACCACCGGCCGCTTCCTGCTCGCCGTGGATCGCACCGGCCAGATAAGCTGGTGCACGCCGCAGGCGGCCCGCCTGCTGAGCGAGGGCGGCACCGGCGATGCCGCCGCGCTGCCCGCCGAACTCGTCGCCGGCCTCATCGAACAGGCCGCCGGGACCGCCGATCCGGCACTCGCGCGAACCTCGTTCCTGCTGCAACGAAATGCCGTCGCGCTGGAGATTTCCTATATCGGCCGGGTGGGGCCGGGCGAGTTTCTGCTGCGCCTGGTCGAAGCGAGGCCGCCGGAGGATGCCGGCCTGCTGAAGCTGCGGCTCGGCCTGACCACAAGGGAGGCCGAGGTGCTGTTCTGGCTGGCCCGCGGCAAGCAGAGCCGTGACATCGCGGAAATCCTCGGCATGAGCCCGCGCACGGTCAACAAGCATCTGGAACAGGCCTACACCAAGCTCGGCATCGAGAACCGCGCCGCCGCGGTGGCGCTGGCGGTGCGGGCGCTGACCGCGCAGGACTAGGAGATCTTCCCGGCTCGTGCGCCGGCTCAGCCCTGCTCGCGCCCGGCAGCCGCGACGAAGGCGCCCAGTTCGCTTTCCAGCGTTGCGCCGCGGGCGATCCCCAGCGCCTGGTCCCGCAGCCCTTCCGCCCGCAGCACGTCGCGCACACTGCCCCGTGCACCGGTGATCACCAGGCGGACGTTGCGCGCGTGCAGCTTGTCCTGAAGGTCCGAGACCATCCGTGCCCCGGCCAGATCCATCATCGGGGACGCCGAGAGATCGCAGAACACGGCCCGCACGTCACGTGCCTGCGCGGCATCGAGATGAGCGAGGATGCTGGTCGATACGTGCTCCGCGTTGAGATAGAGCACCGACGCCTCCGGGCGGACGGCCAGCGCCCCGGCCAGGGGTTCGTTGTCCGGATGGCGCTGAATGTCGGAGAAGGCCTTGGTGCCGGGAATGCGGCCGAGCACCGCGACATGCGGGACCGAGGCATAGGCAAACAGCAGCAACGCGGAGATCAGGGCGGCGAGCAGCACGCCTTGCAGGATGCCAAGCAGCAGCACGCCGACCAGGGCCGCCAGCGCGCTGAAGAAATCCATGCGGCTGGCGCGGTACATATGCCGCAGCGCGGGAATGTCGATGAGGCCGTGAACGGCGGTCAGCACGACGGCCGCCAGCATCGCCCGGGGCATGCCGGCGAGCAGGGATGTCAGGAACAGCAGGCAAAGCGCCAGCGTCCCCGAGGCGAACATCAGCGAGAGGCGGGAGCGGGCGCCGGCTTTTTCGTTGACCGCGGTCTGCGACAGCCCGCCCGCCACCGGGTAGCCGCCGACCGCGGCGGCGGCCAGATTTGCCGCCGCGAGGCCGAGCAACTCGCGCCGCGGGCTGATCGTCTCTCCATGCCTGGCGGCGAAGGCACGGGCGGCAGCCACCCCCTCGATATAGGCAAGCAGCATGCAGCCCGCGGCCAGCCCGACAATGCCCTCCTGGTCGCGCAACTCCATCGAGGGCCATGTGAGCCTGTGCAGTCCCGGCGGGATGGCGCCAATAATTACGAATACGAAATAAACAAGATCGAGCAGAGCGACCGCGAGGATCGACATCGCGACCACGCCGAGCGCGACCGGCCGGCCCGGCAGCCAGCGGTCGCCGCACCAGAGCAACACCAGGGCCGTCAGGCCGAGGGCGAGCGTGGCCAGGTTGGTCCCGCCAAGCTGTCCCGCCAGGGCGCCGGCATTGATCTGCCTCAACCTGTCGCGGGCGGCAATCGTGGCAGACTGAGACACAGTGGCAGACTGAACAATCTTCGGCGGCACCGTCCAATCCGCACGCCAGACCAGGCCGCCGCCATGCCGGAGGAAGGCGTATGCCGGACAAGCGATCGATGCCCCGTCAGCTTCTGCTGCTGCGCCATGCCAAGTCCTCCTGGGACGATCCGTCCCTGTCCGATCACGAACGCCCCCTGAGCAAGCGCGGACACAAGGCAGCCACGGCAATGCGCCACCTGATGCGCGCGAAGCACCTTGTTCCCGACCTCGTGATCGTGTCTGACGCGCGGCGAACGCTGGAGACGCTGGCGGCGCTGCAACCCTGGGACCGCCCGCCGGCGATCGACACGACCGGGGACCTCTATCTCGCCTCCGCCGAGGAGATGCTGGAGGTGCTGCGTCGGGTGGGCGCCACGGTTCGCAGCGTCCTGCTGATCGGCCACAATCCCGGCATGCAGGAACTGGCCATACTGCTCGAAGGGGGCCCAGCGGAGGGGAAAGCCGGCAAGCTCGTCGCGCGGCTGGCCAAATCCTACCCGACCGGCGCCCTCGCCGAATTCGCACTCAGCACGCCCTGGTCCGAGATCGACGCGGGGACCGGGCGGCTGACCCGCTTCGTGACCCCGCGCGAACTGTAGTCAGCGCCGCCAGGCGGCTTTGTCAGACGGCTCTGTCAGGCGGCTCTGTCAGGCGGGCCTGAAACCCAGCACCGCGGACCCCGACGTGGTGACCGTTCCGGCGGGGTTCAGCACAAACAGCTCCACCGTCACCCGCCGCTTCACCGGATCGAGCGATTTCACCGTGCCGCCGGTCCGCAGGGCCTCGCCCAGATAGCAGGCCCGGCGATTGGCATACTCGAATTCCAGCAGTTCAGCCGCGTCGCCGGCCCATGCCAGCACCACCTGCGTCAGCCAGTCGCCCTGCAGCGGGCCGTCCACCACGATGCCCGGATGCTTCTCCACCCCGGTCGTGTATTCCGAATCGTAATGGATGCGGTGGGCGTTCCAGATCGCCGCGTTGTAGAGAAACAGGGACACGTTGGTCGGCGTGTGGCTGCGCCCGGGCAGCGTGTCGCCGATCCGTATGGTTTCGAACTGCACCATGGTCTTCACCGCACGATCCGCGTCTGGGTTTCCGTCAGGACCGGCTCGCCGGCCTCGGTCGCGACACGGCGTTCATAGACCAGGAAGATCAGCGGGCCGGAGGCTCCCTGCTTTTCGTGAATGTCGGCCAGCACGCGGGTGCTTACCAGCACATCGCCGGGGCGGATCGGGCGCGAGTACTGGAAGCGGAACCCGCCGGCCATGACCCGCTTCAGCGGCAGCTCCGGCATCGCGGAGGATCGCGCGATTCCATCGGGACCGAGCTCGGCCAGCGGCACCACGTCGCGGAACGCTCCGAACACGAACATCGGCGGCGCTTCGTCGCCGCGCAGGTATTTTTCCAGCCGCTGTTCCGTGGCGACCGCGTATTTCATGATCTCCCGGCGCGTGACCTCCACGCGCATCGGCGGTTCGGCCTGTCCGATCGCCGCCAGGATCTCGGGTGTCAGCAAACCCGGCATGTGCGCTCCCTTGTTCGCATGCGATCCCGGCAGCGCCGGCACCGGTTCAGCCGATGACGCTAACAGTTCCGGCCAAGGCCGAAAACGGCCCGCTCATCCGTCCCGCCCGCCGACATTCGCCTCGATGAGCGTGCGCAGCGCGATCAGGATCGCGGCCGGGGCCGGCGGGCAGCCGGGGATCTTCAGGTCCACCGGCACGCCGGCCGCGATGCCGCCGGTTCCGGTCCCGTCGATGGCGTAGCTGCCCTTGAATACCCCGCCATCCACCGCGCAGTCGCCCATCGCCACGACCCATTTCGGGTCCGGCGTCGCCTGCCAGGTCTGGACCAGCGCCTCTCGCAGGTTCCGGCTGAGCGGGCCGGTGACCAGCAGCACGTCGGCGTGGCGCGGGCTGGCGACGAAGCGCAGGCCGAAGCGCTCCAGGTCATAGACGATGTTGTTCAGCGCATGGATTTCCAGCTCGCAGCCATTGCAGCTGCCGGCGTCCAGATGGCGGATCGACAGGCTGCGCCCGAGCCGAACCTGCGCCGCCGCGTCCAGCTGCGCCACCAGTGCCTGCGTCGCGGCGTCGGCGATCGGCGCCGCCCGCTCGGTGGCCGGTCCCTCGGTCAGGGTACGGAAAACCCGGCGCCACACCATTACAAATCCACCCCGGAATAGGAGCAGTTGAAACTCTTATTGCAGATCGGAAAGTCGGCGATGATGTTGCCCTCGATCGCCGCCTCCAGCAGCGGCCACTGCGCCCAGCTCGGGTCGCGCATGAACACGCTGGCGATCTGCCCGTTGTCCAGCCGCAGCCAGTGCCAGATATCGCCGCGGAAGCCCTCGGCACAGCCGATGCCCTCGCCGCTCAGCATCGGCAGGACGACGGACAGCGCCCCGGCGGGCAGATCCTCCAACAGGATACGCAGGAGCCGGATGCTTTCGGTGATCTCCGCCAGCCGGATGCGTACCCGCGCATCTACGTCGCCCTCGGCAAGGCTCGGTACCACCACCACCAGGTCGGGATACGGCGCATAGCCGGGGTGCAGCCGCGCATCGCCGGTGCGCCCGGCGGCGCGGCCGACATAGCCGCCGGCGGCGAACCGGTCTGCCAGCGTCCGGCTGATGGCGCCGGTGCCGACCACGCGGTCGGTCAGGCTGGAATAGTTCTCATACACCCGGGTCAGTTCCGGCAGTTCCGCCTCCACTCCGGCGATCGCCGCCAGGATGGCTTCCGCCCCGCCCGGCGCGATGTCGCCGGCCACGCCGCCGGGCACCACGGCGTCCATCATCAGCCGGTGGCCGAACGCCGCATTGGCGGCGCGCAGCATCGCCTCGCGGTGGAAGCCGAAGCGGGCCAGGGCGAAGGCGAAGCTGGCATCGTTGCAGATCGCGCCGACATCGCCGAGATGGTTGGCGATGCGCTCGATCTCCGCCATCACGCCGCGCAGCCCGTTCGCGCGGGCAGGCGCCTCCACCGCCAGCGCCGCCTCGGTCGCGCGGGCGAAGGCGATGGCGTGCGCCACGGTGGAATCGCCCGACAGCCTGGCGGCGAAGCGGGCCGCGGCGCGGGGCGACTTGCTGCGCATCAGCGACAGCGTGCCCTTGTGGGTGTAGCCGAGCCGGATTTCCAGCCGCACCACCGTCTCACCCTGGGCGGTGAAGCGGAAATGCCCGGGCTCGATGATGCCGGCATGGATCGGCCCCACCGCGACCTGGTGCAGATCCTCGCCGGTCACCGGCAGGAACTCCGGCGGCTCGGGCGGCGGGCCCATCGGGCCGGGGCGGATCGCGTTCGGATGGGTATGCGGCCAGCGGCCGTGATCGAGCCAGGGCCGGTCGTCGGTGCCCCCCTGCGCGGTGTGCCCCCACAGGTCGCGTACCATCCGCTCCAGCCAGGCGGCGGCCGGGCGCACGGGGGACAAGGCAGGGTAGCCACCGTCGACGATGGCGGTGGAGACCGGCAGGATGTCGCCGGACGCCTCGTCCATGAACAAGGCGTGCGCCTGGGCGGTGTCGGCCCACAGCGCGACCAGCGCCAGCGCCGGCTGGGCGGGCAGGGCGGCGACCAGCGCCGTCCAGTCCTCCCGCGTCAGGGTGCGCCGCGTCCAGGGCCGGCAGGCTTCTTCGGTGCCGCGCAGGATGATCTGGGTTGCCGGCCCCGTCATCGTGCCGCGTCCGCCATCAGCCGCAGCCATTCGACGATCGGGCCGGGCATCGCCAGCCCGAGCACCAGCACGATCGCCAGCTGCGCCCAGACCGGCGCCAGGGCCAGTGCACCCTGGGTGCCGCTCGGGGCCGGCGTGCGGCCGCGGTCGGGCGTCGGCTCGCCCAGGCACAGCGATTGCAGGCGCATGATCAGCGCCCAGGCGCCGACCACCAGCCCGATGGCGAGCGGCAGGGAGGCGAGTGGCACGCGGCGGAAGGTTTCCGCCGCGATCAGGAATTCGGTGGTGAACAGCCCGAACGGCGGCAGCGCCGCCACCGCCACGATACCGGCGGCGAGCGTCAGGCCGAGCATCCGGTGGGAGGCGATCAATCCGCCGATCTGGTCGAATTTCTGCCCACCCTTTAGCTGTGTCGCGCGGCCGATGCATTGGAAGATGGACGCCTTGATCAGCGTATGCAGGGTCAGATGCAGCACGCCGGCGAAGATCGCCGCGCTGCCGCCGATGCCGAAGGCGAAGGCGGCGACGCCGGACTGCTCGATGGTGGAGAAGGCGAAGAAGCGCTTGGCGTCGCGCCGCGGCCACAGGCTGAACGAGGCCAGCAGAAGCGACAGCAGGCCCAGCGCCATGATCGGCAGACCGGGATCGATCGCCTCGGCGTTGCCGGCCATCAACTGGCGCAGCCGCAGGATCACCACCAGCGCCACGTTCAGGATGGACCCGGCCAGCACGGCGGAAACCGGGGTCGGCCCCTCGGCATGCGCATCCGGCATCCAGGTGTGCAGCGGCGCCAGCCCGGCTTTGGTGCCGTAGCCGAGCAGCAGGAACACGAAGGCCAGATTGAGCACCGTGCCGTTGCAGCGCGCGGCGGCGGGCAGGATCGTGCTCCAGGTCATCGCCGGCAGGCCGGTGCCCACGGCCGGCTGCACCGCCACATACAGGACGATCGTGCCGAACAGTGCCAGCGCGATGCCGACGCCGCAGACCATGAAGAACTTCCACGACGCCTCCACCGCGTTCTCGGTGCGCGGCAGGCCGACCACCAGCACCGCGGCGATCGTCGCGGTCTCCACCGCCACCCAGGTCACCCCCAGGTTGTTCGACAGCAGCGCCATCAGCATGCCGCCGACGAAGACCTGGTACATCGCGTGATACAGCCGCAGCCGGCGGCGATTGATCCGGCGCGAGGCGATCTCCTCGCGCACATAGGTCAGGCTGAACCAGGACGTGGTCATGCCGACGAAAGCGGTCAGCAGGGCCATATGCGCCGACAGCCGGTCCACCAGCAGCAACGGCCCGACGGCGCCGATCTGCCAAGGCAGCCGTGCTGCCAGCAGAAAGCAGATCGTCGACGCCGCGACATTGATCCACGCGCCGGCCCGCCACGACGGCACAAGGCCCAGCAGCATCGCCGCGACGAAGGCGCTCAGCGGCACCAGCCCGGCCGGTGTCAGCAATTCCAGCGGGTTCATGCCATGCGACTCATCGGTGCGCGCCGCCGATCTCGTCCAGCCGGCTGACGTCCAGCGTGTCGAACCGCTCCCGGATGCGGAAGAAGAAAACGCCGAACACCACGAAGGCCAGCAGCACCAGCACGGCGCTGGACAGTTCCACCACCAGCGGCATGCCCTCGATGCCCACCGCCGCCAGGATCAGGCCGTTCTCCAGCGACAGGAAACCCACCACCTGGGTCAGTGCGTTGCGCCGCGTGATCATCATCAGCATGCCCAGCAGCACCACCGACAACGCCAGCGACAAATCCTCGCGCGTCAGGGTTTGCGCCTGCGCACCGGAGGTGGTGGGCAGCACCACGGAAATCGCCAGCGCCACCAGCGCGACACCCAGGATCATCGACGGAAAGATGCCGAGCGCGGTTTCAATCTCGCGATGCACGTTCAGCCGCACCACGATCCGGTGCAGCGCGACCGGGATCACCACCCCCTTGGCGATCAGGGCGATCCCCGCCGTCACATACAGATGCGGCGCGGCCTGCGACCAGCCGGCCCAGGCGGCGGCGGCGGCCAGGATGACCCCTTGCATCGCATAGATGTTGATCACCGCGGTAACGCGGCGCTGGTACAGCAGCGCGAAGGACAGGATCAGCGCCGCGCCACCCAGCATGTGCGCCATGTCGTAGGACAGCACGCCGAACGCGGAAACCGGCGTCTCGGTCGGGAGCATCATCTGGGCCATCTAGCCACCTCCCGTGGCGAAGCCGGTGCTGACGAACAGGAACACCGCCGACAGCAGGCCGAACAGCAGCGCCGCGCCGAGGAATTCCGGCACCCGGAACACCCGCATCTTGGCGATCCCCGTCTCGAAGCACGCCAGCGCGCTCGCCAGCGCGGCCATCTTCAGCACCCAGGTCAGCAGCCCCATCGGCCAGGCCAGCAGGCCGTCATCGGGCACCGCCATGCCGAACGGGCAGAACATCGCGGCGATCAGGGTCAGCCAAAGCAGCAGCTTCAGCGCCGCCGTCGCCTCGATCAGCGCCAGGTCGCGGCCGCTGTATTCCAGCACCATCGCCTCGTGCACCATCGTCAGTTCCAGATGGGTGGCGGGGTTGTCCACCGGAATGCGGCCATTCTCGGCGATGGCGATCACGCAGGTGGCGACCAGCGACAGGCCGAGCGAGACCCGCAGCCCGAGCGTGCCCTCTCGCAGCAGCCCGGCGACCGCGTCCAGGTTCGTGGTGCCGGCGAGCAGGGCCATGGTGAAGATCACCAGGATCAGGCCGGGTTCGGCGAAAGCCGAGAACATCATCTCGCGGGAGGCGCCGATGCCGCCGAAGGCGGTACCCACATCCATGCCTGCCAGCGCCAGAATGCAACGCGCGAGCCCGAGCAGCCCGGCGATCACCAGCAGGTCGGAGGTCTGCGCCGTGGTCATGCCCAGCGCGAAGGACGGCACCAGCGCCGCCGCCGCCAGGGTGGCGGCGAAGCCCAGCACCGGGGCGGCGCGGAACAGGAAGGACGCATTGTACGCCAGCACCGGCTGCTTGCGCGCCAGCCGCAGCAGGTCGCGCCAGGGCTGCAGGATCGGCGGTCCGATCCGCCCCAGCAGGCGCGCCTTCAGCCAGCGGATGAAACCGATGGCCACCGGCGCTGTGGCCAGCATCAGCGCGATGTGCAGGATCTGCGCCATCAGCCCGACGCCGAAGGCGATCATGCCGGCCATCCGCTGGCCTCGACCGCGGCGATGATGACCAGGAACAGGATCAGCACCGCGAACATCAGGCTCAGCGTCTGGCGGATGGTCAGGAACTGGATGCCGTCGAAGAACCGTGCCAGCGTGCCGCGCAACCGCGCCAGCGGCGCGAACACATACACCGACGCGGGATCACGCAGGCTGACGCTGAAGCTCCCCGCCCGGGTCTCGCCGGGCCGCGGCATGTCCACCCGCTCGCGCGCCGCCAGCAGCGACGCGCCCAGCGCCCGGCGCAGCGGCTGCGCGAAGGAGGCACCGCCGTACTGCGTCAGCGGGTCGCCGAACGGCAGCCAGGCCGGCGCCGCGGCAAAGCCGCACGCCCAGGCCGGTCCCCGCCGGTGCCCCCGCACCGCCCAGCGGCGCAGCGCGAGCAGCGCCAAGGCGGCGCCCAGGCCCAGCAGCACCACGATCGCCGGCGCGGCATAGCCGGGCGAGGCGGAAGACGCGGTAACGGCGAACGCCCCCGCCCGGTCGGTCATCCCGGTGCCCACCGCCAGGCGCAGCGCCGGCGCGATCAACTGCAGCACCGGTCCGGGCAGCAGGCCCAGCAGCAGGCTCAGGCCGGCCAGTCCGATCAGCGCGGCCCGTACCGGACCGCCCGCTTCCTCGGCCGCGGAGCCGAGCGGCGTGCGCGGCCGGCCGAGGAACGCAACGCCGATCAGCCGCACCGCCGCGGCGGCGGCCAGCGCGGCGGACATGGCGATCAGGCAGGCGGCGACGGCGCACAGGATCTGCAGGCCGAGCCCACCGATGCGCGGCGCCGCCAGCACCGACTGCAGGATCATCCATTCGCTGGCGAAGCCGGACCCCGGCGGCAGCGCCGCCAGCGCCAATCCCCCCGCCAGCACGCAGGCGGTGGTGACCGGCATGGTGTGGATCAGGCCCCCCAGCCGCACCAGCTCGCGCGACCCGCCGCCATGCTGTGCCGATCCCGCCCCCAGGAACATCAGGGACTTGAACACCCCGTGGTTCAGCGCGTGCAGCAGTGCTCCACCCAGCGCCAGCGCCGCCAGCGTGGGCTGGTCGGCGGCGCGCGCGATCAGCGCCACGCCGACGCCTATGGCGATCAACCCGACATTCTCAACCGTGCTGGCGGCCAGGATCGCCTTGATGTCGCCCTCGGTATTGGCGCGCAGCGCGCCCAACACGGCCGAAGCGATGCCCATGAGGACGAGAGGCACGCCCCACCACATCGGCTGCGCCGGCCCGGCGAGGTCGAACAGCAGCCGCACGATCACATACAGCGCCACCTTGGTCATCGCGCCGGACATAAGCGCCGACAGATGGCTCGGCGCGGCCGGATGGGCCAAGGGCAGCCAGACATGCAGCGGCGCCAGCCCGGCCTTGGACCCGGCGCCGAGCAGCACCAGCGCCAGCACCAGCGTCGCCCGCCAGCCCTCCGGCGGCAGGCCGGCGCGCATGGCGGCGAAGCTCAGCGTGAAGCCGGCATTGGCCGGCGACAGCAGCACCAAGGCCGGGATCAGGCAGGCCGCGCCGAAGGCGGCGATGCCGACATAAAGCAGCGCGGCATCGCGCGACGCGCCCTCCTCATGCCGCGCGAGCACGGTGGCCCAGGACGCCAGCGACATCAGCTCGAACCCCAGCACCAGGGTGAAGCCGTCGCCGGCGAGCAGCGCCAGCGCCATGGCGCCGATGAACACCGGGAAAAACGGCATGGCGCGCGTGTCCTCCGCCTCATGCGCGTCGAGCGCGTAGACCGCGCAGGCGGTGGCCGAGATGAACAGCAGCAGCAGGAACACGCCCGACAGCGCATCCAGCGTCAGCAGCATCGACGCTCCCGGCGGCCCCAGCGGCAGCGCCAGGGTCGTCGCGCCGTCGCCGAATGCCAGGCCGGCGAAAGCCGCGAGCGCGCCGGCGGCGCAGAAGGCGGCGGTCGTCGCCATCACCATGCCGCGCGCATGGCTGGGCGCCACCGCGCCGAGCAGCCCCAGCACGAACAGCGCCGAGACCACCAGCGTCAGCCCCTGCAGGATAAGGTCGGTCACGGCATCGGAACGGGTTGGCGGATCATCACGCACCATCCATAGCAGGCTGAGGTGCCGTGCCGGAAGGCGTCCGGTCCGGTTCGCCCGCTAAAGCATCGCCAGCGTCTGCTTGCGCCGCGGCGGCGGAAAGGCGGCGTCGATCTCCGCGAGGTCCTGGATCGTCAGCGCAATCTCCAGCGCCGCCGCGTTCAGCCGCACATGCGCCGGGTCCGCCGCCTTGGGGATGCAGATCACATGCGGATGGCGCAGGCCCCAGGCCAGGGCGATCTGCGCTGGCGTGGCGCCGTGCCGCTCGGCAACCGCCGCCAGGGCGGGCGCGCGCAACAGCCGGCCGGCCTGCCCGATCGGCGTATAGGCCATCAGCGCGATCCGCCGGCCGACGCACCACGGCATCAGGTCGTGCTCGATGCCGCGATGTTCCGGATTGTACAGCACCTGGTCCACCGCGCAGCCGCCGCCATGCGCCACCGCGGCCAGTTCCTCCATGTCCGCCGTGTCGAGGTTGGACACGCCCCAGGCGCCGATCTTGCCCTGACGCTTCAGCGTCTCGAACGCGTCGACCGTTTCCGCCAGCGGCACGCTGCCGCGCCAGTGCAGCAGATAGAGGTCGATCCGGTCCGTTTTCAGCCGCTGCAGGCTGCGCTCGCAGGCTTTGGCCACGCCTGCGCGTGAGGCGTTGTGCGGATAGACCTTGCTGACCAGGAAAACCTTTTCCCGCTGCCCGGCGATCGCAGCCGCCACCACTTTCTCCGCCCCGCCATCGGCGTACATTTCCGCCGTGTCGATCAAGGTCATGCCGAGGTCGATGCCGAGGCGCAGCGCGTCCGCCTCGGCAGCGGCCGGACGGCGTCCCTCGCCCATGTACCAGGTGCCCTGGCCCAGAGCGGGCACATCGGTCTCGTCGGGCAGCCGAACCTTGCGCAGCATGAGGGTCCTACAGCGTCTAGGAAGCTTCGGCGCAGGCCTCGGCGATCCGCAGCACGCGCAGGAAATTGCCGCCCCACAAGGCGGCGATCTCTGCGTGGCTGTAGCCGCGCCGCACCAGTTCGACGGTCAGGTTCGGGCTCTCCCCCGCGTCGTGCCAGCCGGAAAACCCGCCGCCGCCGTCGAAATCCGAGCCGATGCCGACATGGTCGATGCCGATGCGCTGCACCGCGTAGTCGATATGATCGACGAAATCGCGCACGCTGATCTGGTCCGCCTTGCCGCCCGCCCGCAGGAAGCCGGGCACGGCGGTGATCTGGATCACCCCGCCGGTGTCGCGCAGCGCGTCCAGCTGGCCGTCATCCATGTTACGCGGATGGTCGCACAGCGCCCGCACGCAGGAATGGGTGGACACCACCGGCGTGCGGGAAACCTCGGTCGCCTGCAGCATCGCGTCGCGAGACACATGCGCGACGTCCACCAGCATCCCCAGCCGGTTCAACTCGGCCACCGCCTCGCGCCCGAGCGGGCTGAGCCCGCCATGTTCCACCCGGGCGTCGCCGAGGTCGGAACGTGGGATGGCACTGTCGGCCAACGCGTTGTGGCCGTTGTGGGTCAGCGTCAGGTAGCGGGCGCCGAGTGCGCGGAATGCCGCCAGGCGCGACAGATCGGTGCCGATCGCGAAGCCGTTCTCCACCGCCAGCACCACGCTCACGGCGTCCTCCCGCCGCGCGGCGACGATGTCGTCGGTGGTGACCGAAACCCGCGCGGTGATGCCATTTTCGGTGCGCCCCATCCCGCGAATGGACCGCAGCATGGCGACAGCACGCTCGAACGCCGCCGCTTCCGCCTCGGGGACGCGCCGCGCCTGCGGCACATAGGCGACGAAGAACCCCGCCGACACGCCGCCGCGGCGCATCTTCGGCAGGTCGACCCGGCGGGTGGAATCGGTGAACGCGTCCGGCCCGGTCGGCCAGGGGATGTCTATATGGGTATCGACCGTCAGCAGCGATCGGTGCAGCGCCAGCGCCTCCGCGTTCGCGTTGTCGGCAGGGGCGGCTGGGGAGGCGGGCATGTCATTCATCCCGGTACGCTCACCGCCCAGGGTCGCGCCGTCAAGAGGGACAATGCTATGGCAGGAGGATGCAACGAATCCGGCCGCGATATTGGGTATTCGGCCTTTGGCTTCTGGCACCCGTGCCGGCCCTGGCCCAGCCGCGGCCGGCGGAACCCTCCCGCCAGCCGGAGGAGATCGGCTCCTGGATCGTCAGCTGCGCCCGGACCGCGAAGCCGGATCCACCCGCCTGCGACGCCCGCCATCGCGTCTGGCTGCTGCCGCCGGCCGGCGGGCGCCTGTCGGCGGCGCTCGAAATTCAGCAGCGCCACGGTTTTCCCGTGCCCGTCATTGCTGTCCACGGGGTGGCGATCCCCGAGGCCACCGGGACCGTGCTGGCCCTGGCTACCGACGCGACGGTTCAGTTCGGCGCGGGCGCGGTAATCCGGCTCCCCTGCGACTTCGCGCAGGATACCCTCAGCTGCGCGCCCGCCCGCCCCGACGCGCAAACCGCGTCGGCCCGGCTAAGCCAGGCGAGACGCGCGGTCATCCGCCTGCATCTGGCGGCGCCCGCCAGCCTGAAGGCGCCTGTCTCCCTCCCCGACCAGCAGCGCAGCCTGGACCTCGCCCGCACGGCGGAGGCGATCCGCCGCATCCAGCCGTCAGGCGCCGTGGCCGACACGCGGTGGGACCTGCGCGACCTGCTCGACTGGCTGGCGCGCCAGCTCGGCTTCACCGGCGGGCTGGACGGTCTCCTCCGCCGGCTGCTCGGCCAGGCCGCCACGCTGCGAAAAGGCGGAGGCTAGAACCCGACGCGATCGCCGCCCTTCAGATGCAGGATCTCGCGCGCCTCGGCGGGCGTCGCGATTTCCAGGCTGAGGTCCTCCAGGATGCGGCGGATCTTCGCCACCTGATCGGCGTTGGACTTCGCCAGTTCGCCCTTGCCGATATACAGGCTGTCCTCCAGCCCGACCCGCACATTGCCGCCCAGGATGCCCGCCATGGTGGTGAACGCCATCTGGTGCCGCCCGGCCGCCAGCACCGACCAGACATACTGGTCGCCGAACAGCTTGTTGGCGGTCTCGCGGGCAAAATGCAGGTTGGCGATATCGGCGCCGATGCCGCCGGTGATGCCGAAGATCGACTGCACGAACAACGGCGGCTCGACGATGCCCTTATCCAGGCAATAGGCCAGGTTGTACAGATGGCCGATATCGTAGCATTCGAACTCGAACCGCGTGCCGTGGCCCTTGCCCAGCATCTCCACGATGCCGGCGATATCCTTGAAGGTGTTGCGGAAGATGAAGTCTTTGGTGCCGTCCAGATAGGGCTTTTCCCAGGCGTGCTTCCATTCCTTCACCCGGGCACCGGCGTCGGAGATGTTGAAGTTCATGCTGCCCATGTTCAGGCTGCACATCTCCGGCTTCGCGGCCAACGGCGCCGCCAGCCGCTCTTCCAAGGTCATTTTCAGCCCGCCGCCGGTGGTGATGTTCACCACCGCGTCGGTGCTTTGCTTGATGGTGGGCAGGAAGCGCATGAACACGGACGGATCGGGGGTCGGCTCGCCGGTTTCCGGATCGCGGGCATGCAGATGAATGATCGCTGCCCCCGCCTCGGCGGCGGCGATCGACTCGGCGGCGATCTGCTCGGGCGTTATCGGCAGATAGGGCGACATGCTCGGCGTATGGATGCCGCCGGTGATGGCGCAGCTGATGATGACCTTGGCCACGGGAAACTCCCCCCTGTTCGTCCTGGATGCCGGCAATGTGCACCGCCGAGGCGTTGACCGCCAGGGGGCGCGGCGTTGGGCGCATGACCGGCTGACTTGGCCGTTGACTTGCGCTATAGGCAGGGACGTGGATGTCTCCGTAGCTCAGCCGGATAGAGCACCAGATTCCTAATCTGGGGGCCGTGGGTTCGAATCCCGCCGGGGACACCACCGCCTGTGGACCGGCACGGAAAATTGGCTCTGCCTCACTCTCGATGCAGTTCGGCTGCTGACGGCTTATGCGGGCACGATGAGGCGGGCACGAAGCAGGTCGATGCGAGCGCGGCCATACATCTGGCGTTTTACCAGCTTGAGCTTGTTGATCTGGCCCTCCGTCTGACCGTTCGACCACGGTTCAGTCAGAGCGGCCGTTACTGCGGCGAGATCCGCAGGTGGACAGCACGGCCATGTGACGGGAGATCCATCAAGCGACGATCATAATTACTATGGACCTGCCCCGACCTCTGACCGCACTCCGGACAGGCAGCGTCGGACGCCGTGGGCCGAGCGATGATCAGCAGCCGGTTTGGCTCGGTGGTGACCGCCTCGATAAGAAGCCCAACGGGCGATACCGCATGGAATGATCCCCGGCGCATTGCGCACTTCCCTGACTCATGCTGGCTTGAGCCTACTCGATCTGCACCGAGAGTGAGTCAGAGTCCCATTCCAACGCCGATTGACATTCATGGGGGAGCACTCCGATGACGACGCAGGCATGATTGCCCCGTCACCACCGCGACCCCGCTCCGACCCTCGGTCAGCGGGGCTGCAAGGAAGCGCGCGTGCAATTCCACTCCCTTGCCGTCAGCGACATCGCTCTCGTCGGGTCGGAAGTCCAGTCCTCCTCTCAGCTCTTGCTCTCGGAAACGTCCCGCCGGCTGTGTCTCGCCGCGCCCCTGTTGCTCACCTTGCCGGGTGCCAACCAGTGCCTGGACCACCTGATTGGGATTATAGGAGCGAAAGCCTGCGGATGGCCGTGGGGGTCATCGTCACAGCGGTTTCTCCGGTCCCATCGGCCGGGGCGCTGGAGAAAGTCATAAATGGTAAGCCGGTAGGGCACGATCGGCTCCGACATTCACGCCGCTCCTCACCGCTCGTATCCTCGCCAGCCAAGCAGGGCTCGTGGCGAGGGTTCAGGTCCCCTTCTGGCGGGCCATGGGGCTCCCTTGGCACCGGCCTTGTCGTCGAGCCGGATAGCAAAATGACGTAGCGAAGGAATGCCCGTCGATGCCGATAAAGAAGCTTCTGATCGCCAACCGCGGCGAGATCTCGATCCGAATCGCGCGCACTGCGGCGTCGCTGGGAATCGCCACGGTCGCGGTCAATGCGGAAGACGATGCGTCATCGCTGCACACGCGCCGAACCGATGAATCACGGACGCTGAAGGGGCGCGGCGTTGCCGCGTATCTCGACGTCGCCGAGCTAATTGCGGCGGCACTTGAGACTGGCTGCGACGCGGTGCATCCGGGCTACGGCTTCCTGGCGGAGAACGCAGCCTTCGCCCGGGCCTGCGACGCGGCCGGCCTGACTTTTGTCGGCCCGACGCCCGAGTCGCTGGACCTGTTCGGCGACAAAGCGGCGGCGCGAGCGTTCGCCGATCGCTGCGGCGTTCCCTTGGTGCCAGGTAGTGCCGGAGCGGTCGATGTCGCGGCAGCCCATGCGTTCATGGCCGGGCTCGGGGACGGCGCGGCGGTGATGGTCAAGGCGATCGCTGGCGGTGGCGGGCGTGGCATGCGGCCGGTCCACGCGGCGGCCGATATGCCCGCGGCGTTCGAGCGTTGCCGCGCGGAAGCGCTGGCGGCGTTCGGCAATGGCGATGTGTATGTCGAGCGGTTTTTCCCGCAGGCGCGCCATATCGAAGTGCAGGTGATCGGCGATGGCACCGGTGCGGTGGCGCATCTTTGGGAACGCGAATGCAGCGTCCAACGCCAGCGCCAGAAGCTGATCGAGATCGCCCCCGCGCCGTACCTGTCCCCGTGCGTACGGACACGGCTGTTGGAGGCTGCGGTCACGCTCGCCTCGGCGGCGAAGTACCGCAGTGCCGGGACGTTCGAGTTTCTGGTGGATGCCGAGGCCTGTGGCGACGAGGCCGAATTCGCGTTCATCGAGGCGAATGCTCGAATTCAGGTCGAACACACCGTCACCGAGGAAATCACCGGCATCGATCTGGTCGAAGCGCAACTGCGCATCGCGGGTGGTGAGACGCTGCCCGACATTCGTTTGACGCAGGCCCATGTCCCCGCGCCACGCGGCATCTGTATGCAGGTGCGCGTCAACCTGGAGACCATGACTGCCGACGGTAGTGCCAAGCCGGCGGGTGGCGTGCTAACCGCCTATGAGGTGCCCAGCGGCGCGGGCGTGCGCGTCGACGGCTATGGGTATGCCGGCTATCGTACCAACCCGGCGTTCGATTCACTGCTTGCGAAAGTGATCGTCACTTCGCCGTCGGGACGGCTGGACGATGTAGCGGCTCGCGCCAGCCGCGCGCTGGCAGAGTTCCGCATCGCCGGTGCCGCAACGAACACGCGGTTCTTGCAGGCCGTGCTGCGGCATCCCGGCCTGCTGGCAGGCCCGGTGCACACGCGCTTCGTGGAAGAGGAGATCGTCACCCTGCTCGCCAGCGCCGACGGGCCACAGCAGCGGCTCTATTTCGAACCCGCTGCGGCTCCCGGCACGCCACGCATCGCCGGCATCCGGCTCAAGACCACCGATCCACTGGCCGTCGTGGCGCTGGGCAAAGGGGGGGATGCCGTCGCGCCGGCGATGGATGAAGCTCCGCCGGAGCCAGCCTTCGCGGCCGACATCGACGGCCCGGACGGCACAAAGCCGGTCGCCGCGCCCATGCAGGGCACCGTCGTTAGCCTTGATGTGGCGGAAGGCGACACGGTGCGCCGCGGCCAGTCCGTGCTGGTCATGGAGGCGATGAAGATGCAGCACGAGATCGCCGCCCCGGTCGGTGGCATCGTGCGGGCGGTCACGGTTGCGACCGGCGACACCGTTTTCGAAGGTCATCCGCTGCTGTTCATCGAGGAAACCGATGACGCGGCCGGTGTCGCGGCGACGACGAGGGAAATCGATCTGGATCTGATCCGTCCCGACCTCGCCGAGGTGATGGCGCGGCAGGCGAAAGCGCGCGACGCCGCCCGTCCGGCCGCGGTCGCCCGCCGGCGCAAGACCGGTCAGCGCACCGCGCGCGAAAACCTCGACGATCTCGTCGACCCTGGCTCGTTCGTCGAATACGGCGCGCTGACCGTGGCCGCGCGCCGTAGCACCACGCCCATTGCCCAGTTGATCGACGAGTCGCCTGCCGACGGCTTTGTCATGGGGCTGGCGCACATCAACGGCGATACCTTTCCCGAGGAGACCAGCCGCGTCGTCGTCGGCGCCTACGATTACACGGTGATGGCGGGCACCCAGGGCAAGCACAGCCATCGCAAGCAGGATCGGATGTACGAGCTCGCCGAACAATGGCGGCTGCCGACCGTGATCTTCACCGAGGGCGGCGGCGGGCGCGGCAGCGATCCCGACTATACCTCCATCCTCGGCGGCACCAGCGACACCTTCCACCAGTTCCCGCGTCTGAGCGGCCTGGTACCGGTGGTCGGCATTGCGTCAGGCCGCTGCTTCGCCGGCAACGCGGTGCTGCTTGCCTGCTGCGACGTCATCATCGCGACCGAAAATGCGACCATTGGCATGGCCGGCCCGGCGATGATCGAGGGCGGCGGCCTCGGCGTGTACCGGCCTGAAGAGGTCGGGCCAATGAGCATCCAGGTGCCAAATGGCGTGGTCGACATCGCCGTCTCGGACGAGCGCGAGGCGGCCAGGGTGGCGCGGCAGTATCTCTCCTACTTTCAGGGCCGCGTGGCGGACTGGACCTGCGCCGATCAGCGGCTGCTGCGCCATGCCGTGCCGGAGAACCGCATGCGTGCCTATGACATGCGCGCGCTGGTCGGCACGCTGGCCGACATAGGCTCGATGCTGGAAATACGCGGGGGCTTCGGTTTCGGCATGATCACCGCGCTCATTCGCATCGAGGGGCGGCCGATCGGTATCATCGCCAACAATCCATTGCATCTCGGCGGAGCGATCGACAGCGACGCGGCGGACAAGGCTGCGCGGTTCATGCAGCTCTGCGACGCGCATGATGTGCCGCTACTGTACCTCTGCGACACGCCCGGCAACATGGTCGGGCCGGAGGCGGAGAAGACCGCTTTGGTCCGGCATTGCGGCCGCGCCTATGTCATTGGCGCCAACGTCACGGTGCCGACTTTCATGGTGGTCACACGCAAGGCCTACGGTTTAGGCGCGCAGGCGATGGGTGGTGGCAATCTGCTGATTGGCGCGTTCTGCATTTCCTGGCCGACCGGCGAGTTCGGTGGGATGGGCCTGGAAGGCAAGGTCAAGCTGGGCCACCAGCGGCAGTTGTCGGCGATCGCAGACCCGGCGGAAAGGCTTGCTTTGTACGAAAAGCTGGTCGCCGAGGAATATGAGCGCGGTAAAGCGCTCAATGTCGGTTCGCTTTATGAAGTCGACGACGTGATCGATCCCGCCGAGACACGTAAATGGATCGTCGCAGGCTTGCGCGCGATGCCGCCGACGCCGAAGCGCGAAGGTAAGAAGCGTGGTTGGGTGGACGCGTGGTGAGGCCGGGCTTTACTGTCGGATACCGGCGAGAGGGATGTTTGGGGTTCCAAGCCGGCGAAACCTGAGCCGCGCGCATCGTTGGGCTGACAGGCTGACAGTATGATGGCGTGTTCGTGCTGGCCTTGACGCGGCTCGGCGGGAGTTTCCCGCCGACGCTCGCGCCCATGCGGCCGCATCCACCCTCTGCCAAATGCGATAGGCCCGAGGCACTTTGCCGAAGGCATTGCGAACAAAACATGAATCGTGGTTGATTGGGCACTTACCCCTTCCCATCGGTTCGCACCATGCAAGTCGACTACCTTGCCAAGCTCAACCCCGAGCAACGACGGGCCGTCGAACATGGCGCGCGGGGAGCGGGCTGCGAGCCAGCCGGCCCGATGCTGGTGATCGCTGGGGCCGGGTCGGGCAAGACCAACACGCTCGCGCATCTTGTGGCGCATCTGGTCGTCAGTGGCGCCGATCCGCGCCGCATCCTGCTGATGACCTTCTCCCGGCGGGCGGCCGCGGAGATGGGCCACCGGGTGGAAGGCATCTGCTCACGGGTGCTTGGCGCCAACGCTGCGATCATGACCGATGCGCTGGCCTGGGCAGGGACGTTCCACGCGATCGGGGCGCGATTGCTGAGGGAATATGCCGAACAGATCGGTCTCGCACAGGATTTCACGATCCACGATCGCGAGGACGCTGCCGACCTGATGAACCTGGCCCGCCACGAATTGGGCCTGTCGAAGACCGAGAGCCGGTTCCCCGCCAAGGGCACATGCCTCGCGATCTATTCCCGCGCGGTCAACGCGGAGGCGCCGCTCGAGGAAGTGCTGCGCGAGCACTACCCCTGGTGCGCTGGATGGCACTCGCAGCTTCGCGAATTGTTCGCGGCCTATGTCGACGCCAAGCAGGCACAGGGCGTGCTGGATTACGATGACCTGCTGCTATACTGGGCGCAGATGATCAGCGACCCTGGTCTGGCCGGTGAGATCGGCGGCCGGTTCGATCATGTGTTGGTGGACGAGTACCAGGACACGAACCGCCTTCAGTCCAGCATCCTGCTCGCGCTGAAGCCGGGCGGCGCGGGACTGACGGTGGTCGGCGACGACGCGCAGTCGATCTATTCCTTCCGTGCCGCGACCGTGCGCAACATTCTCGATTTCCCCGGCCAGTTCAGCCCGCCGGCGGAGATCGTCACGCTCGACCGCAATTACCGCTCGACCCAGCCCATTCTCGCCGCCGCCAACGGCGTCATCGGCCTCGCCGCCGAGCGTTTCACCAAGAATCTCTGGACGGATCGCCGATCGGCGGAGCTTCCCGAACTGGTCACGGTTCGCGATGAGGCGGACCAGGCCCGCTACGTCGTCGAATGCGTTCTTGCGAACCGTGAGGGCGGGACGCCGCTGAAACGCCAGGCGGTGCTGTTCCGGACGTCGAACCACAGCGGCGCGCTGGAGGTCGAGTTGACGCGGCGCAACATCCCCTTCGTCAAATTCGGCGGGCTGAAGTTCCTGGATACCGCGCACGTCAAGGATTTGCTGGCATTGCTGCGCTTCGCGGAGAACCCGCGCGACCGGGTCGCCGGATTTCGGGTCCTGCAGCTTCTGCCCGGCGTGGGGCCGGCATCTGCTCGGCGTGTTCTGGACCGAATGGCCGGGCAGGCCGATCCGATCCGGACGCTGGCCGATATCCCGGCGCCGCCCCGGTCGGCCGAGGGATGGACGGGGCTGGTGCAGACGCTGCGGCAACTCCGGTTCGGCACCGCCGGCTGGCCGGCCGAGATCGCCTGCGCCCGGCTTTGGTACGAGCCGCATCTGGAGCGCCTGCACGAGGATGCCACCGTGCGCCAGGCCGACCTGCTGCAACTGGAACAGATCGCCGCGGGCTATCCGTCCCGGACGCGCTTCCTGACCGAACTCACCCTCGACCCGCCGGAGGCGACCAGCGACCAGGCGGGTGTCCCGCATCTGGACGAGGATTACCTGATCCTTTCGACGATCCATTCCGCCAAGGGGCAGGAATGGAATGCCGTCTTTGTCCTCAACGTGGTGGATGGATGCATCCCGTCCGACCTCGGCACGGGCACCACGGCGGAACTCGAGGAGGAGCGCCGTCTGCTCTATGTCGCCATGACGCGGGCGAAGCAGGGCCTGCACCTCGTCGTACCGCACCGCTTCTTCATCCATGGGCAAAGTTGGCAGGGCGATCGCCATGTCTATGCGTCGCGTACCCGCTTCATTCCGGCGGACCTGCTGCCTCTGTTCGAGACTGTAACATGGCCCGCCGCGGTGAACCACGCGGTGGAACAGGCCGCTTCAAGGCAGGTCCGCGTGGATGTCGGCGCCCGCATGCGCGGCATGTGGCGGTAACCATCGCCGCGCCGCGGGTTCGCTACCTCTTTGAAGCAGTGCCCTTGATCCGTTCGCGCAGGCCCTGGAACAGCACGTACAGGATCGGGATGACGAAGATCCCCAGGAAGCTGGCTGCGATCATGCCGCCGAATACCGGGGTGCCGACATTGCGCCGTGCCAGCATGCTCGGTCCCACCGCGACGACCAGGGGGAACAGGCCCAGGATGAAGGCGAAGCTGGTCATCATCACCGGGCGGAAGCGCAGCCGCGCGCCGTTGGTCGCGGCCTCCAGCAGCGGCACGCCTTTCTCCCGCTCCGCCTTGGCGAACTCCACGATCAGGATGCCGTTCTTGGCGGCAAGGCCAATCAGCACCACCAGGCCGATCTGGCCGTACAGATCGAGCGTCAGTCCGCCCAGCACCACGCCGAGGAACGAGCCGGCGATGCCGACCGTCACCGACAGCAGCACAGGCACCGGAATGGTCCAGCTTTCATACAGACCAACCAGGAACAGATAGGCGAACAGGATCGCGAAGCCGAGCACGATCACGGTCTGGCCTTCCGCCCGCTTTTCCTGGAACGCCGTGTCGGTCCAGTCGCCGCGATAGCCTGGCGGCAGGGTGCGCGCCGCCACCGCATCCATCGCCGCCAGCGCCTGGCCGGACGAAACCCCGGCCGCCGGGCTGCCCTGGATCGTCACGGCGCGGCGGTTATTGTAGCGGATCAGCGATTGCGGACCCTGCACCACCCGCGCCTCGACCAGGCTGCGCAGCGGGATCAGTTCGCCGTCCTTGTTGCGCACGTTGATGCGATAGATGTCGTCTACCGTCGATCGGTCGGCGGCCTCGGCCTGGATCTGTACCTGCCAGGTGCGGCCGAACAGGTTGAAGTCGTTGACGTAGAAGCCGCCGAGCGAGGCCTGCAGCGCCTGGAACACGGAGCTCAGCTGCAGCCCGAGCACGGATGCCTTCTCGCGGTCGATGTCCAGGTAGATCGACGGGGAAGTGGCGGAAAACGTGGAAAACACCCGGTTCAGCGACGGATCCTGGTTGGCGGCGACCAGTAGGCCGCGCATCACCTGCGCCAGCGCCTTCGAATCCCCGCCGCGCATGTCCTGCAGCACGTAGGTGAAGCCGCCGCCGGTGCCCAGCCCGATGATCGGCGGCGGCGCCAGCGGCACCGCGATGCCACCCTGTACACTGCGCAGCTTCGTCGCCAGCCGGGCGATGATTTCCTGCGCGGTCTGCCCGGGTTCCGTTCGCTCCGCGAACGGCTTCAGCGAGACGATCAGGAAGGCGGCGTTGGGCTGGCTGAAGCTGTCGATGAAGTTAAGGCCGGCGACCGATGAAACGTCGGCGATGGCGGGCTCGGTCGCCAGAACTTTCTCGACCTGCTGCACGAAGTCCAGGGTTCGTCCGACCGAGGCGCCGTCCGGCAGTTGGATAACGGTGAAAAATGCGCCCTGGTCGTCTTCCGGCAGGAAGCCGGTGGGCGTGATCTTGCCCAGTCCGAAGATGGCGAAAGCCGCCACCGCTACCAGGGGAATGCTGATGAGGGAGATGCGCACAAGCCGGGCAACCACGTCGCCATAGGCGTCGCGCACCCGGTCGATGGCGCGCATGACATAACCGATCGGACCGCGCCGTGGACCGTGCTGCGGCTTCAGCAAGATGGCGCAGAGGGCGGGGGACAGGGTCAGCGCGTTGATCGCGGAGAGGAACATCGACACGCCGACGGTGACCGCGAACTGGCGGAACAATTCGCCGGAAATGCCGGGGATGAAGCCGATCGGCACGAACACCGACAGCAGCACCAGCGTGATGGCGATGATCGGTGCGGTGAGCTGGGCCATCGCCGCCTTGGTCGCCTGGGCCGGGGTTTCCTCCGGGTGGGCGTGCATCCGCTCCTCGACCCCTTCCACCACGACGATGGCATCGTCCACCACGATGCCGATCGCCAGCACGATGGCGAGCAGGGAGACGGAGTTGGCGGAATAGCCGATGGCCTTCAGCACGATGAAGGTGCCGATCAGGCTGACCGGCACGGCAATGGTGGGGATCAGCGTGGCGCGGAAGCTGCCGAGGAACAGGTAGACAACCAGCACGACCAGGACGAACGCCTCGATCAGCGTCTTCTGCACTTCCTCGATCGTGGCGGTGACGAAGGTCGTGGGATCGTAGGTGACCTTCCAGGCCAGGTCGTCGGGGAAGTCCTTTTGCGCCCCTTTGAGGAATGTCTTTACCGCATCGAGTGACTTCAGCGCGTTCGCGCCGGGCGATTGGTACACCGCGATCAGCGCCGCACCTGCGCCGTTCAGCCTCGTGGCGCGATCCATGTTCGCGGCGCCGAGCTCGATCCGGGCGATATCCTTCAGCCGCAGCACCGAGCCGTCGGGATTGGTGCGGATGATGATGTTGCCGAATTCCTCCGTCGTGACCAGCCGGCCCTTGGTCTCGATGTTCAGCTGGATCTGCTGGTTGTTGTCCACCGGCCGCGCGCCGATGCGTCCGACCGGTGCCTGGGTGTTCTGCGACTGGATCGCGCTGATCACATCCGATACCGCGAGGCCAAGCCCGGTCATGCGGTCGGTTCGCAGCCAGACGCGCATGGCGTAGTCCTGCGGTCCGAACAGCTTGGCGTCACCCACGCCGGGTGTGCTGCGGATCGTGTCGATCAGGTTGATCGTCGCGTAGTTGCTGATGAACAGCTCGTCGCGGGTATGTTTGGGCGAATACAGTCCGATCACGCCCAGCAGCGCCGACGATACCTTCTTCACCGTCACGCCCTGGGTGCGCACGTCCTGCGGCAGTTTCGACAGCGCCACCTGCACCCGGTTGTTGGTATTGACCGTATCGATGTCGGGATCGGTGCCGAGCTCGAAGGACAGGGTCAGCGTGTAGCTGCCGTCGTTGCCCGACACGCTCTTCATGTAGATCATCTTGTCGACGCCGACGATCTGCGCCTCGATCGGCTGCGCGACGGTCGCCTCCACCACGGCCGCGGAGGCGCCGGGGTAGGTGGTGGTGACCGACACCTGCGGCGGCACGATGTCCGGGTATTGCGCCACGGGGATGCCCAGCAGCGACATCAGGCCGGCAATGGTGGTGACGATGGCAATGACCATCGCCAGCCGCGGCCGGTCGACGAAAATCGAGGAGAGCACGAGTTCAGCCCCCCTTATTGGGGGTCGTGGCGGGCGCGGCTGGGCTGGGCGTTTCGGGGTTCGGCGCGACGGTGGCGGGCATCGTCGTGGCTGCGGGCATCGGGGAGGCAACCACCGGGGCGCCGGGGCGCAGCGCCTGCAGGCCGGACACCACCACCTGTTCGCCGCCCGACAATCCCTGCTCTACGATGGTATTGGTGCCGACCTCACCGCCGGGCTTGATTCGCTTCACCACGGCCTTGCCATCCTGAACCACGAACACGTAGATGCCTTCCTGGTCGGCCAGCAGGGCGGCCTGCGGCACGACCACCTTCTCCTCCGGCTTATCGCCTTGCACCGCCACGCGCATGAATTCGCCATCCGTCAGCACGCCATCCGGGTTCGGCACCCGCGCGCGCACCGATACGGTGTCCGTGCTGCGGTTCACCGTCACGTCGACGAAATCGATCTTGCCGTCCTGCGCGTACGGGCTGCCGTCGGCGAAGCGCAGCTTCACCACGAGGCTGTCCCGGTGGGCGTTGCCGCCGTCCTGGCGGATGCGCAGGAATTCCCGCTGGCTGACCGGGAAGGTGACATACATCGGGTCCTGGCTGACGATCAGCACCAGCGGGCCGCTATCGGGCCCGACCACGTTGCCCCTTGTCACCTTGGCGCGGCCGATCTTCCCGGTGACCGGGGCGGTGATGGTGGTGTAGCCGAGGTTGATGGTGGCGGTTTTCAGATTGGCATCGGCGATCGCCACCGCGCCCTGGGCGTTCTTCTCGGCGGCGATGCGTTCGTCGCGCACGGCGACGGAGGTGGCGGAGGTCTTCACCAGTTCCTCCGCCCGCGCCCGCTGCACCGAGGCGTTGGTCAGCGCGCCCTGGGCCTGAAGCAATGCACCCTGGGCCTCCTGCACCGCCGCCTCGAACGGCGCCGGGTCGATCTGGAACAGCTTGTCGCCCTCGTGGACGATGCTGCCTTCCTTGAAGAACGTGTCGGTCAGGAAGCCGGTGACGCGAGCGCGGATTTCGACCCGGTCGATCGCCTCGACCCGGCCGACGAAGTCGACCCCCTGGGTCACCGGCTGCCTGGCGGCTATCACCGTGCCGACCGGGGTCGGCTGGCCCGCCGGCTGCTGCGCGGAGGCGGGGTGGCTGAGCGACAGCATGGCCGCAAGCAGGAAGGGGGCAGCTACGGATGACAGGCGGCGCATGCGGTTTCCCTTGAACTCTGGCGGCTGGACGTGCGTGGCGATGGCTGCTTATAGGGCATGCCGGCGGGTCATGTCGCGTGCGGGTGAATACGGATGGGGTGCCCGGCCTAGTATGTTGCCCGTCCGCCGGTGACATCGAAGACCGCGCCAGTCGTAAAGCTGCATTCGGGGCTCGCGATCCAGGCGACCATCGAAGCGATGTCCTCCACGGTGCAGAACCGCCCCATGGGAATGCGCGCCTTGGCGCCGTCGATATGCGCCTGGGTCATTTCCTTGAACAGGTCGGTCTCGGTGATCGCGGGGGTGACGCAGTTCACCGTGATGCCGGCGCCGACCACTTCCCTCGCCAGCGCCTTGCAGAAGCCGATCACCCCGGCCTTGGCGGCCGAATAGGCGGCGATGCCGGCCATGCCTTCCTTGCCGGCGATGGAGGCGATGGTGACGATGCGGCCATAGCCGTGCGCGCGCATGTGGCGCACTGCCGGGCGGCAGCCATGGAACACGCCGGTCAGGTCCACCGCCAGCACCTGCTGCCAGGCCTCCAGCGGATAGTCCTCCACCGGCGCCACCGGACCGTTGATGCCGGCATTGTTCACCAGGATCCGCACCGGGCCGAGTTCGGCGCTGCGTGCGAACGCCGTTTCCACCGCGGCGGCATCGGTCAGGTCCACGGCAACGGCCAGCGCGGGCACGAAATCACATTCGGCGAGCGGGGCCAGGTCGCGGTCCCACACCACCACGCGCGCGCCGTCGGCGGCAAGGCGGCGGCAGATGCCAAGGCCGATGCCGCGCGCCCCGCCGGTGACAATGGCGATCTGGCCGGCAAGGGTTGGCGGTGTGCTGGACTGGCTCATGTTGACGGCTCCGGCAGGTTCCCGGCTGAATGCCGGCAACGACCCAACAGGGTTGATC
>JBBIQA010000006.1:30433-53454 GCA_037442565.1 Rhodospirillales bacterium
AACAACATCGCCAACGAATCGGTCGCCGTCGCCATGGTGGCGGCCTTCCGCCGGCATGGCGTGGAGGTGATGTTCGGCCAGTCCATCCCCAGCTCGGTTCATCTGGTGGCGCCGCAATTCTCCATCCGCCAGATCGGCTACCGCACGGAGAATGCCGGCGGGGTGATGGCGGACGCCTATGCGCGGATCACGCACCGGGTCGGCGTGGTGACGGCGCAGAACGGCCCCGCGGCGACGCTGCTGGTGGCGCCGCTGGCCGAGGCGCTGAAGGCCTCCATTCCCGTCGTCGCCCTGGTGCAGGAGGTGGCGCGCCCGGCGATGGATCGCAACGCCTTTCAGGAGCTGGATCATTTCGGCCTGTTCTCCGCCTGCGCCAAATGGGTGCGGCGGATGGATCTCGCCTCCCGGGTGGACGACTATGTCGACATGGCGTTCACCGCGGCGGCCACCGGGCGGCCGGGGCCGGCGGTGCTGCTGTGCCCCTACGACCTGTTCAACGAAGCCGCCGGCGTGGCGCAGGGGCGTACGGCGGGGCGTACGGCATCGATCGATCACTATCCGCTGGACCGTGTCGGGCCGGATCCGGCGCGGGTGGAGCAGGCGGCGGATTGGCTGGCCGCGGCGGAGCGGCCGATCGTGATCGCCGGCGGCGGGGTGCATTCCTCCGACGCGGCCGGGGCCCTGGCGGCGCTGCAGGATGCGGCCTCGCTGCCGGTCGCCACCACGGTGATGGGCAAGGGCACGGTGAGTGAGCTGCATCCGCTCTCGCTCGGCGTCGTCGGCTATTTCATGGGCACGGGCGGGCGCACCAAATTCCTCCGCCCCCTGGTCACCGACGCCGACGTGGTGCTGCTTATCGGCAACCGCACCAACCAGAACGGCACCGATAGCTGGTCGCTGTATCCGGCCGGGGCGAAGTTCATCCATATCGATCTCGACGGCAACGAGGTCGGCCGCAACTACGAGGCGCTGCGGATGGTAGGCGACGCGAAGCTGGCGCTGGAGGCGCTGACGGCGGCACTCGGCCGGCGGGACCTGTCGAAGCGCACCGCCGGGCGGGCGAAGCTGGAAGCGGCGATCGCCGACGGACTGGCGCGGCACCGGGCGGAGGCGGCGCCGCTGCTGACCTCGGCGGCGAGCCCGATCCGGCCCGAGCGGCTGATGGCCGACATCCAGGCGCAGCTGACGCCGGACACGATCATGGTCGCGGATGCCAGCTATTCCTCGATCTGGATATCGAACTATCTGACCGCCCTGCATCCGGGCATGCGCTTCCTGACCCCGCGCGGACTGGCGGGGCTCGGCTGGGGGCTGCCGATGGCGCTGGGCGCCAAGGTGGCGCGGCCCGAGGCGCCGGTGATCTGCCTGTCCGGCGATGGCGGCTTCGGCCATTGCTGGTCGGAACTGGAAACCTCCCGCCGCATGGGCCTGCCGGTGGTGCTGATCGTGCTGAACAACCAGGTGCTGGGCTACCAGAAGGACGCCGAGACCGCGTTCTTCGGCGAATATACCGACGCCTGCGAGTTCCAGCCGGTGGATCACGCCGCGATCGCGCGCGCCTGCGGATTGCACGGGGTGCGGATCGACAATGCCGCCGATTTCGCCCCGGCGCTGGCAGCGGCGCTGCAGGCGGACCGCACCACGGTGATCGACGTGATGTCCGATCCGGACGCGCATCCGCCGATCACCGTGTTCGAGGGGAAAATCTGATGCTGGCGATCCGCAAGACCGCGCCGGAACACGGCCTGACGGCTCAGAACGTCAATGCCCCGGGGCCGCTGGCGGCCGGCGAGGTGCGTATCGATGTTGGCGCCGCCGGCATCTGCGGCAGCGACGTGCATATCTACGAATGGACCGCCGGCTATGACTGGATGCGCAAGGCCATGCCGGTGACGCTGGGTCATGAATTCGCCGGCACGGTGTCCGCCATCGCGCCGGACGTGACCGATGTGGCGGTCGGCCAGCGCGTGACCGTCGCGCCGGCCATCGCCTGTGGCGCGTGCCGTGCCTGCCGCGCATCGACGCCGGAGCTTTGCACCGCGCGCACCGCCCTCGGCCTGACGCGCGACGGCGGCTTCGCCGCGCAGGTCAACGCCCCGGCGCTGAACTGCCTGCCGATCCCCGATCATGTGGACATGGAAATCGCCGCGCTTACCGAGCCGCTGGCTGTCGCGGCGCGGGCGGTGGAGACCGGCGAGGTGAAATTGGGCGAGACCGTGGTGGTGCTTGGCCCCGGCACCATAGGCCAGGGTATCGCGATCCTGGCCCGCGCGTCCGGCGGCCGGGTGATCCTGGTCGGGCGCAACGACGCCGTGCGCTTCGACACGCTGCGGGCGCTCGGTTTTGCCGACTGCATCGATGTTGCAGGACAGGACCTGAAGGCGGCGGTGGAGAAGATCGCTGGCGGCAAGGTGGACAAGGTGTTCGAGGCGACGGGCGTGCCGTCCTCGATCCGGGACGGGCTGTCGATCCTGCGCGATGGCGGGATCCTGGTCACCGCCGGCATCCATGCCAGGCCGGCCGAGTTCGACATCACCGATTTCGTCCGCCAGAAGCAGCAGATCCGCGCCTCGCACTCCTCCGTGCGGCGGCATTGGGACGTGGTGCAGAAAATCATGGCCGCCGACCCGGAACGGTTCCGCCCGATGATCACCCACCGGGTCGGGCTGGAGCAGACGATTGACGGGTTCGATCTGGCGCACAGACGCATCGCCTCGAAGGTGATGGTTTTTCCTGCGGGAGTGTGAGGCGATGCTGCCGAGATCGAACTACGCCCAGCTGAACGGCTATGAGGTGCACTACGCCGAATGGGGTTCTGCCAATGCGCCACCGCTGATCCTGTGGCATGGGCTCTCGCGCACCGGGCGGGATTTCGACGACATCGCCGAGGCGCTTTCCGACACCTATCGGGTGATCTGCCCGGACACGATCGGCCGGGGCCTGTCGCAATGGAGCGCCCGGCCGGACGCGGAATATTGCTTCGCCGAATATGCGAAACTGGCGCTGGCCCTGCTGGACGCACTGTCGCTGGGCCGGGTCCGCTGGGTCGGCACCTCGATGGGCGGTGCGCTCGGTATCGCCGCCGGCGCCACCACGCTGAAGGACCGGATCAGCCATTTCGTCTCGAACGACATGGGGCCGAATTTGCCGCCTGGTCCGTTCGAGCGGATCAAGACCTATGTCGGCAATCCGCCGGACTTCGCCACCATGGCAGAGCTGGAAACCTATTACCGCACCATCTACGTGCCGTTCGGCGCGCATACCGACGCGCAATGGCGGCGCATGGCGGAAACCGGCATGCGCCGGCTGGCGAACGGGCGCATCACCACGCATTACGACCCCGCCCTGGTGCGCCAACTGGTCAATTTCCCGCGCGATTTCGAGCAATGGGACGCGTACGACGCGCTGGACCTGAAGATGCTGGTGCTGCGTGGGGTGACCTCCGACCTGCTGCTGCCCGATGTCGCGCACGCGATGACCACGCGCGGCCCGCGGGCGCGGATCGTGGAAATCCCCGGCTGCGGCCATGCGCCGGGGCTCAACGTGCCGGATCAGATCGCGATCGTGCGCGCCTTCCTGGCGACCTGAAGCCGGATTCTATTCGGCCGGCGAACCGCCTCGCGGAGAGCGGAGCGCCGCCAGCACGCGTTCCTCGGTTTCGGCCGGCGGTGGGCTTGGGGGTAAGCCGCGCAGCAGGGCTATGGTCTTGCGCATCTGCGCGTAATAGTTGGTGCAGGCGGTGCAGATCGAGAGATGCAGCCGGACGGCGAGGCGCCGATGCAGGGGCAACGTATGGTCGAGATATTCGCTGGCCAGTTCGGACATGTCACGGCAACGGAGCACTTTGGCTTTCACCTTTCGCGGATGATCCGGCATATCGGATGACTCCACGCCTGTCACGGCGTTACGTGCAAGTCCGAAATGCACTAACTTGCCCCATATTCTCCACCCGGAGCCTTGCCACAGGCCATGAGCATGACCGAGTTCGACGACCCGGCCTTCCTGGAGCGCCTTCGCAACGGCGACCAGGGTGCCTATCGCAGCCTGATCCGGCGCTTCCATGGCTCGCTGGTCGGGGTGGCATCCTCCATCATCGGCAGCCGCGCCCAGGCCGAGGAGGTGGTGCAGGACACCTGGCTGGCGGTTTTTTCCGGCATTGGCCGGTTCGAGGGGCGATCGAGCCTGAGCACCTGGCTGTTCAGCATCGTGCTGAACCGCGCCCGCACCCGCATCAGCCGGGAGGGCCGGACGGTGGCCCTGCCGGCGATCCTGGACGGCAGCCAGCCCGGGGAGCGAGGGGTGGATGCGTCCGCCTTCAAGGCGGACGGCCATTGGATCGAGGCGCCGCGGCTGTGGGACGAGATCAACCCCGAGCGGATCGTCGGCGGACGGCAGCTTTGGCAGCACGTGCAGGAGGCGATTGAGAAGCTGCCAGCCGGACAGCGCGCGGTGATCATCCTGCGTGACATGGAGGGCAAGGAATCCGAGGAAATCTGCGCGCTGCTGGCGATCAGCCCGGAAAACCAGCGGGTGCTGCTGCACCGCGCCCGCGCCCGCATCCGCAAGGCGGTGGACGCACTGGTGGGCAATGCCGCCGCCGCCGGCACGCCGGTCGCGGCTCGCCGCGCCGGCGGAAAATCCTCCGGCCTCGCTCGGCTTGGCGTGACTTTGGCGCGGCTTAGCGGATGGTTGCGGACCGGGTGGCCGGCAGCCAGCCTGCCGGTATGATCCGGCGCAGCAAGGCCATCGCCTCCGCCCGATAGACCAGCAGGATGAAGGCCGAAGCCAGCCATACCTCGCAGGCCTCGGTGAACAGTTTGGCGCCGTCGTTGTAGGGGTCGATCCCCAGCGGACTGAACACGTGAAAGAAGATCGCGCCGGACATGATGCCGAGCGCCAGCGCGGCGCCGATCACGCGGGTGGGCGGGATCACCACCAGGAACGATGCGAGGATTTCCAGGCTGGCGACCGTGAGCCGCATCGCCTTTTCATGGCCGTCGAGGAACAGCCAGTCGGTCAGCGTCGTGAACAGCCAGACCGAGCCGGGGTTGCCCGTGAGCTTGTACTGTTCGTACCACAGCAGCGTGCCGCCGATGAACAAGGCGGCTGGCCAGGTCAGCAGTTTCAGGAATTTTTGCATTCGTCGGGTCCTCCAGGGCGATGATCGATACGCCAGAGACCCGTCCGGGCCGCGGATGTTACGACTTTCCGGTGCTGGATCTTTCCCGGGCGATCATCGTCATCATCTCCACCAGCAGGCGGTCGCGCTCGGCCGACAGTTCGCCGATGCCGCGTCCGGCGGCAACCTGCTGCACGCCCTCGATCAGCTGCCGGCACAGATCCGCGTCGATCTCTGGCGTGTGCATCGTCTTCCACCAGCCTTCGAACACCGGCCCGAACTGGTTCAGCATATGGGTGTAGCCGCCCTCTCCGCCGCCCAGGTGCAGGGTCATGTGCGGGCCCATGATCGCCCAGCGCAGGCCGGGGCCGGCGGTGATGGCGGTGTCCACGTCCTCCACGCTGGCCAGGCCCGAGGCAACCGCGTGCATCGCCTCGCGCACCAGCGCCGCCTGCAACCGGTTGGCCAGATGGCCCGGCGCCTCGCGGCGGATGTGGATCGCCTTCTTGCCGATGCCGTTATAGAAATCCAGGCACCAGGCGATGGTCTCCGGCGCGGTCAGCCGCCCGCCGACCACCTCCACCAGCGGGATCAAATGCGGCGGGTTGAACGGGTGGCCGATGACGAACCGGCCCGGCCTGCGCAGGCCCTCCTGCAAGTCGCTCATGATCAGGCCGGAGGACGAGCTGGCCAGGATCGTGTCCGGCTCCAACGCATCCTCCAGCGAGGCATACAGCGCCCGCTTCACATCAGCCCGTTCCGGCGCGTTCTCCTGCACGAACTGCGCTCCGCGCACCGCCTCCTGCGGCGTGGCATGGAAGCTCCAGGCATCCGGCGAGGCGCCCGCGGTCATGCCGAGCTGTTGCAGGGTCGGCCAGGCATCGGCCACGAAGCGCCGTACATAGGCCTCCGCCGCCGGATTGGGGTCGGAAATCGCCACCCGCATGCCATGCGCGAGGAAATAGGCCGCCCAACTGGCGCCGATGGTGCCGGCGCCGATGACGGCGACCTGTTGGACCTGATCCGGTGGTGTCATGGCATTCTCCTGCTGGCTCCTGGTCCCGTTGCTCGTGACCTTGACGGCGGGGGACAAGCTACGCAACTTCGGCGCGCTGAAAACCCCTGCCGGGAGGTCCCGTGTCCGAACCAGAGATCGCCGATCTGCGCGCAGCCGACGAGGGGGTGAAACTCGACTGGACGGCGATCCGCGCCTATCTGGCGAAACACGGGCTGCAACTGGACGAAGCGCCGCCGCCGCGCCAGTTCTCCGGCGGGCTGGCCAACCTGAACTATCTCATCCACCTGTCCGGCAAGCCGTTCGTGCTGCGCCGCCCGCCGTTCGGGGTGCTGCCGCCCGGGGCCTACGACATGGCCCGCGAGCACCGCATCCTGTCCTGCCTGTCGGCGGTGCTGCCCTTCGTGCCCAACAGCGTGTTCCTGTGCGACGACAAATCCGTCATCGACGCGCAGTTCCAGATCCTGGAATACCGCCCGGGGCTGGTGGTGCGCGAGACCATGCCACCGGAACTCGCCGCCCGCCCGGATGCCGGCGCGCGGCTGGCGCAGGTGGCGCTGGAGACGCTGGGCGCCATTCACGCCGTGGACGCGGATGCCGCCGGCCTCGGCGATCTCGGACGTCCCGAAGGGTTCCTCGGCCGCGCCGTGTCCGGCTGGTGCAAGCGCGCGGCGCTGGTGCTGGAAGACGGCACGGAGGCGCTGCACCGCGACATCGGCGCCTGGCTGGCGGCCAATCAGGTGCCGGACGGGCCGCCAGCCCTGCTGCACAACGATTTCAAGCTCAACAATATGATCCTGGATCCCGAAACCCTGGCGGTGCGCGCCGTGCTGGACTGGGACCAGGGCACGCGCGGCGACGCGCTATTCGATTTTGCCACGTTGCTCAGCTACTGGACGCGACCCGGCGATCCGCAGCCGTTGTTCGACATGGAGCAGGGGCCGTTCCACGCGCCGGGCTTTCCCGAGCGGGCCGAGGCGGTGGCGGAATACGCACGTATCACCGGTCGTGACGTTTCCAACTTTCTGTTCTACCGTGTGCTGGCGATGTACAAACTCAGCGTCATCTTCCTCCAGCTCGGTCACCGCTACCGCACCGGCGTCACTACCGAGGCGCGCTATGCGCTTCTTTCCGCGATCGGTACCGGAATCGCCGAATTCACCCACGAAGTCGCCCAAGGGCGCGCCTTCTAAAGGATTATCAACATGGATTTCTCCCTCTCTCCCGAACACGCCGAATTGCAGGAGCGCACACGGGTTTTCATCCGGGAAAAGATCATTCCGCTGGAAGGCGACAAGCGCCAGACCCGGCACGGCCCCACCGACGAATTCCGCCGCGAACTGAACAAGCTGGCCGCGGAGGCCGGACTGCTCGCGCCGCATGTCGGCGTGGAGTATGGCGGGCTCGGCCTGTCGCATGTCGGCAAGGCGATCGTCTTCGAGGAGGCCGGCTACTCCCTGCTCGGCGGCCTGGCGCTGAACATCTCCGCCCCGGACGAGGGCAACATGCACCTGCTGGAACAGGTGGCGACGCATGAGCAGAAGGAGCGCTATCTGCGTCCGCTGGCATCCGGCGAGGTGCGTTCGTGCTTCTGCATGACCGAACCGCCGCCGGGTGCCGGGTCCGATCCCGCGGCAATGAAATCGACCTGCGTGAAGGATGGCGATCATTACGTCATCAACGGCGACAAGTGGTTCATCACTGGCGCGGAGGGCGCGGCCTTCGCCATCATCATGGTGAAGGGCGAGGATGGCGCCGCGACGATGTTCCTGTCGCCGATGGACGCGCCGGGGATCGAGGTTGTCCGCAGCATGGACAGCCTGGACCAGGGCTTCCCGGGCGGGCATTGCGTGGTGAAATTCACCAACCTGCGGGTGCATGAGAGCGCCATTCTCGGCGAACTGGGAAAAGGCTTCCGCTACGCCCAGGTGCGCCTGGCGCCGGCGCGGCTGACGCATTGCATGCGCTGGCTCGGCGCCGCCCGCCGTGCCCACTCGATCGCCACCGAGTACGCCCGCACCCGTGAGGCCTTCGGCCACAAGCTCGGCCATCACGAGGGGGTCGGGTTCATGCTGGCCGACAACGAGATGGACATCCGTGTCGCTCGCCTGATGATCTGGCAGACCGCCTGGGTGCTGGACCAGGGCGAGCGCGGCGGCACCGAATCCTCGATGGCCAAGGTGGTTTGCTCGGAAGCGATCTGGCGGGTCGTGGATCGCTCCGTGCAGGTGCTGGGTGGCCAGGGCGTGACCGGGGAGACGCTGGTGGAACGGATCTTCCGCGAGGTGCGGGGCTTCCGGATTTATGATGGCCCGTCCGAAGTGCATCGCTGGAGCCTGGCGCAGAAGATCATGCGCCAGGGGGCCAACTGGTAGGGTAGGAAGCACGGCCAGGGGCCTGTCTGCGATCGTGGATTTCGCCAGGTGCTGAACTGGGGCGCCGGCCATCGGCCGCACCATTTATGACGCTTCTGTTGCGTCGCGCATAATTCATCGCCATGGCGTTGTATTCGCATGCCCGCACGCGTAACGGCAGCCTTCCGTAAGGCGGAGGCGCGGCACAGGCTCGCCGGCAGGTGGCATGCTGAAGGATGACATGATCGGGTGGTCGAAGCGGACACGGACGCTGGCTCTGGCGGTTGCCGCCCCATGAGCCGTCTGCTGCCGCTGCTCCTCGGCCTGCTCGCCGCGGTGTTGATCGCGGTGATCACGTTGGAACTGAGCGATCCCGAGGCCGGATCGGGGGCTGCGTTGCCGGTCGCGGCTCCCCGCCGGGTGGCCGCCGGGCAGCCGGTGCCGGCCATCGATACCGCCGGCCATGTCCCCCAATGGGCCGCGACGATCCTGGCGCGGCCGCTGTTCAGCCACGGCCGCCGGCCGCCGGCCGCGCAGCAGGTGGCCGGCGTCGCTGCGGCCGCCCCGCTGCAGATGCCGCGCCTTACCGGCGTGCTGGTCAGCAGTTCCAGCCGCAGCGCGTTCTTCGCCGGCGCGGCCGGGGGCCGGGCCACCGTGGTGGGCGAGGGCGCGAAGATCGGCCGCTATACCGTGCAGCGCATCGAGGCCGGGCAGGTGACGGTCGGCGGTCCGGAGGGCACGCGCGTGCTGCGGCCGTTCGTCGAGAAGACGCGGCCGACGAAGCCCGCCGCGGCCCCGGCCCGCAAGGCCCAGGCGGGCTTGCCCCGGCTGAGCCAGCCCACGCATCCCGGCGGCCCCACGGAAACGGATTGACCGCGCGCATGCACGCGCAAGACCGGAAGCGGCGCGAGCTTGACCGGAGCCCCTGACGAGATCGGAACCCCTGGCCGGCCACGAGCCCCAACCGGGAGCACGAGGCCCGGCGGCGCCGATGACCGGGGCTTCACCCTGCTCGAGGTCCTGGTGGCCTTCGTCATCGCCGCGCTGGCGATCGGCGGCCTGATCGGCCAGGGCATGATCGCCGTCGGCGCCACCCACGCCTCGGCCTCGTACCAGGAGGCGATTTCGCGCGCGCAATCCCGGCTGACGGCGCTGGGTGCCGGTGGCCTGGGCACGGGTGGCCTGGGCACGGGCGGCCTGGACACGGGCGGCCTGGTCGCCGGCGAGCGCGAGGGCGACGACGGCGGCGGCTTTCACTGGCACACCCGGATCGTTCCGATCGCATCGATGCGTCCCGCCCGGCCGGTGGCGGTGAAGAATGCGCCATACGCCTGGGGCACCACCCTGTTCGCCGTGACCGTCACGGTGTCCTGGCGCGCGGCCGGCGGCCGCCGGTCGGTGGAACTGGAGAGCCGCCTGCTCGGACCCGCGCCGTTCTGATGCCGCGCCCGCGATCCCAGTTCCGGCGCGGGACGGCCGGCGAGCGCGGGTTCACCCTGCTAGAGTTGCTGGTCGTCATCGTGGTGTTCGGCCTGGTGCTGGCGATGCTGTCCCAGGGCATGCACGCCGGCATGCGCGCCATGCTCGCCCAGACGCATATCCGTGACGGCGTCGCCGACCTGGAGCCGGTGGCGCGATCGCTGCGCAACATGATCGCCGACATGGACCCGGGCACCTATACCGATCCGCCGTTCGTAATGGGCACCGGCACGTCGCTGGCGTTCGTCACCGACCTGCCGCTGACGCCGGACGCGCCGCCGCGCCGCGCCAGGGTGACCCTGCTGTTCGCCGGCCGGCGCCTGATCCTGCGCTGGACGGTGGCGCCGCACGCGCAATTGTTCGGACCGCCGCCGCCCGCCCGGGAAACCGTTCTGGTCGAGGGCCTCGAGGGGGGCAAATTCTCGTATGCGACGGACGACGCGAAGTGGCTGACGGAGTGGAACCGCCAGGCCCTGCCCCGGCTCGTGCGCATGCGCTTCGTGTTCCCCAAGGGCGATGGAAGGCGATGGCCGACGATCCTGGCGGCCCCGCTGCGGGAGCGGCCGGAGGAATGAGGCCGGCGACGACCATCCGCCGGTCCGAACGCGGCTTCGCGTTGCTGGTGGTGCTGTGGACGCTGGTGTTCTTCGGCCTGCTGGTGGCACACCTCGCCGCGTCCGGACGCACCGAAACGGTTCTGACCGTCAATCTGCTGCGCACGGCCAAGCTGGAAGCGGCCGCCGACGGGGCGATCCAGCAGGTCATCTTCGGCCTGATGCGCCGCGACCAGAGCCGCCTGGCGCCGGGCGGGACCTACCGGGTCCGCATCGCGGGAACCGAGGTGAGCGTCCGCGCGCAGAGCCAGACCGGCCTGGTCAATCCCAACGTCGTCCAGGTTGGATTGTTGCGCGCGCTGATGATCCGTCTCGGCGTCTATCCGCCGGCGGCAGCCAGCCTGGCCGCGGCGATCATCGATTGGCGCTCGCCCGGCCAGGCGCCGACGGAACATGGCGCCAAGGCGCCGCAATACCGCGCGGCCGGGCTGACATACGGGCCGCCCGGAGAACCGTTCCGCGATCTGGGTGAGCTTGCCGACGTGCTCGGCATGACGCCGGAACTGCTGCAGCATCTCCGGCCGCATCTGACGCTCTGGTGGGACGGCGATCCGGACCCGGCCTATGCCGACCCGGTCGTGCAGTTGGCGCTGCGCGACACCGGCAGCCCGGCGGCCAACGGGCGGGAGCGTGCGGACAGCTATGTCGTCGCGCTGTTCGCGTCCGCCGTGGACGGCCGCGGCGGGCACGTCGTGCGCCGCGCGATCGTCCGTATCGGGTTTTCCCCCGATGGCCGAGGCTGGCGGGTGATCGCCTGGGATCGGGCGGCGCCGGGTGCCGATTGACGCCGTTGTTATGAAAGTTTGACCATCTCGTAACCTTGCAGTCATCGACTTTGCCGGCCCGCGACGGGAAACTGCGCGCGGGTTTGCGGGGTTGTTGGCAACGCTGATGGACCCCGACACGTGCGGGCGGACCCGTGCGCCGCCGCCCTGCTTGTCCGCCATTTCAGGAGCTGATCATGAACCGAACCGTTCTGCCCCGCATTACGCGGGCGATCCTGCTTGGCGCGACCATAGTGGCGGGCATGGCCTCGGCCAGGCCGGTGAAGGCGGAAATCGATGACGGCAAACTCGCCAACAGCGGCCAGCTGCCGTTGTCGTCAGGTCAGTTCATCACGCCGATGGCGGCGACCGGCGCGGTGTTCCAGCCGCTCAACCCCAACCTGTCCAACTACGCGAATTACAACGCGGGTCTCGCGGTGAAGTCCGCCGTCAGCCCGGATGGCAACACGCTTCTGATCCTTACCAGCGGCTATAACCTGCTCAACGACAGCCACGGCAACTACGACGCCGCCGCATCCACCCAGTTCGTCTTCGTCTACGACATCTCCGGCGCCAACGCCCGCGCACCGGTCAAGAAGCAGGTCATCCAGGTTCCCAACGCCTATGTCGGCATGGTCTGGGCGCCGGACAGCAGCCGCTTCTATGTCTCCGGCGGCGTCGACGACAAGGTCTGGGCCTATTCGCGTGTCGCCGGCGGCAATTTCGCCGCCGGGGTGGCGATCGCGCTCAACCACCCGTCCTATGCGACCGGGCCGTTCGCCGGGTTCGCCGGTTTCATCTATAACGGCATCGGCTTCGTCGAGAGCGCGGTCACCGCCGGTCTGGGCCTGTCGCCGGATGGCTCGGTGCTCGTTGCCGCGAACATGTTCAACGACTCCATTTCGGTGATCGACACCGCCACGAACACCAAGAAATTCGACTACGACCTGCGGCCGTTCAACACCACGCCGGCAACCGGCAGTGGCGTGGCCGGCGGCGAGGCGCCCTTCGCGGTTGCCATGAAGGGCAACGGCACGGCCTATGTCTCCTCGATCCGCGACCGGGAAGTGGTGGTTCTGTCGATCGGCGCCTCCGGCGCCGGCCTGATCACCCGCATCGCGCTGCCGGGCAACCCGAACAGCATGATCTTCAACGCGGATCAGTCGCGACTGTATGTCACCCAGGACAACAGCGACACCGTCGCGGTGATCGACACCGCCAGCAACGCGGTGCTGGAGGAGATCGACACCCGCGCGCCGGCCGGCATCCTGACGAACGGCACAGGCTTCACCGGCGCGACGCCGAACAACCTGGTGCTCTCGCCGGACGGCAGCACGCTGTATGTGACCAATGGCGGCGCCAACTCGGTCGCCGTGATCCCGCTCGGCGGATCGGCGCCGCACCGTGTTTCCGGCCTGCTGCCCACCGGCTGGTACCCGAACGCCGTCAGCCTGAGCGCCGATGGCGGCACGCTGTATGTGGTCAACGGCAAGAGCGATCCCGGCCGCAACCCGGCGATCAACAATGGCGCCGCCAACCAGTATGTCCTGCAGCTAGAGGGCTCCGGCTTCCTGACGATGCCGGTGCCGTCCGCCACCGATCTGGCGCACCTGACCCGGCAGGTTGCCGCCAACAACTTCTACAATGTACCGGCGAATACGCATGATACGACGGTGATGAACGCGCTGAAGGCGAAGATCCAGCACGTGATCTATATCGTGAAGGAAAACCGCACCTTCGATCAGGTGCTCGGCGATCTGCCGAACGGTGCCAACGGCGATCCGTCCCTGACGATGTACGGCCGCGCCATCACGCCGAACTTCCATCGCCTCGCGGCCAACTTCGTGACACTGGACAATTTCCTCGATAGCGGCGAGGTCAGCGGCAACGGCTGGGCCTGGAGCACGGCGGCGCGCGAAAGCGATCACGGCACCAAGACCATTCCGCCGAACTACGCCGGGCGCGGCTTCTCCAATGACTCGGAAGGCCAGAACCGGATCATCAACATGGGCATCGCATCGCCGCTCGCCCGTGCCGCCACCTACCCGTCGCCGGCGGCGCTGGGCGGCGCCAACCTGTACCTCTCGCTCGCTTCGGCCTTTCCGGGCGGCTTCCAGAACCTGCTCCCCGGCACCAACAACGATTTTGCGACGGACGGCCCGATCGGCACGCCCGTGCAGAGCGGATATCTGTGGGACGCGGCCCTGCGCGCGGGCCTGACGGTGCGCAATTACGGCTTCTTCCTGGATATCACCCGCTACAACATTCCGTCGTATCTCGGCGCCATCCCCAACACGCGCGACCCGCATGCGGCCGGCCTGACGGTGGCCTACCCGGCCAGCCCGTCCCTCGCTCCCTACACCGATCCGTATTTCCGCGGCTTCGACAATGCCTTCCCCGATGTCTGGCGCGTAGAGGAGTGGAAGCGCGAGTTCGATCAGTATGTCACCAACAACAACCTGCCGAACCTGACCCTGCTGCGGCTGATGCATGACCACATGGGCAATTTCTCCGGCTCCAACACCGCGGTTGCCGGCCTGACCACGCCGGAAACCCAGCAGGCCGACAACGATCTGGCGGTGGGCCGGGTAATCGAGGCGGTGGCGCACAGCAAATACGCGTCCAGCACTCTGGTCTTCGTGATCGAGGACGACGCCCAGGACGGCCCGGACCATATGGATGCGCATCGCAGCACCGCCTATGTCGTCGGTCCTTATGTCAGGCACAACGCGGTCGTCAGCACGCGCTACACAACGGTCAACATGGTGCGCACGATCGAGGATGTGCTGGGTCTGGGCCATCTCAACCTCAACGACGCCTATCAGCGGCCGATGACCGATATCTTCGATCTGAGCCAGAGTGCATGGAACTACAATGCCGTGGCCTCGCCGATACTGAAGACCACGCTGATCGCGCTCGGCGATGCGGAAATGCAGTATGCCGAAGGGCCTGATTTCGGCCCGGTGCACAACGCCGCCTGGTGGGGCGAGCAGACCGACGGATTCGATTGGTCCGCCGAAGATCGCATTCCAGCCGATCTGTTCAACCGGATCCAGTGGCAGGGCCTGAAGGGGGATCTGCCCTACCCGACGCAGCGCAGCGGCAAGAACCGCGGTCACCGCAAGGAAGTCGAGAACCCCTGATCTCCCCATACGAAATCGCCTGAGACCATCGATTGCATAAACGGTGGCGGCCGGCACGGATCTGCCTGCCGCCACCCCTTGGAGAAGGACAGAACCATGCGGATTTTCGTTCTTGTTGCCCTGATCGGGCTGGCGGCCCGGCCGGTATTCGCCGCCGACTGCCAGACTCGGATCGACTCCCTGGCTGCCAAGGTCTCCCAGGTGGAGCCCGAGCGCAAGCGCGAACTGGTTGCGTACGATGTCAAGCGGGCAACGCAGGAACTGGCCGAGGGCGATGAAGATGAATGCCTGGAGGCGGTTGGCCATGGCGAGGGGCTGATCGCGGCCAAGAGCAACTAGACCCCGGACCGTTTGCGCCGGGTTGGGACAGCAAGCGATGCCGGGCAAGGATCTGAAACAACGGCCGGACGATACTCGCCGGGCCGGGACCATCTTTGTACCTGGCCGCTTCAATTGAGTTTTTGGAAGGTATCAACCGTGTCTGTTTTGAAGGTGCAGTCGGCTCTGCTGACCCCCCTCGTGTTGCTTTGCGCCTGTTCCATTCTGGCCTTGGCCGTGCCGTATGACGCCCAGGCGCAGGCGATCCCCGAGGATGCCAAGGATATCGGCACCGTAACCGCCAACGGCACCGCCATCAGCGGCGGCGAACTGATCCACACGCCGGGCACCGCGCCCTATACCGCCCCCTCCGTGGCGCCGCTCGATGCGGGACAGCCGACGTCCATCGTCGGACCGCATTTCATCGAGAACAACATCTCGCCGACGCAAAACTACGACGAAATCATCAAATATACCCCCAGCGTCCAGAACGTCGCGCCGACCGGCCCGGGTTTGCAGCAGAACTTCTGGGAGTCGATCCGCGGCTTCAGCTACAAGCAGTTCAACACGACCTTCGACGGCATCGTGGTGCCGGGCACGCTGAGCAACTTCGCCCCCCAGTCTGCCGCGTACTTCACCTCGCACAATATCGGCTCGGTGCAGGTCGACCGCGGCCCCGGCACGGCGTCCACCCTGGGCTACGCCACGTTCGGCGGCACCGTGGCGATGAACTCCAGGCCCTTGCTGGATCGGTTCACGGTCAACGCGTACGGCACCGGTGGCAGCTTCAACACGCTGATGGGCGGCGTGCAGGTCAACAGCGGCATTCTGCCGGAGTTGAATGGCGCGCGCGGTTACATCGACATGTCGACCCTCGACAGCAACTGCTACCCCACCGAGACCACCACCGAACGCAACAACTTCTTCGGCAAGATGGACATCCCCGTCGGCGATAGCACCCTGCTCAGCTTCGTCGGCATGTATAATTCGTCGGTCAGCCGCACCTTTAACGGTGCCCAGCTTGGCCAGTTCGCGGCATTCGGACAGAACTACGGCCTGAACAACAACCCACTTTCCCAGGCCTACAAGAACTACAACGTCGATACCTACACCACCGATTTCGAATATGTCGGGGTGAAGTCCGATCTCGGCGACGGCTGGAAGCTCGACAACAAGACCTACACGGCCTCGTACTACCGCCGCGGCACCGATGCCAAATCGCCGAACGGCACCCTCGACCCGAGCGACCCGGCCGGCAACCTCAACGGCTATTATTACGTCAACGGTGTGCGGACCCTGCTGAACAACGCGCCGCCGGGTCGCGACCCGCAATCCGATTTCCGCGATTGGGGCAACATCCTCCGCGTCACCAAGGACACCGACATCGGCCAGGCGCGGGTTGGCATGTGGATCGACTACAACGCCGGGATCAACCGCCGGACCAACATCGTCCTCAATCAGAACAACGCGCTGTACACAAAGTCCGCGACCGCCTCGCCCTATGACTACAACTACAAGACCGACCTGACCACGCTCCAGCCCTATCTGGAATTCGCCTTCAAGCCGTTGAAGGACCTGACGATCACGCCGGGCCTGAAATACACCTCCACCACCCGCGGCCTGAACGCCGTGATGAATGCCACCACCCGCCAGCCGGCCAGCTACTCGCAGACCTACGATGCCCTGCAGCCGTCGATCGAGGTCCGCTACGCGCTGAACGACAACTGGTCCACCTACGGCCAGATCGCCAAGGGCTTCCTCGCGCCGCCGCTCGGCGTGCTGCAGACCACCGCACCGCAGGCGCTGAACCCGCAGGAGACGGTCAACTACCAGGTCGGCACGGTCTACCAGACCGAGGCGGTCGCGCTGGGCGCGGACCTCTATTACATCAACTTCAACAACTACATCTCCAGCAAGACCGTGAACGGCACGGTGCTGTATTCGAACAGTGCCGGGGCGATCTACAAGGGAGCCGAGGTGGAGGCGATGATCCGGCTCGGAGACGGCTTGTCGCTGTATGCCAACGGCTCCATCAACAACGCCGATTATCGCGGCAATCGCGGCCAGGTCGCGGCGGTGCCGAACCGCGTGGCGGCGTTCGGGCCGATCATCGAGCGTGACGGCTTCTATGCATCGTGGCTGACGAAATATGTCGGCAACCAGTATGGCCAGGATCTGCCGAACGCCTATCTGATCCGCGGCTACACGACGTCGGACATGGTGTTCGGATACACGATGCCGATCCAGAACGACCGCAAGATCGATTTCCGGCTCTACCTCAACAACGTCACCAACGACCAGAGCGTGATCTTCCTGACCGGAACGGCAGCCAATGGCAACGCGCTGTTCTATACCAACGCCGGATTCAGCGCATTCTTCAGCGTCTCCGTCTCGCTGTGAGGCTGCCGGCCCAGGCCTGCCTGCCAGGCCGGGCTCAGCCCTGGTGCCTGAACTCCACCCAGACCAGCAGGCGCAGTAGCCGATCGCCGATTTCCGGCGGCGGCTTGGGATAGGCGGCGGAACGCACGGCATGGAGCGCCGCCTCGTCGAACAACGGCGTGCCGGCCGAGTGCGTCACGCTCAGGTTGCCGACGGTCCCGGCACGGTATTCCAGGAACACCTGCGCCCGTCCGGTCAGGCCCATCATCTGGGCAGCTGGCGGGAAGCGCACGGCGGCCTGCACCGCCCCGCGGATGCTGGACTCCAGCGATGCCATCACCTCCGCGACTGGACGCGCGGGCGCCGTCTGCGTTGGCTCGGCTGGCGCGCTGGATTCCGCAACCGGTCGCGGCCCGGCCGCTGCGTGCGGCGCGGGGACCGGGGCACGCCGTGCAGCGGCCCTCGGGGCCGCGTGGCGCGCCGGTGCGGCGGGCCTGGCAACGGGCGCGGGCGCTGACGCGGCATCGGCCACCGGCGGGACCGACGCCTCGTCATGCGCCGGCGCCGGTTCGGGCGAAATATCCGCGGGCGGCGGCGCGACAGGCTCGGCGCTGGCCGTCGCGGGCTCCGGCGAGACAGGCGTTGCGTCATCCGCCGGCCCTGGCTCGAGCGCTATGTCCGGCGCGGCGTCGGACGGCCCGGGCAGGGGAGTGGCCGCCGCCGGATCGCCTCCAGCGACGGCAACGACGGGGGCCGGAAGGGCGGGGGCGGGCTCCAACGCTGGCGGCGGCTCGAATACCAGATCGGCCACCGGCCGTTCCGCGAGATCGGGGGTATCGGCGCGGTCGGCGCGCAGCGCCGTCCACCCCAGCGCCGCCCCGTGCAGCGCCAACGCGGCAAGGACGGCCCGGAAAAAATGGCGGCTGGGCGCGCGATGCGCGACGCCCGCCAGGCGTTCTGACGGCGTCATGATGTCCGCAGGGCCGAAGGCAATATCGCTGTGAACAGCGGCCGGTTTCATGCGTGGAGTTTCCAGCACCGGGGGGCATCGCGCCTCCGCGATATCGCGGATGGGGAGCCTCCCAAGGTCTGGAGCAGCCATACAAGACGGCTGCTCCAGGTTCATGGACCAGGCTGCCAGGCAGCCCGGCCGGCAGGCTCAGGCGCGGCGGCGGCGAACGGCGATCAGGCCCGCCAGGGCAAGGCCGAACAGGCCGAAGCCGGCGGGCTCGGGAACCGCGACCGACAGGCTGTCGAGCACGGCGGCGATCACCACAGGCTGGGCGCCGGTGTTGTTGGTCAGGTAGGCGGTGCTGTTGGCGAGGTCGAGCTCAGACGACAGCGTGGGCGAGGTCAGCAGGCTGGCCGCGTCCCCGGCGGTGAAGTTGGTCAGCGCGGACAGGGTGAGCTGGATGTTGTTGGCAACATCGATGCCGTTGCCGACAGGGCCGGAACGGTAGATGGCCGTATCCTTGGCCGGTGTTTCGCCAGCGACCGGATTGTTGAGCGGCGCCGAGAACGAGCCGAGGTTGAACGAGCGGAAGTTCAACGCAACGGTGTCATAGATGAACTCGCCGCTGATGCTCTGGCCGTCGACGTAGCCGGAATTGGCGGTGGTGACGCCGGCGGTGGTGTAGAACGTGGTGGGCTGATCGCCGCCGACGGTGGCGGTGAAGTGCACGTCGAGGAAGGCGGCCTGGGCCGGCGTGGCGGCGAGGGCCGCGAGCAGCGCGGCGATGGCGAGAGGGGATCGCATGGGAAATTCCTTCGGTTCTGGAAATGGGTGGCGGGACAAGTGGGCCCCGCCACCGGATGGGCAGAGGATGGTTGCGATGGTTACTTCGTGAGCGAGGCCTGCGAGGCGCCGTTCAGCACCTTGCCGCTACGCTCGGTGGGATAGGGCTGGCCGGACTTCAGACCCTCCCACAGGACCTGGTTGAACAGATCCATCGGCACGCGGTCTTCCTTGGAGAAGTCGAAGCCGTCGGTCACCTTGTCCCAGTAGGCCGCGTCGTGCGCCGGGGTCAGGTCGGGGCCCGCGGCGTACTGCACCGCCTGTCCGGCCGGATCGGCGGCGGCGATGCTGGTGGTCTTCAGCACCGTGGAGGCCAGCGCCGAATAGGTCCAGGCGGGCGACTGGGTGATGTCGAACACCTCCGTCATCGGCCGCTGGAAGGCGGTGTTGAGGTTGATGTGCGGGGCGCCCAGCACGTCCTCGATCGTGCGCAGCACGTTCACCTGGCTGTAGCGGGTGCTGATCACGGCGTGCTTCTTCACATAGGGGCCGACCACGTAGGTGGTGGTGCGGTGGCTGTCCATGTGATCCGGGCCGTCCTGGCTGTCGTCCTCGGTGACGATGATCAGTGTGTTATGGGCGTAGGGGCTGTGCGCCACCGCCTCCACCAGCCGGCCGACGGCGAGGTCGTTGTCGGCCACCTGGGCTTCCGGCGTGCTCACCCCGGCCAGCGCGGTGCCGAAATTGCCGGTGTGGTCATGCGACAGGCGAACGGTTTCCAGGCTGGGCAGGTTGCCGCCGGCCACGTATTGCTGGAACTCCCGCTTCCACTCGTTCAGGCGCCAGGTGTCGGGGTAGTTGTTGTCATAACCGCGATAGTAGGTGTCGGTCAGCGTCAGCAGCGCCGGGCTGAGCGGCGCGGTCTGCACCACGCCGGCGGCGAACGGGTCGCTGACCGGCGCGGCGATGGTGCCGGCGCTGCCGATGTTGCTGACCAGGAAGCCGTAGTTGCGCACGCTGCCGCCGGCCGTCAGCACGGCGTTGTAGATGTAGCCCTGCTGGATGCCGAACGGCGCGTCGGTGGCGGAGATGTTGGCGATGCCCGGCAGCAGGTTCGCGGTGCCGCCCGGCAGGGCGGCCGAGAGGGTGCTGAACAGGCCGCCGGTGGCGGCGTCACGCTGGGCGGTGGTGGCGAGGCCGACCGGCGCGTTGCGGTTGGAGCCTTCCGACTCATAGGACATGCCGCGGGTGACGCCGGCATAGTTCAGCTGCTGCGCCAGCTGCTCGGTGGTGGTCACCCGGCCCTGGGTGGCCAGCGACCAGCCATCCATGCTGCCGTCGGCGGCGTCCATGAAGTTGTCGAGCGTGACGAAGCCCGAGGCGATCCGGTGCTGGTTCGGCGTGATGCCGCGGCCGAAGACGGTCAGCGTCGGGTCGCCGTTGGCGCCGTTGGTCAGGTCGCCCAGCACCTGATCATAGGTGCGGTTTTCCTTCACGATGTAGATCACGTGCTGGATGTGGCTGCGCAGGAAGGCCATCACCGCGGCGTCGGCGGCCGGCGGCGCCACGTTGTAGAAGTTGTTCTGCGCCACCTTGTTGGTCAGCGCCGGCAGGTCGGCGGCGGCGGGCACCGGGGCGCTGACCAGGGTCGCGTGTTCCATCTGGAACTGGTACTCGTTCGACGCGGTGGCCGCGGTGTTGGCGGCGGCATTGCCGCCCGGATAGGTCACGCCGGTCAGGCGCGCGGTGTTGCCGTACAGGTGCTGCGGATTGGCGCCCTGATCGCTCTTGCCGTTGATGATGTACATGTAGCTGCCATCGGCGCTGAAGGTGATGTCCTTCGGCGCGTAGGCGGTGGGGATCAGGCCGCTGACGGTGTTGGCCGCGGCGCCGGTCAGCGGAATGACGGCGATGGAGTTGGAGCCGTCATTGACCGCGTACAGCGTGTTGCCGTCGGGCGAGATCGTCACCGCATAGGTGGCGGCGCCGGTGTATTTCGGCCCGCTGATCAGGCCGGCCGGGGCGCGGGCATCGATCTTCGTGACGACGGCGTTGCTGGCGGTGTCGATCACCGCCACCTGGTCGGCGTTGTCCTGCGCCACGTACAGCTTCGCCTGCGCGGCATCCAGGGTCATGCCGTTGGCGTTGCCGTCGAGCCTGATGCGGGTGATCAGATGCCCCGCGGTCGGCGAGGAGATGTCCACCACCACCACTTCACGGTCGCGGTTGGAGCCGACATAGGCGGTGCCGTTGCCCTTCACCACCACCGAAACCGGGTACTCGCCGCCGGCGACGCCGCTGGCGGCTTCGTTGTTGGCGAAGTAGGGGCGCAGGTCATGCTCGTAGCGCACCGTGTTGCTGGCGGTGTCGATCACGCTGATCGAGTCGTTGTAGTTGTTGGCGACCACCAGCGTCGCGCCGTCGGCCGACAGGCCGAGGCCGCCGGCGTTCGGCTGCACGCTGAAGCCGATGCCCTTGTTGCCGTGCGTCGCGCTGTGGCCGAGCGCGATCTTGGCCGTCTGCGCGAACGTGCCGCCGGTCTTGCCGTAGACATATACCGCGTCATCGTTGCCGCCCGTCGCATACAGCGTGTTGCCGTCCGGCGACCACACGAGGCCGACATAGGCGTTCGCCTGCTGGATTACCTGCGTCAGCACCGGCTTCGTCTTGTTGGCGCCGGCGACGTTATACAGAAAGATGTACTGCGTGGAGTTGGGCGCATCCACCGCGCCGGTGGTCTTGTACAGCGTGTTCTGGCCGGCGGTGAGGATGGCCAGCGTGCTGCCGTCCGGGCTCAGCTGCGCACGCACCGCTTCGCCGGCGACGAACTTCGGATAGGCGGAAAGGCCGGGGTTCAGGAACTGCTGCACCGCACCGCTGATGGCGGTCGGGGTGACATACTGGCCCGTCGGCAGCGGCAGCGTGCCGTTGTTGCCGGCAACGCTCAGATCGAGCGCGAAGGCCGGGGCGGTGGCGGCCAGGGCGGTCGCGCTCAAAAGCGCGGCCCTGAGAATGTGGGTAAATCCAACTTGTCTCATTCTGAGACTCCTGATCATTGTTTTCAGATAATCGTATGCGGCAGTTCCGTTCTCGACCGGACGCCCAAGCGGCAGCAACGGGCGCGCGCGCAATGAAGCACGCTCCGCCGGTCGGTATCGTTCGAGACAGTTCGATCGCGTCCGAATCTATGTGACCATTTCCGCCGCCTTACCTGCTTGTAATGATGACAAGCGGAAAAAGTTGCGAAGTCAGTTCGGATAAACCGTAACGCGGAGCATTGAGCCCAGGGCGGCGCGCCGGCTTCCCGCCTCACGGCCCGGGACGGCACCGACACAAATTTTTGTGATCGCATCAACCAGGCTCGCGTGTCCCGTGCATCCCACCCGCCCGGATGACGTTCTTGTTGCAGCCATGCGTGGGGATGCGGTTCCGGTTGCGTTCGCCCGTTCTGGCGGGTAACCCCGTCCAGGCGGGTACCCCCGTTCTGGCCCCCGGCCGCCGATGCGGCGGGGCGTTCCACGCAGGCGTTACGAGGATGGACCGGCGCTGCCCATGCTGAGGGATTTCCTGATCTGGTGGTCGGAGCAGATGCTGGCGCTGCTGCCGGCCAGGCTTGCCCGCATGGGCTCTGCCGCGATGGCCGACGCGCTGATCGTCGCCCAACGTGCCGGCGATCCCGCGCAGCTCGACATCGTCGTCCGCCGCGGCGGGCGGGAAACCCCGGCCGGTGCTGTCCGGCTCGACGAGACCGGCGCCGTGCAGGATGCCGGCGCCGCCCGCGACGCCGCCACCCGCGCCGGCCGCAGGCGCCCCGCCCTGGTCGTTCTGCGCACCCATGCGCAACATTTGCTGGAGCGGCGGGTGGAACTGCCGCTGGCGGCGGAGCGCGATCTCGGCCGGGTGCTGCGCTACGAGATGGACCGGCTGACCCCGTTCGACGCCGACGAGGTGTTCTGGCACGCCGAGGTGGAACGCCGGGACCGGGCGCGCGGGCGGCTGCACGTGCGCCTCTCCCTGGTCGCCGTCGCCGCGGTCGCGCCGTTGATCGCGGCCCTGCGCGGCATCGGGATGGCCCCGGCCGAGCTCGAGGCGCCTGCCGCC
>JBBIQA010000007.1:0-2719 GCA_037442565.1 Rhodospirillales bacterium
AGCTTGTTGGAGAACAGTCCGGTCCGCTTCCACAGCACCGGCACCAGATAGTAGACCGCCCCGAAAGTAATGAACGAAACCCAACCCAACGTGCCGGAATGCACGTGCCCGATCACCCAGTCGGTGTAGTGCGCCAGCGCGTTCACATCGCGCACCGACATCACCGGGCCCTCGAAGGTGGACATGCCGTAGAACCCGACGGCGGTGACGGAGAAGCGCAGGCCCGGATCGGTGCGCAGCTTGTCCCATGCGCCCGACAGCGTCATCAGGCCGTTGATCATGCCGCCCCAGGACGGCATCCACAGCATGATCGAGAACGCCATGCCCAGCGTCTGCGCCCAGTCCGGCAGCGCGGTCCAGTGCAGGTGATGCGGCCCGGCCCAGATGTACAGGAAAATCAGCGACCAGAAATGCACGATCGACAGCCGGTAGGAATAGACCGGCCGGTTCGCCGCCTTGGGGATGAAGTAGTACATCATGCCCAGGAAGCCGGCGGTCAGGAAGAAGCCGACCGCGTTATGGCCGTACCACCACTGGATCAGCGCATCCTGCGCGCCGGCGAAGGCGGAATAGCTCTTGGCGCCGTACAAGGTAACCGGCACCGCCAGGTTGTTGCCGATATGCAGCATCGCCACGGTGACGATGAAGGCCAGATAGAACCAGTTCGCCACATAGATATGCGGCTCCTCGCGCTTCAGCAGCGTTCCCACGAAAATGATCAGATAGGCGACCCACACCACGGTCAGCCACAGGTCGATATACCATTCCGGCTCGGCGTATTCCCGGCTCTGGCTGAAGCCCATGACGTAGCTCAGCGCCGCCATGACGATGAAGAACTGGTAGCCCCAGAACACGAAGCTCGCCAGCGCGTCGCCGCCGAACAGCCGGGCGCGGCAGGTGCGCTGCACCACGTAGAACGATGTGCCGATCAGCGCGGTGCCGCCGAAGGCGAAAATCCCGGCCGATGTGTGCACCGGACGCAGCCGGCCGAAATTCAGGAAGGAAAACCCGAGATTGAAGGCCGGCCAGCTTAGCTCGAGTGCCAGGTAGACGCCGACGGTAAAGGCAACGATCGCCCAGAACATGGCGGCAATCACCGCATGCTTGACCACGCGTTCGTTATAGACGATGGCCCGGACAGGCGCTTGCGCCGCCGCGTGAAAGGCATCCGCGGTGATGTCAGACATGATCGGATCCCCCATTGGTCCGCACATGGGCGTGCGCGGCGTCCCGCCTGTCGTAGAACGCCCGGACCAGTCCCAGGTTGAACACGCAGGCGAAGCCGAACAGGGCCAATCCGAAGACATAGATTCCGTCATCGACCGCTCCCGCGGCCAGGATCAGGCCGATCAGCCCAAAGACCGCCATCATTATTCCAATGACGAAGTCGCTCGTCGCCGTGTCCATCCTAAACCCCGCTGATGGTTGCTTGCCGATGGAACGTGTCTTCCGTTCCGGTATCCATAGTTCCACACCGCCAATGCTCATGCCCAGGCATTTAAAACATTGATCCAAATCAATGTCGCACCGCACAATGAAGGGCAGCTACCGCCTTTCGGGAGGCATGCCCCGGGAACGTCGCGTCGGCAACTGGCGGAGGATCGCAATCGCATGAACGCCAGCCTGGAAATGCTGACGACGCTGTGCCGGTCGTTCGCGCCCGATCCGCTGGGAGCAGGCCTGCCGCTCGGCCTGCTGCTGGCCGGTCTGGCGGGCAGCGCCGTGCATTGCGTGCCGATGTGCGGCCCGTTCGTGCTCGGACAGGTCAGCGACCGGCTGGCCTGCGTCCCCGCCTGCGCGCTGCGCGAGCGCCACCGGATCGGCATCGGTTCACTGTGGCCGTACCATCTCGGCCGCCTCGCCACCTATAGCGGCCTCGGCGCACTGGCCGGCGGCACCGGCGCGGCGCTGGGGCGGCTGCCCTGGTTCGGCTGGGTTTCAGGCGGGCTTCTGCTGCTGGCCGCGATGCTGTTCCTCGGCCAGGCGGTCCGGCGGCTGGCGCTGCCGATCGGCACGCCGGACCTGTTCCGCCGGCTGACGGCGCATCTGCGGTGGCCCGGCAGCCGGCCGCGCAACGGCCTGGCGCTCGGCCTGATGCTCGGCTTCCTGCCTTGCGGCCTGCTTTATTCCGCCCTTGCCGCGTCCGCCGCCACCGCCGATCCGCTCGGCGGGGCGGTCGGCATGCTGGCCTTCGGGCTTGGCACGGTTCCCGCCCTGGTCCTGGTCGGCATCGCCGGCGAGGCCGCCAGCCATGTCTGGCGCCGGCGCATGGCGGTCGCCGCGCCGGCGCTGATGCTGTTCAACGCCGTCATCCTCGCCGCGCTGGCGTGGCAGCGGCTGAGCCTGATCGTCTGAAACCGATCCGGCTTCAGCCGGCCTTGCGCCGGCGCGTCACCGCCAGCGCCGCCAGCCCGCCCGCCAGCAGCAACAGGCTGCCGGGCTCCGGCAGCGCGGTCTCGGCGGCGGCTGCGATGCCGGCATGGCCGGCGGCGGTCGGGTGGAGGTCGTCCCAGAACAGATGCGTGTCCTGCTGCGCGACCGTGGCGCCGCACAGCGTGCCGCTGGCGGGGCCGCCGGTCGCGGTGCCGGTGAAGCAGGGATTCGTCACATCGGTGAAGCCATAGGCGGCGGGGTCGGCCACCACCGCTTCCGTCAGGCCCTGGGTGTCGACCAGCGTGAGGTTCAGGCCGTCCAGCGCGGCCAGCGCCGTGAGGTTGGC
>JBBIQA010000007.1:2819-43337 GCA_037442565.1 Rhodospirillales bacterium
CAGGCTGTCGCCAAAGGCGAAGATCCCGCTGTAGCTGCCTGCCTGGGCGCTGGAGGTGACCGCAAGGCCGGCCAGAACGGCCACTCGGCAAAAGATTCGAACCACGGACAGCTCCTGAAATTTGCGACAAACATTTACAGCATGCGTCGAACCCTTTGGATAGCCGGAATGTCCTATCCAGGGTCGTTCAAATGCGCCTGCGGCGTCGACCTGCCGATCGGGCGCGGATGCGACAGAACGAAACGCCCGACATCGTAGGCGTCCTGCACGGTCAGCCTGGGATGCAGCCAGTCGACTCCGCCCGGCATGTTGGCGTGCACGAAGCCGGCAAAGGTCTTCAGGTCGGCAAGCCCCGCATCCGCCGCGAAACTGTTGTTTCCCCACAACGGCGGATAGGCATAGCCGAACCCCGACCGGGCTCCGCCGCGCCGCGCACCCTGCCCGTCCGGGCGATGGCATTCACTGCATTGCGCGGCAAAGAGCATACCTCCGCGGCGGATATCCGGCGCTTGCGGCGGGTCGGCGATCGGCAGACGCCCCGCACCCTCCACCCGCACATCCTTGGGAATGGCAGCGGACAGGAAGACCACGTAGGCGCGCAATGCCTGAAACGCCGGCATGTCCGTCGGCACCGGACGCCCGGCCATGCTGCGCGACATGCACATGTTGAGCCTTTCATCCAGCGTGACCACCGGGCCGCCCGGGTGCATCACGCGTGGGTAGGTATTCGCGGCCCCGACCAGCAGGAACGCGAATTTCCGCCGGCCGAGGTCGATATGGCAATCGCCGCAGGCAAGGTTGTTGCCGGCATAGCCCGCGCCCGGACCTTCGGCGAAAGGCCCGAAGAAGGCATATGTGCGGGCGAATATTTCCTCCCCCGTGCGGATCAGGTTGCCCTGGGACTGCGCGGGCACGAATGCCGCCGACGGACGGTCCCACACGAAGGCGGGCGCCTGGGCATGGGCCGCCTGGGCCAGCAGGAACAGGCCGACAGCCACAAACGCCTGCCACACCCGTTGCCGATGGGCCTGACCGTGGTTACTCGACTGGTCCGGAACGAGGGGGTTCATCCGTGCCATCCGTCGAGTCCCCCGATCGAAACACATACCTATCGTTCCCTCTGTAATGGCGGATAAAGCCCGGCGGAGCGCAATGCGGTCGCGTCTCAGCGTAATCGGGGAAAGGAAGTAAGGCCAAGGGGCCTTGCCCCCTGGCCCCCCGCCAAAGGCTCGCCTTTGGAATCCATCCATTGTTTGGGAGTGCAAGGAGGGCCAACCAAGACCGAGCAAGGTCCGAGTAGGCCCTCCTTGCGCTCCCAAACCAGTAGCGGGTTCTAAGGGCGAGCCCTTAGCGGGGTCCAGGGGCAGAGCCCCTGGCCTTGCTTCCTTCCCCCCGACGGGCCCTAGGTCACGGCCACGCCCGGATTGCGCTGCGCGCCATCCGGGCTACGCTCGGGGTCCAACAAACCGGGAGGCAAACAACCGATGCGTATCCACAACCTGTACGTCGACGACCAGGGCGAAACCCATTTCCGCGACATCGAGGTCGAATGGGCCATGGAAGGCCCCGGCGGCAAGATGTCCAAGACGATCCCGGCCACCGGCCTGATCTTCCGCGCCACGCCCGGTACCTACGATTATTCCTGGCACCCGGCGCCGCGCCGGCAATACATCGTCAATCTCGACGGCGCGGTGAAGATCACCGTCAGCGACGGCGAAACCCGTGTGATCGGGCCGGGCGAGGTCTTCCTGGTGGAGGACACGCACGGCAAGGGCCACATCTCCCAGGCCGTGGACGGCAAGTTCCGCCACTCCCTGTTCATCCCGATCGAATAGGGCACGGCGCCATGAAGATCTGTTTTTTCGATGATTTCAGGCTCGGCATCCTCAAGGGCGCCAACGTCGTGGACGTGTCCGCCGTTGTCGCCGACATCCCCCACACCGGCCCGCATAACCTGATCTCCGGCCTTATCGAGCGGTTCGACATCTATCGCCCGAAGCTGGAGGCCGCCGTGGCCGCCGCCCCCGGCGTGCCGCTCGACACCGTGAAACTCCGCCCGCCGCTGCCGAAACCCGGCAACATCGACTGCATGGCGGTGAATTACATGGAAGACGGCACCCGCACCCATCCCGCGCCGCTGAACGCCTTCAACAAGGCCCCGAGCACCGTGATCGGCCCGGGCGACACCATGGTGCTGCCGGACGTGCCGGCCACGATCTTCGAGGGCGAGGCCGAAGTCGCCGTGGTGATCGGCAAGCGCGCCACCCATGTCACCCAGTCCGATGCGATGAGCCACATCTTCGGCTACATCAACTTCATCGACGGTTCCGCCCGCGGCCTGCCGCCGCCCGGCGCCATCTTCTTCCAGATGAAGTCGCGCGACACCTTCACCCCGATCGGCCCCTTCATCGTGACTGCCGACGAAATCCCCGACCCGCACTATCTGCGCGTCCGGCTCTGGGTGAACGGCGAGATCAAGCAGGACTTCAACACCTCCGACATGGCGCACAAGATCCCGCGCTGCATCGAATGGGTCAGTTCGATCCACACCCTGGAGCCCGGCGACATCCTGGCCACGGGCACCAACCACCGCGGCCTGTCCAGCTTCATGGACGGCGACAAGGTGGAACTGGAGGTCGAGGGCCTGGGCCGCCTTGCGATCCATATCCGCGACGATTTGAAGCGCAAATGGTCCCGCGAAACCCGCCTGGACCGCCAGGACAAGGGTTTTGACACCCCCACGCCGCAAATATCGGGGAAATATACGCCTGCTGCCTAAAAGCCGGGCAGCCTTTCGATAATTTCCTACCAGTCTTGCCATGATCCGGCGTACTGAGCCCCATCGCTCGGTACGCCGTTTCGGCTCGTTGCCGGCCATTCTGGATCATCAGCCCTCCCATGAACTTCCCCACGACCAATCCCGCGCTCGCGCGCGCCCTTGTCGCGCGCGACTATCTCGAACCCACCGCGGTCCAATCCGCCGTGCTGGCCCCCGAGGCCGACGGCCGCGACCTGCTGGTCTCCGCGCAGACCGGCTCGGGCAAAACCGTGGCCTTCGGCCTCGCCTTCGGCCCCACCCTGCTCGGGGACGCCGAGCGGTTCCCGCCGCAATCCGGCGCGCCTGTGGCCCTGATCGTCGCCCCCACGCGGGAACTGGCGATGCAGGTGCACGGCGAGCTGACCTGGCTGTATGCCGAAACCGGTGCGCGCATCCTCTCCTGCGTCGGCGGCATGGACGCCAGCCGGGAACGCCGCAGTCTGGCCAATGGCTGCCACATCGTCGTCGGCACCCCCGGCCGCCTGCGCGACCATCTGGAGCGCGGCCAGCTGGACATGTCCGCGCTGAAGGTCGTGGTGCTGGACGAAGCCGACGAGATGCTCGATCTCGGCTTTCGCGAGGACCTCGAATTCCTGCTCGACGCAACGCCGAAATCGCGCCGCACGCTGTTGTTCTCCGCCACCATCGCGAGAGAAATCGCCGCACTGGCGAAACGCTACCAGCGCGACGCGCTGCGCATCGACACGCTGGTGCGCAACCAGGCGCATGGCGACATCGAGTACCGCGCCATCCGCATCCCGCCCTCGGACGTCGAGCGGGCGGTGGTCAACGTGCTGCGCTTCTTCGATGCCCGCGCCACCCTGGTGTTCTGCGCCACTCGCGACAACGTGCGCCACCTGCACGCCAACCTGCAAAAGCGCGGCTTCGCCGCCGTGGCGCTGTCGGGCGAGCTGAGCCAGGAAGACCGCACCCAGGCCCTGCAATCCCTGCGCGACGGCCGCGCCCGCATCTGCGTCGCCACCGACGTCGCCGCACGCGGCCTGGACCTGCCCGACCTCGGGCTGGTGATCCACGCCGACCTGCCCACCAACAAGGAAACCCTGACGCACCGCAGTGGCCGCACCGGCCGCGCCGGGCGCAAGGGCGTCTGCGTGCTGCTGGTGCCGCATCCCAAGCGCCGCCGCGCCGAAACGCTGCTGGCCTCGGCCAACATCAACGCCGCCTGGTCCGGCCCGCCGACCGCCGCCGAAATCCGCGCGCTGGATCAGGAGCGCCTGCTCGCCGACCCGATCCTGACCGAAACCGCGACGGAAGAGGATCTCGCCCTCGGCCGCACCTTGATCGCGGGCAGCAACCCCGAGGAAATCGCCGCGGCGCTGATCCGCCTGTACCGCTCCCGCCTGCCGGTGGCGCAGGATCTTTCCGACGTCACCCCGATGTCCGAGCGCCGGGAAGAACAACGCGCCGGCAGTCGCGGCTACAAGAACGCCGACCGCGACCTCGCTCCCGTGCGCGAAAAGCACGCGAGGCCGGAGAACACCACCTGGTTCAGCCTGAATGTCGGCCGCCAGGGCAACGCCGATCCGAAATGGATCCTGCCGCTCATCTGCCGCCTGGGGAACGTGACCAAGCAGGACATCGGTGCGATCCGGATATTTGACACCGAAACCAAGTTCGAACTGGCCGAGGAAAGAGCGGAGGCGTTCAGCGCGTCCATCCGCGCGTCCGGCGAAACGGAGATCCTGTTCGAGCCGACCTCCCCGGCCAGCCAGACCGTGCGCCCGACCGGGCGGTATCCGACGAAACGGGCGGAGAACGCCACGCCTCGGGCGTTCCAGAAGCCGGGTGTCCGGCCGTACGTAAAGACTGGTTACTTAAAGACTGAGGCGGCTCCCGGTGGGAAGCCGCCCTATAAAGCCAAGGCAAAGCGGGCCAAGGCGTAGAACCCCGGGGGTCGCCCCCCGAGACTTCCGGGCCTGGAACCCGCCCAGTCAGGGGCCCCTCAGGCCCGGCGGCGGCGCAGCCCGAGGAGACCGAGCAGCCCGGTGGCGAACAGGGCGATGCCGGCCGGCTCGGGTACCGCTGCCGGCGGTCCGGCAAAGACGCCATTCAGGTTCACCGCGGCGTTCTGTGCGCCGATGAAGGCGCCGAGGTCGCCCACCACGGGCGTGGCACTGTCGCCGTTAACCGGCAGCGCCTCGCCCGTGCCGGGATCGACCGCGCCGGTGTATTTGTAGAACTCATACCGGCGCAGCACCGATTCCGCGCCCACGCCGGCCGCGCCGCCCAGATCCAGCTGGCCCGAGCCGGGGCTGCCCGGATCCACCTGCAGCAACTGCCACTCGATCTCGGTCTCCGACGAGGCCTGCGGCACGATGCCGCCGCCACCGACCAGATCCTCGAGCGCCACCGGATGGTCGTACTGGGTGGTGAACACCTTCACCCATTCGGCGATGCCGAAGCGCGGATCGCCGACGGCGGGCACCGGGGCGACCACCTTCGCCATCACCACCGGCGGTGCTGGCGGCGGCGGCGGCGAGCCGGGCGGGGGCGGAGGCGGCGGCGGCGGCGGGGTCACGGTGATCACCGGCGCCGGCAGATTGGCCGCGACCGGAGCCAGGGTCGCCGAATGCGGGCTGATCTCGGTCAGCCAGCTATAGGTGGTCTTGGTCGGCGACGCGCGCAGGCCCACGCCGAAATGGTCGCATGGCGTGCTCGGCCCATAGCCGATGCCGCCGCCGGTCCAGCAGCTTTCGCCCGGGGTGTAATAGACCCCGGTCGGCGTGCCGACATTCCACGAACCGCCGGAGAAGATGCCTTCATAGACGATGCTGACGCCGGTCGCGGTGGCGGTGACGGTGGGCGAGCCATAGCGCTCCACCGTCGGCGGGAAGTAACGCCCGGCGCCACCGAACGTGTCGGTCACGTCGCTGACGCTGATGCCTTCCAGGTCGATTTCGAAACCGTGCGCGGTCTTGCCGGTGTCGTTGACCACGTCGAAATTGCCCAGCGTGCCATAGACCGAGGCGAAGGCCGGGACGCTCATGCCGCCCATCGCCAGGACGGCGGCGCCGAACAGCAGGCTTGCCCGCACGCTCGGCACACGCCGAGCGGGCATAGACGTTAGGAAACGCATCAGAGCGACCTCCTGAAATGGATTTGAACACGAAAGTTAATGATTGGCCATATGTGTCCCAGTTCGGACCAGGAATGGCAATACCCGTCCCCGTTGTCCGGCGGCTGGAGATGGATCACATTCGCGTGAGAATACATACGTATGTTCGCGCCTGGGGTGAAGTTTTGCCAGCAAGTCCGGCACCCACAGCGCGCCGATAGGTTCAGCCTCAACCGGTCCAACCGCGGCCAGCGCCGGTGCCAGGCCGTCAGACCGGCGCGTCGCCTGTCAACATGACCCTATACAGGTAACGCAACTGCTCCATATCGTAGTCACCGTTCGCCTTGTGCAGCAGGCAGCGGTTGTCCCACAGCACCAGATCGCCCGGTTGCCAGCGATGGCGGTATTCGTATTCCGGCCGGGTGGCGTGGGCCAGCAATTGCCCGAGCAGTTCCTGCGCCTCAGCCTCCGCCATCCCCACGATGTCGTCGATGCGGATCGGGTTGATGTAGATGGCTCGGCGGCCGGTTTCCGGGTGGGTGCGCACCAGCGGATGCACCACCGCATCCGGCACGCGGTCCTTGGCGTTTTCCGCCAGGCCCATCAGCTTTCGCGCGCTGTGCCGGCTCTGGTACACATGCACCGCCCGCAGGTTGTCGATGCGTTCCCGCATCACCGCCGGCAGGCCATCGTATGCCGCGTGCATGTTCACATACTGGGTGTCGCCGCCGCTGTCGGGCAGTTGCACCGCATGCAGCACGGTGGCCTTTGGCGGCATCCGGTCGTTGGAATGGTCGGTGTGATAGCCCTCGCCGGGGATGTAGCGCCGGCCGTCGGGGTACTTGTCCTGGTTGGAAATGTAATGGATCAGCGGACATTCCGGCAGCGCGAAGCGGGTGTTGTGCTGCACGAACACCTCCCCGAACATCCGCACCGCCGCCAGCATCTGGTCGGGGGTGAAGCTCTGTCCACGCACCACCAGCACCGAGTGCTCGATAAACGCCCGGTTCAACGCGTCGCGCAATGCGGCATCGATGGGTTGGTTCAGGTCGATGCCGGTAACCTCCGTACCGGTGTGGGCCGATAATTTGCCGAACACGGCGGTCCCGACCGTTTGCATCCGCATCCTCCCTGAAAATGGCTTGGAGGGGATCGTGCGGGACGGAGATATCCGCGTCTAGATCTTCGCGGCGTCCGCCGCGAGACCGGGAACCATCGACGGCAGCAGCGACGACGGCGCGACCGGCTTCGCCGGCGCCGTCCCGGACGGGATTGTGATGGAAGGCGCGGGGGCGGAGGCCGGAGCGGCGGCAGGCGACGCCTCTGGTGCCTTATCTGGCGCCTTATCTGGCGCCTTCTGCGGGGTCGGGGCGGCCCCCAGGGTGGGCGCGGGGGAGGGCGCTGGCAGCGGCGACACCACGATCGGCGCCAGCGCCGGGGCGGGCGTGGTGGCCGGGGTCGGCTCGGGCTTCGTGTAATCCGGCACGATCCGCGCCTGGCTGCCGGCGATCACCAGCACGGTCTGGCCGATCGTCAGCGGTTCCTTGTCCTTCTGGGTGACGGAAACCAGGTCCCCGTTCGGCTTGCGCACGATGTACTCGAACGCCGTCGTGTCCGCTGTCGTGTGCTCCACCGTCGTACCCACCAGCCCGCCCAGCACCGTGCCGCCGATGGCCCCGAACGTCGCACCCAGCGTGCTGCCCGGCACCTGCGCCCCCAGCGCGCCGCCCGCCGCGCCGCCGGCGATCGCGCCCACAGTGCCGGGCGAGCTTACGTCCACCTTGCGCACGCCCACGATCACCCCGCGCTCGACCTTGTTGGCCTGCTGCACGGCGGCGGTCGAATAGGTGTCCGGCGAATAATTCGGCCCGCAGCCGGCCAAGGCGATCAGCATGGCCAGGGGCATGCCGCTCCGCACGAAACGGATGAGGCGCAAGGATCCATAAATCATGATGCCGACAGGATAGTGCCGGACCGGCGAAAAGTCATCGCGCTTCTGCCATGCCTGCACCGGGATGCCCATGGGGAAGCCCGCCCCCTCGGCAAACTTTACCTGCGGGTGCGCCAGACCTACCATCAGGTAACCAATTCGTCCCAGGAGGACATGAACATGTCTGGTACCCCCACGCTCGTCATCCGCGGCGGCACCATCGTCGATGGCTCCGGCGGCAAACCCTACGAAGCCGACATCGCCGTCGCCGGTGGCAAAATCATGGCAATCGGCCCGGATTTGCCGAAGGGCGACACGGAGATCGACGCCAAGGGCAAGCTGGTCACCCCCGGCTTCATCGACGTGCACACGCATTACGACGCGCAGGTGACGTGGGGGAACCAGATCACCCCCACCTCCTGGAACGGCGTCACCACTGCCCTGATCGGCAATTGCGGCGTCGGCTTCGCCCCCTGCCGGCCGGAACAGCGCAACATCCTGGTGGACCTGATGGAAGGGGTGGAGGACATCCCCGAGGTGGTGCTGACCGCCGGCCTGCCGTGGAACTGGGAAACCTTCCCGCAATTCCTCGACGCGCTCGATGCCCGCCAATACGACCTCGACGTCGCCACCCAGGTGCCGCACGCCGCCATCCGCGTCTATGTCATGGGCCAGCGCGGCGCCGACCGCGAGCCCGCCACCGAGGCCGACCGCAACGAGATGGCCCGTCTGTCGGCCGAGGGCATCCGCGCCGGCGCGCTCGGCTTCTCGACCTCCCGCGCCATCGCCCACAAGACCCTCGCCGGCATCCCCACGCCCACCCTGCACGCCGCCGAGATCGAGCTTGCCACCATCGGCCGCGCGCTGGGCGAGGTTGGCCAGGGCTGGATGCAGGTCATCTCCGACTTCGACGAGCCGGACGACGAGTTCGCCATCCTGCGCCGTATCGCCACCGCGGCCGGCCGGCCGATGACCGTGTCCCTTCTCCAGCGCGAATCCCGTCCCTGGCTGTGGCGGAAGATCCTCGACAACATCGAGGAAGCCAACGCCGCTGGGAACAAGCTGATCGGCCAGGTCATGGCCCGCCCGATCGGCGTCATGCTCGGCTTCGAGATCTCGCAGAACCCGTTCATGCTCTGCCCGACCTACAAGGCCATCGCGCATCTTCCCTTCGCGGAAAAGATGGCGATCCTGCGCCAGCCGGAGACGCGGGAGAAAATCCTCTCGGAAGAATTCCCCGACCCCGTCATCAGCGCCCGCACCCGCACCTGGGAGAAGATCTTCCAGCTTAACGATCCGGTGAACTACGAACCCGGCCCCGAACTGAGCTGCGCCGCCCAGGCCGCCAAGCTCGGCGTCGATCCGAAGGCGCTCTGCTACGACTGGCTGCTCGCCAGGGACGGCCATGCCGTGCTGTACCGCCCGCTGATCAACTATGCGGACGGCACGCTCGATGCCGTGCAGACCATGATGCAGCACCCCGACACCATCATGGGCCTCGGCGATGGCGGCGCGCATGTCTCCATCATCTGCGACGCCAGCTCGCACACCTACATGGTCAGTCACTGGACGCGGGACCGCACCCGTGGCGAGAAGCTGCCGATCGAGTGGGTGATCAAGCGCATCACCCGCGACAACGCCATGGCCATCGGCCTGTCCGACCGCGGCCTGCTCGCCCCCGGCCTGAAGGCGGACATCAACGTCATCGACCATGCGAAGCTGCGGGTGAACGCGCCGGAAGTGCGCTACGACCTGCCGACCGGCGGGCGCCGCCTGGTGCAGACGACCGAGGGCTACGACGCCACCATCGTCTCCGGCGTGCCGGTCTACCTGAAGGGCGAGGCCACCGGCGCGCTGCCCGGACGCCTGGTGCGGGGCACACGGTAAGGCCCCCATGAAGCTGCCGCTCCCGACCCTGGCGATATTGCTGGGCATCGGCGGCCTGGTCCCGTTCGCGGTCTGCGGCTTCTTCGCGGTGGCCACCGTGGAACCCACGGCGACCATCTGGCTGCAGGCGCTGATCTTCTACGGCGCGGTGATCCTGTCCTTCCTCGGCGGCGTGCATTGGGGCCTCGCTCTGTCGGACGCCCGCACCGACCTGCCACCGGACAGCGACGCCACCGGCCAGAACCGGATGCGTTTCGGTCTGGGCGTGCTGCCCTCCCTGATCGGCTGGGGTGCGGCGTTCGCCACAATGGCGATCGGGCCGGAGGTGGCGCTGGCGATCCTGGTCGGCGGCTTTGCCGCCACGCTGATCACGGAGACCCGGATGCACCGCCGCGCCCTGTTGCCCAGCGGCTACCTGTGGCTGCGCCGGGGCCTGAGCGTGTTGGTGGTGGCGGTGCTCGTCGCGGTCCTGATCTTCCGCCTGATGGGCACCCATATCGGGGCGGGCCAGACGGCCGGCTAGCAACTTGGTCCGTGTGGGCACGATCGGACCCGAGGGGCCAGCGGCTTTCTTTAGGGCCGGATCGGTTCAGATTGGATCGCCGCTCCGGCTCGGGTCTTTGCCTTGGCGAGCATTTTCGTCGGATCCTGCGCCTGGATGTTTCGTCGCCAAGACGGTCACGAAAGCCGCACCCAGCGTTGTGACCTTGCCAAGCACCGGATCGAGCGGTGCCATGAGCCGAGCCAGCGCTGTCCAGGGCGGATAGAAGATCGCGCCGTTGCTCGCATCGACGGCGAGGCCCGCATCCCTGACCATCGCCGCGAGCTCGCCGGCCCCCCGGAACCAGGCGCCGCGCCACAGTACCGCACCGAACCAGCCGCGGATGCGACGTCGCACGGCCCAGCAACTCCATCGGCCGAGATCGCCTATCACCAGCCTGCCACCGGGGCGGAGGACGCGGGCCATTTCCCGGATCGCGCCAGCGGCATCGGGAACGAAAGCGAGCACCGTGATGCAGGTGACGACATCGAAGCTGTCATCGGCGAACGGCAGGGCCTGCGATCGGGCAACCGCCAGCTCGATCGTTGCATTGCCGCGCGCAGCCTGTGCGATGGCGCGGGCGATCATGCGCGGGTCGGGATCGCAGCCAGCCACGCGGGCGGCACCGTGCTGGGCGGCGACCAGCGCCAACGTGCCATCACCGCAACCGACATCGAGCACCGACCTACCCTGCAACGGCCCCGTCAGCCGGAGAATAAGCCGGCGTTCCAAGGTTTCGGTAATCTCGCCGAGCGAGGAGCCACGCCAGGTGGCATAGACGTCCGGACCGAACTGGCCGCCCGGTGGCGGCATCTCCACCGTGTGCGGCATGACCGATCAGCCGGGGATCGGGCAGGCGTTCGAGACGGTCACTGTCAGGACGACATGCCCCAGGCCTGAAGCCCGTGCGAAAGCGTCCTGCAGGGCAGCGAAGATGATCTGGTCCTCGCCGACGATATAGGTGCTCATCGGCCCGGTTTCGGCCCGCAACCCGTGATCACGTAGCGCCTGACGCACCGCCTCGATCGTCGGGGTAAGGTTTTCCTGGCGCAACGGATAGATGGCGATCTGCGCACTGGCGGTCATGACACCGGTCCTTCGGGGGGCGGGGTCAGCTGGTGCCGGTGCCGGGCAACACCTTCCGCGCGAAGGCCAGCAGGTGCCGCTCGACAAGTTCGCCCGTCAGTTCATCGAGTCTCACGCGATCGATGATACCGAGATGACCGCCGAAAAACGGCAGCATGGAGTTCTCATGCACCACCACGGCATCCCCGCCAGCGTCGGCGATGAAGGCGAGCGAAGGTGTGGTCGTGGGAAAGCCATGAGTTTGTGCATCCGTCAGCACGTGAAACTCGAACGCGATGCTGGAAGGCGTGATCTTGCCGTCGGCTTCGGTGCGACGCTGGGTCACGACGATCCCGGAATGCAGCCCATGATCATGCATCAGAGCCTTCGCCTTCGCCAGAATCGGCTCGATGACATCCTTGGCGCGTTCCTGGAACCGGCGGTCAAACTCCTGCTCCCGGAACACGCACTCGGCGGCAGGACCAGTCGATTTAAAGCTCTCGCGGTCGTGCTGTTCCAGCACCTGCCTGAACTGCCGCTCGGTTTCTTCCCGCATGGTAGGGGCTCCCCTGATCCCGTGGTGGAGCGGTGGCCGCCTGTGTCGTATCGGCGCACACAGACACATTGTGGCCGGCGCTGTTCCCGCTAAGGTTGGCTTCGGAACGTTATGAACATCAATACAAGATAGATAGCCGGCACCACGATCAGCACCAGGAATTGCGCGACCCCAGGCGCCTGGCAGTTCGTTGCATGAAAAAGATAACCCGTATAAATAACCGCAGCCAGAATGATCACCAGTCCAATGTACCACGGCAGCAGCTGATTGCGGTTGTTAAGCATCGCCCCCGTTTCCCGTTCGCGTATGGCGTTCAACTTCGGTCGGCATCCCAACCTTCCGGTCGCATTGCCGCCCGGAAGCCGCATGGGCCATCAGTCGAAGGCGCCGATCACTACCTCGTCATACATGCGCCTACGATTGTCGCGCAGCCCGCAGGCTGCATTGATCCACGTCAATCCTTCGGTGGCGTAGGCCTAAATGAAGCCACGCGTGGAGAATTCGCCCCCTTTGCACGGACGAAGTTCGCCGCCGGATCCAGTCCCTCGCCGCGTGCGTTGATCCGGCACGAAACGGCCACCGAATGAGTCCACCCGCCTCACACCGCCGGCAAATGCTCCCGGTACCACGCAATCGTTGGCGCAATCACCTGCCGGAACGCCTCCCCGGTATACACCTCGTAATGCCCCCACCCCGGCAGCACCACCAGCTTCTTCGGCTCCCCGGCCTTGGCGTACAGCGCCTCGCTCTCGTCGGGCGGCACCAGACGGTCGTCGTCGGTCGTTATGAACAGCACCGGCCGTGGCGCGATCTTGTCCACCACCCATTCGGGGTGAAAGCCCAGCGTGTCGTCGATGAACTCCAGCGGTATCTGGCTCACCGCACCCGGATTGCCGGCCCGCGCGGCGGCGGCCAAGGCGGCGGACTGGCGATCGGGCAGCAAAATGTCGGTGCGCTCGACGAACTTCGATTGCCCCGTCATCACCCGCCGCACCCGATCCTCCTCGGCCAATGCCAGCAGGTCAGCGAACTCGTCGGGGTGGCGCACGCTGCGCATCCAGCGCCTGCCGTGCCCGACGCCCACCACCGAGACCACGCATTTCACCCGCGGGTCCACTGCCGCCGTCCACACCACGGTCGCGCCGCCATAGCTGGTGCCGTAGATGCCGAGCCGCCCCGCATCCACCATGTCCTGCGCGCCGAGGAACGTCAGCGCCGCCTGGCTGTCCAGCACGCGCCCATACGGCGCCAGCCGGTTCGGCGAGCCCTCGCTGTCGCCCCAGCCCTTGTAGTCGAAGGTCAGCACCACGTAGCCGGCCTCAGTCAGCGCCCGAGCGGTATCCGGCAGATACAGGTTCCGCACGCCGGTATAGCCATGGCACAGCAGAATGCCCGCCCGCTTTTCCCCGGCAGCCAGATTGTCCGGCAGGAACAGGTCCCCCGCCAGCTTCACGCCCTCGCTGTAGAAACTGACCTTCTGGCTGGACATCCCCGGCTCCTTTTCCTGGTTCGTTGCGGCGGCGGCGAAATTCAGGACGGCATATATGTCCCGCCGTTGGCATGCACGGTCTGCCCGGTCATGAAGGCCGAAGCCTCCGAGGCCAGGAACACCGCGACATTGGCGATATCCTCCGGCCGCCCCATCCGCCCCAGCGGAATCCGCGCCGCCCGCTCGCGCAAATCCTCCTCGGTATGGCCGTAGCGCGGCTGGGCGGTGTCGGTCAGCCCCGGCGCGATGGCGTTCACCCGGATGCCGTGCCCCGCCAGTTCCAGCGCCATCGCCCGCGTCATGGAAACGATGCCGCCCTTGCTCGCCGCGTAGTGCACGCCGTTCGGCGAGATCCCGGTGATCGCCTGCGACGCCAGGCTGATGATGTTGCCGCCATGCCCGGCCGCGATCATCGCCCTGGCCGCCGCCTGGGCGCAGAAGCAGCCGCCCCGCAGATTGATGCCATGCACGAAATCCCAGTCCGCCGGCGTCATGTCCAGGAACGGCACGCGGGGAAACACCCCGGCATTGTTCACCAGGATATCGATCCCGCCGAGTTCGCGGACCGTCGCCGCCACCATCGCCGCTCCGGCGGCGGGGTCGGCCACGTCGCCCTGGATCAGCACCGCCCGCTGCCCGAGCGCGGCCACCGCGTCCGCCACCGCGCCGGCCTGCCTGGCATCGTCCAGGTAGTTGATCGCCACATCCGCGCCGGAAGCGGCGAAGGCGATCGCGATCGCCCGCCCGATGCCCTGCTGCGCGCCGGTAACCAGCGCCGTCTTCCCGGTCAGGCTGGGCATCTTCGCACTCCCGTAGGGTCAGGTATCCGCCAAAGCCGCCAGCATCGCGTCACGCGCGGCAAAGTCGCCTTCGGCATGCACCGGCTGGATGCAGACATGGTTGGCACCGGCCTCGAAATGCGCGCGCAACTGCTTCTTCACCGCGGCTGCGTCGCCCCAGTTCACCATCGCATCGATGAACCGGTCCGACCCGCCGTTCTCCAGCTCTGCCTCGGTAAAGCCCAGCCGCAGCCAGTTGTTGCGGTAATTCGGCAGCGTCATGTAGCGGGCCAGCTCCTTGCGTCCGTGCAGGCGCGCGATGGCGGGGTCGGTCTCGATGATCACCTTCTGCTCCACCGCCAGCCATTTGCCGTCCGGCATCATCGCCCGCGCCTGGCGGGTGTGTTCCGGCGTCACGTTGTACGGCACCACGCCCATGCATTTCTCGAACGACAGCTTCAGCATCAGCGGCCCGAGTGCCGCCACCACCACCGGCCAGGTCTCCGAACCCGCCTCGCCCTTCAGGATGCCGTCCAGGTATTTCCGCATCGCGGGCACCGGCTTTTCATACACATGCCCGCGCAGTCCCTCGACCATCGGCACATGGCTGACGCCCAGCCCCAGGATGAACCGGTCGCCGTACAGGTCGCGCAGGGTGATGTAGCCGCGCCGTGCGGTGAAGGCATCGCGGGCGTAGATGCTGGCGATCGAACTGCCGATCTTCAGCTTCGTGGTGTTGCCCAGCATGAACCCGGCGACCGACAGCGACTCGAAACCGCGCGATTCCGGATACCACAGCGTGTCGTAGCCAAGGGCCTCGACCGAGCGAACGAACCGGGCCAGGCCGGGTCCATCCATCTTGTCGGCGCTGTACCAAACGCCAAGGCGTCCGAGCTGCATGTCGGCTTCTCCGTTATCTGGAAATGAGCCGCGTCAGCCGGACGGAACGCCCGGCATGCGCGGCCGGGCGGGCGGGATCAGGTGAGGAACAGGCCCATTAGGATCAGCAGGATCGCCATGAAGATGATCGCGCCGGTAGTGGCGCTGGTGAAGCCGCCCCAGAATTTCTGCCTGTCGGCGTATAAGGCTTCGGCGGTTTTCGGGCCGGTATAACGGGTCGCTTGCATGGCCATGATCTGCCTCGATCTCAGGAAATTGCTCGTTTCTTTGTATGGCAACGCCGGCCGCCAGGGCAATAGGGCGGAAGGAAGGCCAGGGGCTCTGCCCCCATGCTTCCCATTTGGGACCCCGCTAAGGGCTCGCCCTTAGAACCCGCTACTGGTCTGGGAGTGCAAGGAGGGCCTACGGAGACCTTGCTCGGTCCCGGTTGGCCCTCCTTGCACTCCCAAACAATCGAAGGATCCCAAAGGCTAGCCTTTGGCGGGGGTCCAGGGGGCAGCGCCCCCTGGCCTTGCTTCCTTCCCCCTACGGCCATAGCCAGGATCCGCCAGCGGATTGACCAGCGCGGCGTCCGGCCGCGGCGCCGGGCCAGGCACCCCGGCCGCCAGTTGTGCCAGGGCGGCGGGGTAGATGCGGTGTTCCTGCACCAGCACGCGCGCGGCCAGATCGTCCTCGGTATCCCCCGCCAGCACGGGCACCGCGGCCTGCGCCAGGATCGGGCCGTCATCCATGATCTCGGTCACCAGGTGCACGGTGCAGCCATGCAGCTTCACCCCGGCGGCGAGCGCGCGGGCATGCGTGTCCAGGCCCGGGAATGCCGGCAGCAGGCTCGGGTGCACGTTCAGCATCCGCCCCGCCCAGCGACCGACCAGCAGCTTCGTCAGCAGCCGCATATAGCCGGCGAGGCAGAGGATCTCGATCCCGTGCGCGTTCAGCACGGCATCGATCGCCCCCTCATGCGCCGCCCGGTCGCGCGGGAAATCGCGATGGTCCACCACCGCCACGGGGATCCCGGCGGCCTGCGCCGTGGCCAGCCCGGCGGCATCCGGGCGGTTGGACAGCACCAGCGCGATCCCGGCCGGATAGCCCGGCGCGGCGGCGGCGGCGATCAGCGCCGCCATGTTCGAGCCGCGGCCGCTGATCAGCACCGCGACGCGGCGTTTGCGCGGGTCTGGGTTCAAGCCGGCCAGCCCGGCGCGGTTTCTATATGGATCGAAGCGGGGCCGGAGCCGGCGTCCAGCACGCCGATGCGATAGGCCAGTTCATCGGCGTGTTGCAGCAGTTCCATGGCGGCGTCGGCGTCCGTCACCACCACCGCCATGCCGATCCCGCAATTGAACACGCGCAGCATCTCCTCGGCGGCGATCCCGCCGGTGCGCGCCAGCCAGCCGAACACCGGCGGCACCGGCCACGAAGTCTCCAGCACCGCGGTCAGCCCGTCGGGCAGCACCCGCGGCAGATTGCCCGGCAGCCCGCCGCCGGTGATATGCGCGGCGGCCTTCAGCAACCCGGCCCGGTGCAGCGCCAGCAGCGACTTCACATAGATCCGCGTCGGCGTCATCAGCGCCGCGCCGAGGGTCTGCCCAGGCGCGAACGGCGCCGGCGCATCCCAGCCCAGCCCCGAGCGTTCCACCACCCGGCGGACCAGGGAAAAACCGTTGGAATGCACGCCGGAACTCGCCAGGCCCAGAATGGCATCGCCTGGCGCCATCGCCAGCGGCAGCAGCCGGCCGCGTTCGGCCGCACCGACCGAGAACCCGGCCAGATCGTAGTCGCCCTCGGCGTACATGCCGGGCATCTCCGCCGTCTCGCCGCCCACCAGGGCGCAGCCGGCCTGCGTGCAGCCCGCGGCGATGCCGGCGATCACCTTCCGCGCCTGTTCCACGGAAAGTTTCCCGGTGGCTAAATAGTCCAGGAAAAACAACGGCTCGGCGCCCTGCACCACCAGGTCGTTGACGCACATCGCCACCAGGTCGATGCCGACCGTCTCGTGGATGCCGGTTTCGATGGCGATCTTCAGCTTGGTGCCGACGCCGTCGGTGGTGGAGACCAGGATCGGGTCGCTGAACCCGGCCGCCTTCAGGTCGAACAGCGCCCCGAAGCCGCCGAGCCCACCCAGCACCCCGGCGCGGCCGGTGGCGCGCGCCAGCGGCTTGATCGCATCCACCAGGGCATCGCCGGCCTCGATGTCGACGCCGGCGTCTCGGTAGGTCACGCCGGAGGCGGTCGGGCTAGCCGCGCCGGAGGCGCGCGGGGGCGTTGTCATGAAATGCCTCGATGCGGCTTGAACCCGTAGCGGCCAGACTGTGCTATGGTGGCCGCTGGTTCGATGAACGGGCGCGGAAACAACCATACCCCCCCCTCCGGCGCAATATGGCAATGCTTTCGAAGGACCCGATTTCGCCGCATTTCCGGAGCCGCACGCGATGTTCGCCATGACCCGCCTCGGATTGGACCGCCCCGATGCCTGAAACCGGGCAGGCAGGCGGCCTCGTCCCGCCGGGCATCAAGACAGGCGGCAGGAACGCCGGGCTGATGACGCTGCCCAACATGATCAGCTTCGCCCGGCTCTGCGCCGTGCCGCTCGCGGTCTGGCTGGTCCTGCAGCAGATGATGGAGGCGGCGTTCGGCCTGTTCGTGCTGGCGGGGCTGTCGGATGCGGTGGACGGCTGGCTGGCGCGCCGGCAGGGCGGCGGCAACAAGGTCGGGGCGGTGCTCGACCCGATCGCCGACAAGGCGCTGATGGTGTCGATGTACGTGACGCTCGCGGCGATCCATGTGCTGCCGGACTGGCTGGCCATCCTGATCGTGTTCCGTGACGTGCTGATCGTCGGCGGCGTCATCATGCTGTTCCTGCTGGGCCATCCGCCGGCGATCCATCCACTGCGGATCTCCAAGCTGAACACCCTGCTGCAGATCGCCCTGGTCGCCTTCGCGCTGCTGCTCAGTTTCGCCCGCGCGGTGCCGGAGCCGGCGGCGAGGCTGGTGCTGGACGGGCTGATCTGGGCGGTGACGGCCTGCACGCTGGCATCCGGCGCGTCGTATGTCTGGAACGCGGCGCGCCACCGATGAACGAGATCCGCAACCTGGAAGGCATCGCCCCTGGGCAGGACACGGCCCCGCCATCCGGGCGAACCGCCACTCGCGCTCAGCGCATCGGCCTGCTGATCGGGCTGGCGGTCGTCGCGTGGCTGGCGCTGGACCTGTTCGCCTCGGTGCTGCTGCCCTTCGTCGCCGCCGGCGGCATCGCCTATGTGCTGCATCCGCCGACCACCTGGCTGACGCGCCTCGGCCTGCCGCGCGGGTTCGCGACCGGGCTGATGATGGCCGGCTTCCTCGCCGTGGTGCTGCTGTTCGTGCTGCTGCTGTATCCGCTGATCCTGGCGCAGATCGGCATCCTGATCAGCCGGGTGCCGCAATACGTGCTCCTGGCGCAGGCCTGGGCGCAGGAGATGATCGTCAACCTGCAGGGGCGCTTCGGCAACGACGTGGTGGACGACAAGCTGCGCGACCTCGTCGGCGGGCAGGCCGGCGCGGTGGTCTCGTTCCTGATCCGCACCTCCGCCAGCGTCATCAGCGGCGGCTTCGCGCTGTTCAACGTGCTGACCCTGATGATCGTGACACCGGTGGTGGCGGTCTACCTGCTGCGCGACTGGCCGGTCATCGTGGACATGGTCGATGGCTGGCTGCCGCACCGCTACGGCGGGCTGATCCGCGCCCAGGCGAGGGAAGTGGACCGCATCCTGTCCGCCTGGGTACGCGGCCAGGCGCTGTGCTGCGTGTTCCTGGCGCTGTACTACTCCATGGCGCTGTCGTTCGTCGGGCTGGACCTGGGCCTGATCATCGGGTTGATGGCGGGCCTGCTGTCCTTCATTCCCTATGTTGGCTCGATCGTCGGCGGCCTCAGCGCCATCGGCCTGGCGCTGGCGCAGTTTCCCGACTGGCACGGCGTGGCGCTGGTGGTCGGGGTGCTCGGGGTGGGGCAGATCCTGGAGGGCTATGTCCTGTACCCCCGCTTCCTCGGCGACCGGGTGGAACTGTCGGCGGTCTGGGTGATCTTCGCCCTGTTCGCCGGCGGCGCGGCGTTCGGCTTCGTCGGCGTCATGCTGGCGGTGCCGGTCGCCGCGACGATCGGGGTGCTGTGCCGCTTCTGGCTGCGGCGCTACCTGAGCAGCCCGCTCTATCTCGACCCGCCGCAAACCCCCGATCCCGCGGTAGAAGAACCCCATATCCCCGATCTGTTCGATCGCTTGCCCCCGAAGGCCCGATGACACTGATTGCCCAGTTCCCGCTGCCGTTCCCGCATGAGCAGGAATTTCTCGACGCCGATTTCCTGCGGTTTCCCTCCAACGAGGCGGCCCTGTCCTGGCTCGGCCGGCCCGCCGACTGGCCGGGCGGGCGCCTGGCGCTGTTCGGCGAGCCGGGCTGCGGCAAGACGCATCTGCTGCACATCTGGGCGCGGCGGCATGGCGCGGCGCATCTGTCCGGCCCCGCTCTTTCCGGCCTCCCGGACTTGCCGGCCGGGGGCGGCATCGCACTCGATGACGCGGATCGGTCGAGCGACGAGATCGCGCTTCTGCACCTGCTCAACGCCGCCGCCGAAGCCGGGCAGAAGCTGCTGATCGCCGGGCGAGAGCCGCCGGCGCGCTGGCCGGTGCGCCTGCCGGACCTTGCCAGCCGGCTGCGCGCCATCACCGCGATCCGCATAGACCCGCCCGAGGACGCACTGCTCGCCGCGCTGCTGGCGCGGCTGCTGTCGGACCGCCAGCTGGCCGTGCCGGCGCCGGTGCAGCGCTATCTGTTGCTCCACTTGCCGCGCGCCCACGCGGCTCTGGCGGAAGCGGCGCGGCGGCTCGACATCGCCGGGCTGGCGCGCGGCGCGCGGATCACCCATCGGGTGGCCGACCAGGTGCTCGCCGACATGGCGGCAGGGGGCGAGGCGGAGGCCGGCGAGGGCGAGGTTTCCTCGGCATGAAATTTCCGAGACCGTCACGTAGCGCTCGTCCACCGGCCCGGGTCTGCTATAGATCTGCCCCTGGCCACCGAGCGGTGAATATCCTTTGTTGATGCGTATGGAGCGGAAATGACCGAGACCCAGACCGCGTTGGAACAGACCGCGTTGGAACAGGCCGCGATCCTGCCGGCGCAGGAGCCGCCGCATGACGCCGGGCCGCCGCCCGCTGCCTATCTCCACAACGCCGACCGTTTCATCAACCGCGAGCTCTCCTGGCTCGATTTCAACCGCCGCGTGGTCGAGGAAGCCGAGAACCCGCGCCACCCGCTGCTGGAGCGGCTGCGCTTCGTGTCCATCAGCGCCTCCAACCTCGATGAATTCTATTCCGTGCGCGTCGCCGGCCTGGTCGGCCAGGCCAAGGCCGGCGTCACCACACGCGCGTCGGACGGCCTGACCCCGGCGCAGCAGCTGATCGACATCCGCGCCCGGGCGGAAGCCCTGATGGCCGACCAGAAGCGCGTCTGGGCCGAGCTGCGCGATCTGCTGGACGGCGCCGGCATCGTGGTCTGCGATCCGGCGTCGCTGTCGGCCGACGACATCGCCTGGCTCGACGACTGGTTCATGGAGCGGGTGTTCCCGGTGCTGACCCCGCTCGCGGTCGACCCAGCCCACCCGTTCCCCTTCATTCCGAACATGGGCCTGGTGATGGCGCTCCGCCTGGTGCGCGAGGAGGATGGACAGGGCACCCGCGCGCTGATCCCGCTGCCCGTCCAGGTGCCGCGCTTCACCCGCCTGCCGGCCACAAGCGGGGCCACGGACGAGCCGGTGCGCTTCCTGATGCTGGAAGACATGGTCGGGCTATTCCTGGACCGGCTGTTCCCGGGCTTCCGGGTGATCGGGCAGGGCATGTTCCGGCTGATCCGTGACACCGACGTGGAGTTCGAGGAAGAGGCCGAGGATCTCGTGCGCTCCTACGAGACCTCGCTGAAGCGGCGCCGGCGCGGCGTCGCCATCCTGCTGTCGGTGGACGCCGAAATGCCGCAGGAGCTGCGCGAGCTGGTCGCCGCCGAAACCGGCGCCAGCCCGGAGGAAACCCTGATCCAGCGCGGCATGCTGGGCCTGGTCGACCTGAAGCAGCTGATCATCGACGACCGGCCCGACCTGCTGTTTCCCCCCTACACCCCGCGCTTTCCCGAACGCATCCGCGATTTCGGCGGCGACTGCTTCGCCGCCATCCGCGCCAAGGACATCATCGTCCATCATCCGTTCGAGAGCTTCGACGTGGTGGTGCAGTTCCTGCGCCAGGCCGCCGGCGACCCGAACGTCATCGCGGTCAAGCAGACCCTGTACCGCACCAGCGGCGACAGCCCGATCGTCAAGGCGCTGATCGAGGCGGCGGAGGCCGGCAAATCCGTCACCGCCATGGTGGAACTGCGCGCGCGCTTCGATGAGGAAGCAAATATCCGCCTCGCCCGCTCGCTCGAAGCGGCCGGGGTGCAGGTGGTCTACGGCTTCACCGAATTGAAGACCCACGCGAAAATCTCGCTGGTCGTGCGCCGGGAAGGCAACGCCGTGCGCTCCTACGCGCATTTCGGCACCGGCAACTACCACCCGATCACCGCGCGCATCTACACCGACCTGTCGTTCTTCACCTGCGACCCGCATCTGACGCGCGACGCCGCGCGGCTGTTCAACTTCATGACCGGCTACGCGCGCCCGGAACTGATGGACGCGCTGGGCTTCAGCCCGTTGACGACGCGCCCGATCCTGCTTGATCTGATCCGCCGCGAGGTCAATCACGCCCGCGCCGGCAAGCCGGCCTCGATCTGGCTGAAGATGAACAGCCTGGTGGACGAAACCCTGATCGACGCCCTGTACGGCGCCTCCTGCGCCGGCGTGAAGATCAGCATCGTGGTGCGCGGCATCTGCTGCCTGCGGCCGGGCGTGCCGGGCATGTCGGAGAACATCCGCATCAAGTCCATCGTCGGCCGGTTCCTGGAACATTCCCGCATCTACGTGTTCGGCAACGGACACAAGCTGCCCAACCGGCACGCCAAGGTGTTCATCAGCTCGGCCGACTGGATGGCCCGCAACATGGATTGGCGGGTCGAGACGCTGGTGCCGATCCGCAACCCGACCGTTCATGCCCAGGTGCTCGACCAGATCATGGTGGTGAACCTGAAGGACACGATGCAGTCCTGGGAACTGGGTGTGGACGCGGTCTGGCGCCGGGTGGCGCCCGGCCCGCGGCCGGTGTCGGCGCATGATTATTTCATGACCAACCCATCGCTCTCCGGGCGGGGCTCGGCCCTGCACGGCCCCCTGGTCGCGGCCCCGGTGCCGACGGTCCGGCGGCATCAGGACCGGGTCAGCCAGGACTGATACTTCACCAAGGCTGGCACTTCCCCCATCCGCCCTGCCGCTTCTCCGCCCGCAACAGGATTGTCCCGATGCCCTACGCGCCTCCCGTCGACGCCCCGCGTTCCGCGGTGGTGGACCTCGGCTCCAACTCGGTCCGCCTCGTCGTCTATGAGGGCCATAGCCGCAATCCCACCGCCATCTTCAACGAAAAGGCGGTGCTTCGCCTGGGCCGCGGCCTGCTCGCCACCGGCCGGCTGAACGAGGACGGCATGGCGCAGGCGCTGACCGTGATGCACCGCTACCACGCGGTGGCGCGCGCGATGGGAGCCGACCCGTTCGAGGTGCTGGCCACCGCCGCCGTCCGCGATGCCAGGAACGGCGCGGAATTCGTCGCCACCCTGGCAGCGCGCATGCCAGGTGTGACCATCCGCGTGCTGTCCGGCATCGAGGAGGCGGAGTTCGCCGCGATGGGTGTGCTCTGCGGCATTCCCGACGCCGACGGCATCCTGGCCGATATCGGCGGCGGCTCGCTGGAGGTGGTGCGCCTGGATGCCGGCCGGCGCGGCAAGTCGCAGACCCTGGGCCTGGGCGTGATCCGCCTGGCCGAGCGCTCCGGCGAGGATACTGTTCGGGCGCGCACGATCGTCGAGGCGGACCTGGCCAGCGTGCCCTGGCTGTCGGAAGGGATGGGGCGCGACCTGTATCTGGTCGGCGGCGCCTGGCGTGCCCTGGCGCGCATCCACATGGCGCAGACCGGCTATCCGCTGAACATGGTGCACCACTACACGATCGGGCGGGAGGAGGCGCGTGACCTTGCCGGCGTGATCGCCGCGGCCGGGCGGCGGGCGCTGGAGCGGCTGCCGGAAATCTCCCGCCGGCGGGTCGACGACCTGCCCTATGCCGCCGTGGCGCTGCGCCGCCTGCTGCGCGCCACCGGCGCCCGGCGTGTGGTGTTCAGCGCCAACGGCCTGCGGGAGGGCTGGTTCATGCAGCGCATGCCCGCGGCGCTGCGCGAGCAGGAGCCGCTGCTGGCCGCCGGGCAGGACTATGCGCGCCGCCTCGGCCGCGACCCCAACCTGCCGCCGGCGCTGTTCGCCTGGACCCAGCCGCTGTTCAGCCACGAGAGCGCCCAGTCCCGCCATCTGCGGGAAGCGGCCTGCTGGATGTCGGACATCGGCAGCCACGACCACCCGGAATTCCGTGCCGAGCAGAGCTTCCTGCGCGTGCTGCGCCAGCCCGGCATCGGCCTCGATCACCACGCCCGTGCCTTCCTCGCCTTGGCGACAGCGATGCGCTACGAGGCAGATTCGGACGCCGATTTCCTTCGCCCGGCGCGGCTGCTGCTGGACATGGGCAGCGCGCAACGGGCGGAAATCCTCGGCATCGCCCTGCGCCTGGCCTATACCCTGTCGGCCGGCACGCCGGACCTGCTGTCCGGCACCGCGCTGATCCTGCGCGACAGCCAGCTGATCCTGCGCCTGGAGGAAGATACCGGCGTGTTCGCCGGCGAAAGCGTCATCCGCCGTCTGGATCGCCTGGCGCTGCAGCTTGGCCTGGAGGCCGCGACCGAGACCGCCCGCCAGCAGGCGGCCTGATCCCCTTGCGGCCTATCGCCAACGCTCGAGCAGCCGGAACAGGAACGGGTTGCACGTTATCGACAGCAGCGCCGCGCCCAGTATGGGCGCCCGCGCGTCGGCCGGAAGCAGGCCGAGCTGCAGCCCGACCCCGGCCAGGATGAACGAGAACTCGCCGATCTGGCCCCGCCCGATGGCAACCTCCAGCGCCGTCCGGGCGGGCTGGCGCACCGCGCGCAGGGTCAGATAGGTCAGCAGCGGCTTGCCGGCGACAATCGCCGCGGTCAGCGCCAGCACCCGCAGCGGCTGTTCCAGAAGAATGGCCGGATCGAACAGCATGCCGACCGAGACGAAGAACAGCACCGCGAACACGTCCTGCAGCGGCTGCGCGTCGCGCCCGGCGCGATGGCTGTGATCGGATGCGTTGATGACGATGCCGGCGAAAAACGCGCCGAGCGCATACGATAGTCCAAGCACCTCCGCCGACACGAAGGCCACGCCGAGCGCGATCGCCATGACCGTCAGGGTGAACATCTCGCGCGATCCGGTCCGCACCGCCTGGGCCAGCAGCCAGGGCAGCACGCGCGTCCCGGCGACCAGCATCACGGTGACGAAGGCCGCCAGCTTGCCCAGGACGATCGCCAGGGCGGCCAGCGCATCGGCCCCCCCGACCACAACATGGCCGCCGCCTGCATCGCCGCCGAGCATGGGCGCCAGGGGCGGCAGCGCGACGAGCACGATCACGCTCAACAGGTCTTCCAGCACCAGCCAGCCGATGGCGATCCGCCCCGCGGGCGAATCGAGCGACTTCGCCGCCTCCAATGCCCGCAGCAGCACGACGGTGGAGGCGATCGACAGCGTGAACCCCAGGACCAGCCCGGCCCCCAGGCCCCAGTGCCACAGGGCCGCGATCCCGGCCCCGAAGCCGAGGGCCGCCAGGACCTGGACCAGCGCGCCGGGCACCACGATGGCGCGCACCGACAGCAGGTCCTTGATCGAGATATGCATGCCGACGCCGAACATCAGCAGGATCACGCCGATCTCGGCGAGTTGTCCGGAAATCTGGCTGTCGACGACGATGCCGGGGGTAAAGGGCCCGACCGCCATGCCTGCCAGCAGGTAGCCGAGCAAAGGCGGCAGGCGCAGCCGCGTGGCCAGGAACCCGCCCGCGAGGGCGTAGACGAAGCCCGCCGCGACGGCTTCGATCAGCGCATTGTCATGCGTCACGATGGCTGGACCATGCTGGCCTTATCCGCCCGAAGCCATCCTTGACCAACAGGAGCCTTCGTCACCAAAAGCACGAAAGGCCGCCACCCCGGGGTGCACCCGAGGCCGGCGGCCAGACATGTAGCTGAAAATACGGCGTTCGGCAGGCTTGGCGAACGCGGCCGCGCTATGCCAGCCGAAGGTCGATGGCGGCGGCCTTGCCGCGCTCCATGGCCACCTCGTAACTAACCTTCTGGCCATCATTGAGGCCCTTCAGGCCGGCTGCCTGGACGGCGGTGATATGGACGAACACATCCTTGCCGCCATCCTGCGGCATGATGAAGCCATATCCCTTCGTTGCATTGAACCACTTCACGGTTCCAATGGCCATGATCAGTCTACTCCTATGCTAGGCACAGCGCGTTCGCGTGTGGGGAGGGAAAACGTTTGAGCCCCACGAGCGGCATCACAGGCCGTGAAGGGCATAGAAAACCCGGAGCGAACCACCCCAGCCACTGACCGTCCAAGCTTGAAATGGCAGGGGGCGATCATGGCGAGGCGGCGGCGCTCCGGGCTGGTCTCAGGCGATTTTAAGGTTGGTTGCGGCGGCCTTGCCACGTTCCATGGCCACTTCGTAGCTCACCTTCTGGCCTTCGTTAAGACCACGCAGGCCGGCAGCCTGGACCGCGGTGATATGAACGAAAACGTCCTTGCCGCCGTCCTGCGGCATGATGAACCCGAAACCTTTCGTGGTATTGAACCACTTGACCGTACCGATAGCCATAACTGCGTCACTCTCCGTCTGTGGGCACCGCGCGGGATCGCACGACACGTTTAGACAACCGGGTCTTTGGATCGTCTTGAGAGCACCCGACAGCGGGGAAGCACAGCAAGCCAGCCAAAATACGATTGCGTATGATAATTCAGGCAGAAACCCAAGCCAATGTCAACGACAGTTGCGTGGCTATTGCAACGGGTTGCAACGCGCCCGGGCTATACTCGAACAAATAGTGAATTCGGACCAATACTGGTCTGCACAAGCATCGGGGCGGACCTTGCGGTCCGCCCCTGCCTTTGGTCTTGCCGAACGGCGTGGATCGGAGGATTCGACCGGCCAGGCAACCGCCTGTGCGGCCAAATCCGCCGGATGGACTTTAGAAGTCCATCCCACCCATGCCGCCCATGCCGCCCATATCGCCGCCACCGCCCATCGGCGGAGCCTTCTTCTCCGGCTTCTCGGCGACCATGGCTTCCGTCGTTACCAACAGGCCGGCGACCGAGGCCGCGTCCTGCAGGGCGGTACGAACCACCTTGGTCGGGTCGATGATGCCGGACTTGACCATGTCCTTGAACTCGCCGCTCTGCGCGTCGAAGCCCCAGTTGTAGTCGTCCTTGTCCAGCACCTTGCCGGCGATCACGGCACCGTCTTCGCCGGCGTTCTCGGCGATCTGGCGCAGCGGGGTCTGCACCGCGCGGCGAACGATCTCGATACCAACGCGCTGGTCGTCGTTATCGGCCTTCAGCTTGGCGAGGATCAGGCTGGAACGGGCCAGGGCGACACCGCCGCCGGGCACGATGCCTTCTTCAACGGCCGCACGGGTGGCGTGCAGCGCGTCGTCCACGCGGTCCTTGCGCTCCTTCACTTCCACTTCGGTGCTGCCACCGACGCGGATCACGGCCACGCCGCCAGCCAGCTTCGCCAGGCGTTCCTGCAGCTTCTCGCGGTCGTAGTCCGAGGTGGTTTCCTCGACCTGCGCGCGGATCTGGTTGCAGCGGCCCTGGATGTCGGCCTTCTTGCCGGCACCCTCGACGATGGTGGTGTTTTCCTTCTCGATCAGGACCTTCTTGGCCTTGCCGAGCATCGCCAGCGTCACGGTCTCGAGCTTGATCCCGAGGTCTTCGCTGATCACCTGGCCACCGGTCAGGATCGCGATGTCTTCCAGCATCGCCTTGCGGCGATCACCGAAGCCAGGCGCCTTCACGGCCGCGACCTTCAGGCCACCGCGCAGCTTGTTCACCACCAGGGTGGCCAGGGCTTCGCCCTCGACGTCCTCGGCGATGATCAGCAGCGGACGGCCGGACTGCACGATGCTTTCCAGCAGCGGCAGCATCGGCTGCAGGCCGGACAGCTTCTTCTCATGGATCAGGATGTAGGGCTGGTCCATGTCGACGACCATCTTCTCCGCATTCGTGATGAAATACGGGGAGACATAGCCGCGGTCGAACTGCATGCCCTCGACGACGTCGAGCTCGGTCTGGATGCCCTTGGCTTCCTCGACCGTGATCACGCCCTCGTTGCCGACCTTCTGCATGGCTTCGGAGATCATCTTGCCGATCTCGGATTCGCCATTGGCGGAGATCGTGCCGACCTGCGCGGTTTCCGCCTGGGTGGTGATCTTCTTGGAGCGCTTCTTCAGCTCCTCGACGATGGCGGCAACCGCCCTGTCGATGCCGCGCTTCAGGTCCATCGGGTTCATGCCGGCGGCAACCGACTTGGAGCCCTCACGCACGATCGCCTGGGCCAGCACGGTCGCCGTGGTGGTGCCGTCGCCAGCGATGTCGTTGGTCTTGCTGGCAACTTCGCGCACCATCTGGGCGCCCATGTTCTCGAACTTGTCGGCGAGTTCGATTTCCTTGGCGACGGTGACGCCGTCCTTGGTGATGCGCGGCGCGCCGAAGCTCTTGTCGATCACGACGTTGCGGCCCTTCGGGCCCAGCGTCACCTTCACGGCGTCGGCGAGAATATCCACGCCGCGCAGCATACGGGCGCGAGCGTCACCGCCGAAGCGGACTTCCTTGGCAGCCATGTGTTCTATCCTTCTAATTCAGCTTGCGTGCAGTAAAGGCGCCTCGATCCAGGAGATGGATCAGGCGGCCTTCTTCTTGGCCGAGGGAGTGCCCTCGATGATGCCCATGATGTCGGACTCCTTCATGATCAGGAGCTCCTCGCCATCGAGCTTCACCTCGGTGCCGGACCACTTGCCGAACAGGATGCGGTCGCCTGCCTTCACATCGAGGGCGACGATCTGGCCGGCTTCATTGCGGGCACCCGGGCCAACGGCAATGACTTCGCCTTCCATCGGCTTTTCCTGGGCGGTATCGGGGATGATGATGCCACCGCGGGTCTTTTCCTCGGCATTCAGCCGGCGGACCACGACCCGGTCGTGGAGGGGGCGGAACTTCATGTGGATCGCTCCTAGTTGGTGTCGGTTCGTATGAATGGACGCTGGATTTGCCACCGCCGGCATCGGCCCCATGAGGCACCGCATCCGGCTGTTAGCACTCTCCTTGAGAGAGTGCCAGCGATCTAGGGCTTTGCGCCCGAGGAGTCAAGAGTTCGGCAGCACTCTGCCCGAATGAGTGCTAATACGTTGGAATAGCGTCGTTTTTTTCTTGCTCCGCCCCCCGGTCTCCATGCCATGCTGATGACACTCGGCACGAACCGGTCTGCAGACACCGGAACAATCAGGGGGAGGAAGCCGGTTGAACCGCCGAGGGAGATCGCACGGAGAGACACGCAGATGAGCCTTGCCAAGCAGTTGCAGGACTATCGGCTGACCACCGCCGAAATCCTCTATCGCCTGCCCGACCATCCCGAGATCCTGCAAACCTATGTCTGGCAGGACCTCGACATCGCCCCGCGCTTCCCGGTGCTGCGTCAATTCCTCGATTTCTGGGAGACCAAGCTCGATGGGCGGCTGTACCAGGTGCGCATCGCCTCCGCCGGGCTGATCCAGCCGAGCCAGTGGCGCCATCCCGCGGCCGTGCTGCATCTGCACTAGCCGACAGAGCTGGGGCTTTGCCCCAGGCCCCAGGAGGGGCGCTGCCCCCTGTGTCTGCTTCGCAGCCACAGCCCGCAAGGGAACTTGTTCCCTTGGCCCTTTTGAATAGGTTTGCTGGGAAAGGGGGCGGAGCCCCAACCTTGCCTACAGCCCCTGCACGGCAAGTGCCTGGTAGAACGCGCCGGCGGCGCGGTCCACGCAGACCGGGTCGGGTTCGACGCCGGCCGGTGGGGGCGGAATGATGAGGCCGAAGACGCCTTGCGGCTGGCCGGTTTGGAAGATGCTGTAGGTGATGGTCATGCAGGACCGTTCCGCGCGCAGCCGGGGTGAGACGGTCAGGCGCCCGCCCGGCCAGGACGCGAACAGCCCGGCGTTTTCCGGCGTGCCGAGATACACCACCTGGATATTCGGCATCGCCGCCAGGTCCGCGATGAAACGGTTGGTGTAGGGAAGCTGAGGCAGCGGATCGCCCTGCATCCGCTCGATCCCGATCATCCATTGACGGCTGAGCGATGTGGGGCCGGGCACGCCGGCCGGCTGCGCGCAGGCCGCGAGGGTATTGGCGGCCAACATCCCCAGCATCGCCATTGCTCGCAATTGTCGCTCCTTTCAGCCCGCGGCGACGCGCGGCGCGCCGGTATATTGGCGCTGAATTTCCTCGCCAGCCGGTTAAGGCGCGCGATCAGGCCTCGACGTAGGGCTGCCCCCATTTCTCGCTGAACACGACGTCCGACAGTTTCGTGCGCCCGACGGGGCCGAATTTTCCCATCGGGTAGCCGATCGGCAGGATGGCGTAGGAATGCACGCCCTCCGGCAATCCCATGGCCGCGTCCACCTCGGTGGCATAGCGCAGATGCCGTGTGGTCAGCGTCGAGCCGAGGCCCAGGGCGCGGGTCGCCAGCAGCATGTTCTGCACCGCCGGATAGATCGACGCGCCGGCCGCGCGGGACGGGTTGGGACCGTCCTCCAGGCAGGCGACGATCCACACCGGCGCCTCGTGGTAATGGTCGGTCAGGTATTCCACCGCGCCGTGCTGGCGGAGGTATTTTTCCCGGGTGATGCCCGGCGGCGGTTCGCTGGTCAGGTAGCGCGGGCCGATCCATTCATCGAAGGCGCGCTTGTAGTATGCCTGCACGGCCTGCTTCACCGCTGGGTCCTTGATCACCAGGAAGCGCCATATCTGCGTGTTGCCGCCGTTCGGGGCGGATACGCCGGCCTGCAGGATCTTGTGGATCAGCGCGTCCGGTACCGGATCGGGTTTCAGGCGGCGCATGGCGCGCATGGTGGACATGATCTCGAATACGTCGTTGCTGCCTGTCATGCCCTCGGCCATGTCGCCCTCCCGGTTCTTGCCAAAGCGTTTTCACGAAGAGTGAAAACGCTCTGGTCATCTTTTGGCGAGCCATTTTATCAGCCTGGGATCGCTTCGCGATTCCAGTCAGGCTGATATGGCTCTGGCAGGCAGGATAGGCACGCCCGGCCGTTCTCTCAAAGCGCCGCCCGCTCAGCGTTTCGTCTGCCGGCAGACCGGCAAGCCGCGTGCCGCGAGCTCTGTCCAGATCCGCGACGCTTCTGCGAGGTCGGGATAGACATAGGGCTCGAGTGACGGATCGCGCTCTCCGGCGGCGAAACGCGCCACCGCGTCGCGCGAGCCGGCCAGGGCCGACACCGTGGCGCGGGCCGCGAGGGCCGACATGCCGCACAGGCCGATCCCCAGCAGCAGGAGCAGGAGGGTCACGGGCAGCGGCCGCATCCATCGCAGCGCCGCGGGCAGCGCCAGGCAGAGCAGCCCGATCTGCAGCGGCAGCACCAAAGCGGCGTAGCGCACCGCCGGCAGGCCCCCGGCAATGTCGGTTCGGCCCAGGGCCCCCAATGCCGCCGCTCCCAGGCCGAACAGAATTCCGCCCTGGGCCAGACGCTCCAGCTCGGTGCCGGGCCGGCGCCCCAGGGCGCCAAGCCCGAGCAATCCCAGCAATCCGCCCAAGGCGGCTCCGAGCCAGCCGAACCCGCTGGAATGGGACAACGGCAGGCCGAGCATCGCCGCCGCGTAGCGCAGGGCGACGCCCGGCTGGGGCAGCTTGTGCGGTTGGGCCGGCACGCCCCACAGATACAGCAGAATGAACGCCAGCCCCGCCAGCGCCAGCATCCAGGTGGCCCGGCCCGGCTTGCGCCCCGCTTCTGCCGGCGATGCGCCGGCACGCCACGCCTGCCAAGGCAGGATCAGGAACAGCACCAGCCCGACGCCGTTGCCCAGCGCTGCTGCCACGGCCATCGCGAATGCCAGGCGCCATCTCCTCGTTGCCGCAAACCCCAGGCTCAGCATGGCAAATCCGGCCGCCTGCGGGTACACGCCATTGATCACGATGGCGGTTGCCTCGGCCGTGGGCGCCGCGAACACCAGCAGCACCAGCACGACGACCCCGGCCCAGCGGACCTGCGGGGGCAAGCCGGCCCGCAGCAGCGCGCGCGCGGGAATGCCCGCGAGGCAGGCCAGCAGCCCCACGGAAATCGCGCCGCTGAGCCATGGCCGGCCACCGGTCAGGACAAAGTCGGCCGGGGCGAGCAGCCGCATCCACACCAGATGGTGCTCGTTGAGCGGGTGCCAGAGGGTTCCCAGGAGCCCGTCCGGGCTGTCCAGCCAGTCGGCCAGAACCGGGATCATATCGAGGATCGGCTCGCAGACCGCCTGCTGGGCCACGGCCCAGCCGAAGATGGCCAGGCCGAGAACGGCCAGGCCGATCAGCGCCAGCCCCTCGGCGAGCGCCGGCATGGCGAGGGGCTTCGTGGCGAACGGGGCTTTCTGTCCGGTCATGGGCGCCTTCCTGCGGGCCGCCCGCCCGCTGGGACGGCGACAGGCCGGGATTGCCATGAAACCCCGACAGACTCTAGATCATCGGCCAACGCTGCGTGCGGTCGGCTTCCTGCGCCGGGGTGAGGGTTCCCGGGCCGTCGGCCACCTGCGGCGGCAGATTGACCAGGGCCTCCGGATTGGTCCAGCAATCCACCGTCCCCAGGCTGCGCGTGCAATAGGGCGGCGGCAGGGGCGGCGGCTCCTGCGCGCGGCAGTAGCTCTGGCCGCGATCCAGATGGACGATCGAGCAATCCCGGCCGCTGACGGCGGAGACCAGAGTGTCGACGATGCCGCGATGCAGGATCGCGATCGACGTGACATCCGCGGCCGCCAGGGCGGCGGCCGGTTCCACCCAGGGCGGTGGCCACGGCCCGGGCGCACAGGATGTCAGCAGGAGCAGGCCCGCCAGAACAGGCCCCGGTCCCGCCAGCCGCCGCAATTTGGGCCGGATCGGACGCATCATCGTTCCGGTATGCGCCGCAAACATGAACCATGTGTTTAACCGGGGCGTTCAACTGGGGCGTTTAACCGGGGCGTTCCTTGAGCGGGCTTTGCGTATGGTTTGCCCCAAGCCCATGCCGTCGCTATGGTCCGGCGCGTGACGGGGTGCCCGATGGTGCACCAGCCGCGTTCGCCATCCGCACCAGCGGAAGAAACTGCAACCGCCAGGCCTGGCAGGAGAATACGTGGTCGATATCTTCGACGAGGTCGATGAAGAACTGCGCGCCGAGAAGGCGCAGGCGGTCCTGAAGCGCTATGGCGGCCTGATCCTTGCCGCCGCCTTTGCGGTGGTGCTCGGTGTCGCCGGCTGGCAGGGCTGGCAATGGTGGCAGGGCCGCCAGGACCAGGCCGCCGCCGGCAAGTTCCTCGCCGCCATGCGCATCGCCGATACGCTGGCGCCTACGCCCGGCCTCTCCGCGCCGAACGACGCGGCCACGGCCGCGAAGCGCGCGCAGGCGATCGCCGGCTTTGCCGCGGTCGCCGCCGATGCGCCCGCCGGCTACCGGGCGCTGGCAAGGCTGCGCGAAGCCGGGCTGAAGGCGGATGCCGGGGATCTGCCTGGCGCCGTGCTGATCTGGGACCAGGTCGCCGGCGATTCCTCGGTGGATCCGCTGCTGCGCGACCTTGCCAACCTGATCGCCGTCATGCGCCAGGTCGACACCGGCGACGCGGCGCAGCTTGCGGCCCGGCTGAAACCGCTGACCGCCAGCGACAATCCGTGGCACGCGATGGCCCAGGAACAGCTGGCCCTGCTCGACATCCGCCAGGGCCACGTGGACGCCGCGAAGGAAACACTGGGCCGCCTTACCCAGGACATGGCCGCCCCGATCGGCGTGCGCAACCGCTCCGGTGCTCTGCTGGTTCGTCTCGGCGGATCCTTGCCTGGCCCGGTGGGTGGATGAACCGATGAACCGCAAGACCCCGTCCGATATCCCCGCCACTTCCCGCTCCTCCGCCGCTTCCGGGTCCACGGCCCTGCGATTGTCGCGCCGGGCCGCGCTGCTCGGTCCGCTTGCCCTGCTGTCCGGCTGCAGCCTGTACGACGACTGGTTCGGCACCAAGAAAATCCCCCTGCCCGGCCAGCGCGTGTCGATCGTCGCCAGCAGCAACGCCCTGGACGCCGCGGAGGCGACCGCGCGCAAGGTGGTGCTGCCGCCGGCCGTGCGAAACGCCAACTGGCCGACGCCAGGCGGCAATCCTGCCCATGTGGCCGGCCATCTGGCCGCTGCCGACCGCCTGGTGGAAGCCTGGAGCGCGTCCATCGGTTCCGGCGGCGGCTATCGCCGCAAGATACTGGCCCAGCCGGTCGTGGATGGCGGGGTGGTGTTCGCGATGGATTCCGGGGCGGTCATCACCGCCTTCGATGCCGCTTCCGGTGCTCTCAAATGGCGCCTGGAGACCCGCGGCGAGGACGACGACAGCACCAATGTCGGCGGCGGCATGAGCGTGGACCAGGGCGTGCTGTATGCCGTCAACGGGCTGGCCGACGTCCTGGCGATCGACGCGGCAACCGGAAACGTGCGCTGGCGGGTGAACACCGGCACGCCCGCCCGCTCGGCGCCGACCATCGCGGAGGGGCGGATTTTCTACGTCACCTTCGACGACCGGCTGCTGGCGCTCGATGTCAACGACGGACATCAGATCTGGTCGTACCATGCGCCGTCCGCCATCACGTCGCTGCTCGGCCAGCCGGCGCCGGCCTATGCCGACGGGCTGGTGGTCGCCGGCTTCGGCTCGGGCGAGCTTGCCACGCTGCGCGCCGATTCCGGCAGCGTGGCCTGGACCGACAGCCTGGCGGCGGCCGGGGAAAGCGCCATCACCGAGCTTTCCGCCATTCGCGCCCTGCCGGTCATCGCCAACAGCCGGGTGTATGCCATCGGCCTCGGCGGGCTGTGCCTGAGCATCGACCTGCGCTCCGGCCGGCGGCTGTGGGAGCGCGAGATCGGCGGCAGCGACAATCCCTGGATCGCCGGGGATTGGATGTTCGTCGTCGCCACCGGTGCGCAGCTCACCGCCCTCAGCCGCGCCGACGGCCGGCCCGCGTGGGTGGCCGATCTGCCGAAATTCGAGAATGAGGAAAAGCAGCGCGGCCCAATCCACTGGTTCGGCCCGGTGCTGGTCGGCGACCGGCTGGTCGTCGCCGGAAACAACAGCCAGGCGCTGGCGGTCAGCCCCTATACCGGAGAGATCCTCGGCCGGCAGGACCTGTCCGGCGCCGCCTCTTTCGGGCCGGTGGTGGCCGACGGCACGCTGTTCGTGGTCACCGACGACGGCAGCCTGACGGCGCTGAGGTGAGCCGGATCGATCCCCCGCTGGACGGCGACGACGATTTCCCGATCCATGACGCGCCGGTGCTGCCGGTCGTCGTGATCGCGGGGCGGCCGAATGTCGGTAAATCGACGCTGTTCAACCGTCTGGCCGGCAAGCGGGCGGCGCTGGTCGCCGACACGCCGGGCGTGACGCGCGACCGCAAGGAAGCCGAGGCGATGCTGCGCGGGCGGCAGGTTCGGCTGATCGACACGGCGGGGCTGGAAGAATCCGCTCCCGACACGCTGTCGGGGCGCATGCGCGCCTCCTCGGCCGCGGCGGTGAACATCGCCGACCTCGTGGTGTTCGTGATCGACGCGCGCGACGGCGTCACCCCGGCCGACGCGCATTTCGCCGCCTGGCTGCGCCGGCAGAACCGCAAGGTGCTGCTGGTCGCCAACAAGGTGGAGGGCCGCGCCGCCAACTCTTCCGTCCTGGATGCCTATGCCCTCGGCCTGGGTTCGCCGCTGGCGATCTCGGCCGAGCATGGCGAGGGCATCTCCCAGTTGATGATGGAGATCGCCGACCGGCTGCCGCCCGAGACCGCGGTTGCGGAGGAAGCGGCGGGCGCGCCCGACCGGCCGCTGAAGCTGGCCATCGTCGGCCGGCCGAACGCCGGAAAATCCACCCTGCTGAACCGGCTGCTCGGCGAGGAGCGGATGATCACCGGGCCGGAACCAGGCCTGACCCGCGACGCCGTCGCCTCGATCCTGACCGATGCGCAGGGCCGCCGGATCGAGCTGGTGGACACCGCCGGCCTGCGCCGGCGCGCGCGCATCGAGCAGCCGCTCGAGAAGATGTCGGTCAGCGCCTCGCTGGAAGCGCTGAAAATGGCCGAAGTGGTGGTGCTGACCATCGACGCGGTGCTCGGCCTGCACGACCAGGATCTGCAGATCGCCAAGCTGATCGAGCGCGAGGGCCGGGCCTGCGTGATCGCGCTGAACAAGTGGGACGCGGTGGAGGACCGCAACGCCACCCGCAAGGCGGTGTCGGACCGGCTGGAAACCTCGCTGGCGCAGATGAAGGGCATTCCCGTCGTCACCTTCTCCGCGTTGACCGGTGCCAGCATCGACAAGCTGATGCCGGCGATCTGGAAGGTCTACGAAACCTGGAACACCCGCATTCCCACCGGTGAGCTGAACCGCTGGTTCGAGAGCGCGCTCGCCCGCCATCAGGCGCCGCTGGTGCAGGGGCGGCGGCTGAAGCTGCGCTACATCACCCAGGCCAAGGCGCGCCCGCCCACCTTCGTCGCCTTCGGCACCCGCGCCGAGCAGATGCCGGAGGATTACCAGCGCTATCTGGTGAACTCGCTGCGCGAGACCTTCGACCTGCCGGGAACGCCGATCCGGCTGCAGCTGCGCGGTACGAAGAACCCGTTTGCCGAGGCATGATGGCGGCCGGCCGATGGTTGGCGGCCGCCTGCGCGATATGCCTGGTGGCCGCAAGCGCGTCGGCGCGCACGCTGCAGGTCGGGCCTGACCGGGAGCTGAAGACCGCCTCCGCGGCCGCCCGCGTCGTCAAGGACGGCGACCGCGTCGTCATCGATCCCGGCGAATATTTCGACTGCGCGATCTGGCACGCCAGCGGCATCACCATCGAGGCCGCCGGACCGCAAGGCGGCGATCCGGCGCAGCCGCCCTCCGTGGTGTTCACCGACCTGGCCTGCGCCGGCAAGGCATCCTTCGTGATCGGCGGCAACGACGTGACGCTGCGCGGCCTGAGCTTCACCCGCATCCGGGTGCCCGACGGCAACGGCGCCGGCATCCGCGCCGAGGGGCGCAACCTGACCGTCGAGCACTGCGCCTTCATCAACAACCAGGCCGCGATCCTGGCGGTCGATCAGCCGGACGGGGTCCTGGTCGTTCGCGACAGTTCCTTCGCCGACAACGGCGCCTGCGGTGGCCGTTCGTGCCTGGGCGCGCTGGATGTCGGCCGGCTGGCCCGGCTGCGCATCGAACGCTCCCGCTTTGACGATCCGCGCGGCGCGCAGGCCGGCGACGGCGCTCGTGCGGCCAGCGCGCAGATCGGCTCCGCCGCGCGATCCACCGAGATCGTCGACAGTCGCGTCGAGGACGGCAACGGCGCGTCCTCCGCTTTGGTCAGCTTCACCGGCAAGGGCCGGCTGCTGATGACGGGAAACACCCTGGAGAAGGGGCCGCGGACCGCGGATGCGCGCGCCGCGGTTCTGGCCGGCGGTGGCTGGGGGCGTGCCGACAGCCTGGAGTTCCGGCACAACACCCTGGTCAACCACACCGGCCGCCCCGGCCTGCTGCTGCTGAACTGGACCAGCGCGCGCCCGGTTTTCGACGGCAATGTCATCGCCGCGGGGGACAGCGAGGCGTCCGGCGAGGGGCTCTGGTGGCACCGGCTGCGCTACCTCGCCGCCAGCGCCAGGGATGGCGCCGTCGCCGTCAAGGACGGGATTCGCCATATCGGCGGCATCGTGCTGCGTGGCGTGAAATCTCTGGTGAGCGGCTGATGGCCCTATAGCGGCAGGCTGCCCTGGCGGACCGGCTTGGCGCCGTCCGCCCGCGCGCCGAGCTCGCCGTCGGCGAAGCGCAGGCGCAGCGCCGATCCGGGAGCGATCGCGGCGGCGCTGGTCAGCGGATGGCCGGCCGGGTCGGTGACCAATGCGTAGCCGCGCGCCAGCACCGCCATCGGCGAGACCGCTTCCAGCCTTGCCGCCGAGCCCTCCAGCCGGGCGCGGGCCTCGCGCAGGGAAGCGCGCAGCGGCGCGTCGCTCAGGCGGCCCAGCGTGCGCGCGCCGCGGGTCCGTGCGCCGGCCAAGGCGTGGCGCAAGCCGCCGGTCAGCCTTGTGCCGGCCAGCCCGAGGGCGGCTTTGCGCCCGGCCACCAGGTTGGGCAGCGCCAGCTTCATGCGCAGGGAGCGGTCGTCGAGGCCGCGCCGCGCGTTGGCGATCAGCCCTGGCAGGTCCGGCAGGCGGCGATCGGCGGCGAGCAGGCCGGCCCGGCGGGCGGCGAGCAGGTTCGGCAGGGACAGGCGCAGCCGCTCGGCCCGGTCGTCCAGCCGCTGGCGGGCGGTGCCGAGCAAGGCGGGCAGGTCGGGCAGGCCGCGCTCGGCGCGCGACAGGCCGAGCCGGCGCTCCTGCAGCAGCCGGTTCAGCCCGCCGGTCAGCCGGGCGGTCTTCTGCTGGATGTCGGCAAGCAGGTCGGCGCGCGCGGGAATGGCCATCTCGGCCGCCGCCGTCGGGGTCGGGGCACGGCGGTCGGAGGCAAAATCGATCAGTGTGGTGTCGGTCTCGTGGCCGACGGCGGAGATCAGCGGAATGCGGCAGGCGGCGGCGGCGCGCACGACGATTTCCTCGTTGAACGCCATCAGGTCTTCCAGGCTGCCGCCGCCGCGGGCGATGATCAGCACGTCCGGCCGGGGGACCGGCCCGCCCGGAGCGATCGCGTCGAACCCGGCGATGGCGGCGGCGATTTTTTGCGCCGCGCCCTCGCCCTGCACCGGCACCGGCCAGAGCAGGATGGTGCGCGGGAAGCGCCGGGCGATGGTGGTCTTGATGTCCTGGATCACCGCGCCCTTTTCCGAGGTTACCACGCCGATGACCTTGGGCAGCATCGGCAGCGGCCGCTTGCGTTCGGTATCGAACAGGCCTTCGGCGCCCAGGCGCTGCTTCAGCATCTCGATCTTCGCCAACAGCGCCCCGGCGCCGGCGTATTCCATCCGCTCGACGATCAGCTGGTACGACGAACGCTCGCCGTAGGACGACACCTTGCCGGTGGCGATGACCTCGACCCCGTTCTCCGGCTCCATGCCCAGGCGCGGAACCGCGAATTTCCACACCACGCCGGAGATTTTGCCGCCCTCGTCCTTCAACGAGAAATAGATGTGGCCGGAGGGGTAACGCTTCACTTCGGTGAGCTCGCCGCGCACCCGGATACGGCCGAATGCCTCCTCCAGCGTCCGCTTCACCGCGCCGGAGATCTCGGTGACGGTGTATTCGGGGAGATTCGACAGGGGGCGGGCTTCGTTCATCGGGGCAGCGTATGCTAAGGCCGGCCCCAGGTGAACAAGACCGTTTGAACAAGGGATGATTGCATGCGGGTTCTGGTGGTCGGGTCGGGCGGACGGGAGCACGCGCTGTGCTGGAAGATCGCCGCCAGCCCGCTGTTGAAGAAGCTGTGGTGCGCGCCGGGCAACCCCGGGATTTCTGGCATGGCGGAGTGCGTGGATATCGCGGCGATGGATATTGCCGCGCTGGTCGCCTTCGCGCAGGACAACGAGGTGGATCTGGTGTTTCCGGGTCCGGAGGCGCCGCTGGTCGCGGGCATCACGGATGCGATGACGCAAGCCGGCATTGCCTGCTGCGGCCCATCGAAGGCGGCGGCGCAGCTGGAGGGCAGCAAGACCTTCACCAAGGAACTGTGCGACGCGGCGAACATCCCGACCGCGCGCTGGGAGCGGTTCGAGGAGCCGGAGGCCGCAAAGGAATTCGTGCGCCGGCGCGGCGCGCCGATCGTGGTGAAGGCGGATGGCCTGGCCGCCGGCAAGGGCGTGGTGGTGGCGGCCACCGTGCACGAGGCGATCGCGGCGATCGACAACATCCTGCAGGACCGGGCCTTCGGCGCGGCCGGCGAGGCGATCGTCATCGAGGAATGCCTGGTCGGCGAGGAGGTGTCGCTGTTCGCGCTATGCGACGGCGAGGTGGCACTGCCCTTTGGCTCGGCGCAGGACCACAAGCGGGTCGGCGAGGGCGATACCGGCCCGAACACCGGCGGCATGGGCGCCTATTCGCCGGTACCGGTGTTCACGCCGGAATTGGAGCAGGCGGCGATGGACCGCATCCTGCGCCCGGCGCTGGCGGAGATGGCGCGGCGCGGCACGCCGTTCCGCGGCATCCTGTTCGCCGGCCTGATGCTGACGGACGAGGGGCCGAAGCTGATCGAGTTCAACGCCCGCTTCGGCGATCCCGAATGCCAGGTGCTGCTGGGGAAATTGCGGTCGGACCTGCTGCCGGCGCTGCAGGCCGCGTGCGACGGCGAACTGCGCCATTTCGACCTGCGCTGGCATGAGGGCGCGCGGATCGCGGTGGTGATGGCGGCGCGCGGCTATCCGGACGCACCGGAGCACGGCAGCGTCATCCGGGGCCTGGACCGCGCCGCCGCGGTGCCGGGCGTGCAGGTCTTCCACGCCGGCACGGCGGCGGACGCGGACGGCACGATCCGCGCGGCCGGTGGGCGGGTGCTGACGATCTGCGCCAGCGGCGCGAACCTCGCCGGCGCGCGCGCAGCCGCCTACCTGGCGGTGGACGCGATCGACTGGCCGGAGGGGTTCTGCCGCCGCGACATCGGCCATCGCGCGCTGGGCTGACGGGCCGGCAAGGCCGGTGCAGCGCCCCTCCTGGGGTTTGGGGCAAAGCCCCAGCCTTGCTTCAGACCCCCGTCACGTGCTCGTCGGCGGTGTCGAGGTCCGTGCCCCACATCTTCTCCAGCGCATACAGCGTTCGCGCTTCCGGCTTGAACAGGTGGATCACGATGTCCCCGGCATCGATCAGCACCCAGTCCGACCCGCCGGAGCCCTCGATCTGGATGCGTTTCACGCCGGCGTCGTGCAGCTTGTCTTCCAGATGCGTCGCCATGGCGGTGATCTGGCGGTCGGCGATGCCGGTGGCGATCACCATCCGGTCGCAGAACGAGGTCTTGCCGGCCAGGTCCAGCGCGACGACCTGCTCCGCCTTGTCATCTTCCAGACTGGCGACGATCAGCGCCTGCAGCTTGTCCAGTTCCGACGGCTCCGGCCGGGCGGCACGCTTGACCGCACGCACGCCGGCGGCGCGCGGCCCCGCGGCGGTTGCCTTCTTGCGCGGCGTGCCGGGCGATTTTGCCGCCTCCGCCAGGTCGGGCTTCGCCACCTTGCGGGCGGGCGCCCGCTTGCGCGGCGCCGCCCCCGCGCCAGGGGACATACCAACAGGGGGTGT
>JBBIQA010000007.1:43440-45446 GCA_037442565.1 Rhodospirillales bacterium
CCCCGCGGCAGGTGGGGTTGTCGGGGGGGAGGTGGGTTTGCGGGCTATGGCACGACTCCTGAGCCGGCGGCACGAATGGCAGTGGCCGAGGCGGCATGTTGAGGGGTAGGCAAGAAAATCCAGGCGGGTGGGCCATGCAGCGCCAGCGCCGGCGCCGCGGCGACTGGCAAGCGGGCGGAGCGCAGCCGATGCGCGGCCCGTCCGGCCAGCGCGCGGTGATTATACGACGGACGGGGGAAAACCGCGACCGGCATCCTGCGCATGATGCCCATCCAGTCCCGCCAGCGCGGCAACTGGGTCAGATTATCCGCGCCCATCAGCCAAATGAAGCGCGCCAGGGGAAAATGCCGGCGAAGCGCGGCGAGCGTGTCGGCGGTGTAGCGGGTGCCGAGCGAGGCCTCGATCGCCGTCGCCACCACCCGCCGGCCGTCGCCGATCCGCGCGGCACTCGCCAGCCGCGCGCTGAGCGGCGCCATGCCGCGCGCGGGCTTCAACGGGTTGCCGGGCGAAACAAGCAGCCAAACCTGGTCCAGCCGCAGCCGCTGGCGGGCAAGCTGGGCCACGTGCCGATGCCCCTCATGGGCCGGGTTGAACGAGCCGCCGAGCAGCCCGATCCGCATCCGCCGCCGATCGCCGAACCTGGGCACGCCGTATTGCGGCAGCGGCTCCGTGGCGCGGTGACGGGTCAGGGACGTACCTGCCCGGTGCCGATGACGAGGTAGCGGTAGATCGTCAGCTGCTCCAGCCCGACCGGGCCGCGGGCATGGATGCGCCCGGTGGCGATGCCGATCTCCGCGCCGAAGCCGAACTCGCCGCCGTCGCAGAACTGGGTGGAGGCGTTCCACAGCGCCACCGCGCTATCGACGCCGCGCAGGAACTGCTGCGCGACCGCGGCGTCCTCGGTGACGATGGCGTCGGTGTGCTCGCTGCCGTGGCGGGCAATGTGCTCCAGCGCCTGCTCCACCCCATCGACCACGCGGACGGACAGTGTCGCGTCCAGCCATTCGGTGTCGTAATCCGCCTCGCTGGCCGGGGGCAGGTCCGCGACGATCGCCCGCGCCGCGTCATCGGCACGGAAATCGCAGCCCAACGCCCGCAGATCGGCCACCAGCAGCGGCAGCAGGGAAGGCGCGATGGCCCGGTCGATCAGCAGCGTTTCGGTCGCGCCGCAAACGCTGGTGCGGCGCATCTTGGCGTTGGCGAGGATGGCGCGCGCCATCGCGGGATCGGCGGCCGCGTGCACATAGGTATGGTTCAGCCCCTCGGCATGCGCCAAAACCGGCACCCGAGCCTCACGCTGCACCCGCTCCACCAGCGACTTCCCACCGCGGGGGATGATCAGGTCGAGCAGCCCGGCGCCGCCGAGCATGGCCGCGACATAGGCGCGATCGGTATTGGGGGCGATCTGCACGCAGGCCTCCGGCAGGCCGGCCTGGCGCAGCCCCGCGATCATCGCCGCGTTGATCGCGCGGGCGGAATGGTGGCTTTCGGATCCGCCACGCAGGATCACCGCATTGCCAGATTTCAGGCAGAGGCCGGCGGCATCCGCCCCAACGTTCGGGCGGCTTTCGTAGATCATGCCGATCACGCCGATCGGCGTGGCGATGCGCTGGAATTTCAGCCCGTTCGGCCGCGACCATTCCGCCAGGGTGCGGCCGAGCGGATCGGGCAGCAGGGCAATCTCGTCCAGGCCCTGCGCCATCGCCTCCACCCGCGCCGGGGTCAGGGCCAGCCGGTCCCGGAACGACGCGCTGCCGCTGAATGCTGCAAGGTCCTGCGCATTGGCCGCCAGGATCTTGTCGGCGTCCGCCCGCACGGCGTTCGCCATCGCCCGCAGCGCGGCGTTGCGGGTTTCCGCCGGCGCCCGGCCAAGGATGCGCGATGCTTCCCGCGCGGCGGCGGCGGCGCGGTGCAGATGCTGGGTAGCCTCGGTCTCGATATGCATTCCGGCGTTTCCTCGCGGCAAGTCTGACTCAGTATGGGCCGGCTTTCCAGCGGTTAGACCA
>JBBIQA010000008.1:0-44954 GCA_037442565.1 Rhodospirillales bacterium
CGGTGGTCTCGGACGACGTGACGGCGACGACGCTGCGCGACCTGTCCTCGGGCGGTGCGCTGACGGTCTCGGCGGCGGGTTCCTCGCGCGGTTCGGTGAGTTCGACGGCCAGTGCGTCCGGTGGCAATTCCACCGACGGCACCGCGACTGACGGCAATGGCAACCCATCCAGCAAGGAAAGCGCCACCACGGACGACAAAGTCACGGGCGAATTGTCGCAGGCGTCAGCCGATCAGTCGGCCTCCGGTGTCGGCGACGGCTCGCAGCAATCGGGTTCCAGCGCCCAAGGTGCAGCCAGCAACCGTTCGGCCTCGAGCAGCGAGGGCAAGGCCTCGGTGGCCGCCGCGATTTCGGTGGCCGTTGTTGACGCGACGGTGACCGCCACCATCCCGGATGGGGTGAACGCCCATGCGGCACGGCTCCTGTCGGTGACGACGAACGCCAACACGGACAGCCAGGTGACCGCGGATGGGTCGGCCGTCGGTTCCGACACGAGCGTTTCGAAGGTCGGCGTGGGCATTGGCGCGGCGGTGAACGTCGTGACCCAGAACAACGACGCGACGCTGGGCAACGGCTTGCATTCGGCCAACGGCGTCACGGTTTCGGCGTTGCAGACCGATATGACGATGCCCGGTTCGACAGCATCGCGCGCCGACATTCTGTCCGCCGAGGCCACGTCGGGCGCCGGCGGCAGCAAGGTCGGCGTGGCGGGATCGCTGGGCTTGAACATCGTCAACGTTTCCAGCGTCGCGCAGATCGACGGTTCGGCGGCGGTGGATGCCGGCGGCGGTCTGGTCACACTGGCGTCGGACGGTTCGGCGACGGTCACCACGAAGGCGAACTCCAAGGCCAAGGGCGGCAAGGTCGGCGTCGGCGCCTCCGTCGCACTGGGCCTGGTCACGGTGACGAGCACCGCCGAGCTCGATGCCGGCGCCGCGATCGCGCATGGCGGCGCCCTGAACGTCAGCGCCAATGCGGCCACCAGCACGGATACCGAGGCACAGGGCGCATCCGCCGGCGGCATCGCGATCGACGCGGTGGTGGCGACCACCACGCTGAACGATACGGTGACCGCGGCGCTGAATGGCCCGGTGCAGCTCGACAGCGGCGATGCCTCGATCATTGCGACGCGTTCCGGCACGCAGACTGCGAACGCCACCGGCGACACGTCTTCGGGGAATGTCGGCGTCGGCGCCTCGCTTGGCCTGGTGATCAGCACGGGCAGTGCGACCGCGACGCTGAACGGCGACCTGACCGGGATCGGTGGCCTGACCATCACGGCCAGCTCGTCTGAGACCTATGCCGGCGATGCGACGGCGAGCGCCAAGGGCGCGGATACCAATGCTTCTGGCGGGGCCCAGCAAACGGCGTCCGGTGGCACGACCAGCAGCGCGAAGGCGCTGCAGGACAACCAGGGCTCCCAGCTCGGTACCAGCGGGTCCGATTCCAGCGGCAAGGGCGGCGGCAAGGTGTCGGTCGCCGCCGCGGTCGGCATCGCCAAGCTCGGCGATGCGGTGAACGCGGGCGTCGCCGCGGGCGGACACCGGATCACCCTGAGCGGCCCGGTGATGATCTCGGCCACCAACACCACGCAGGTCGCGACGAAGGGCGACGGTACCAGCTTCAGCGACAGCAAGCTCGGCATCGGCGTGGGTGTCGCGCTGGGTATCATGAACACGAGCACCACCGCCTCGATCGGCGACAACACCGTGCTGAACACGCTCGGGGACGTCCATGTCGATGCGACGTCGATGGAGAATGCCGCCGCCGGCGCGCCGCTGACGGCGATCGCCATCGCCGGCGCCTCCGGCGAGAAGGTGGGCGTGGCCGGCGCGCTGGCGGTGGCGGTGACGAGTGCTACCACCAGCGCCACGATCGGCAATACCGTCACCCTTCACACCGGCGGTGCGGTCCAGGTCGATGCCGAGAACACCAGCGCCCTGTCCGCCAAGGCTCTCGCGGCCGCGGTCGGCGGCAAGGTGGGGGTCGGCGCCTCGATCGCGACGCTGGTGAGCAACAACACCTACCAGGCCACCACCGGCACCAGCGACAAGATCACCGGCGGCAGCGTGTTGCTGCAGGCGCAGAACAAAAAGATCAGCGGCGGCCCGAGTTTCGACCTCACCAAGCCGGGCACACTGCTGACACAGGTGCAGGCGCAGCCGCTGCTTGGCACCAGCAACTACTACCTCGAAGCGGTTGCCGGGGCGGCGGCGGGGACGGTGGCAGTCGCCGGCGGCTTCGCGGTCGGTGTGTTCAATGACACCATTCAGGCCTCGGCCGGCAGCGCCAGCACACTGACCGCCAGCAACGGCGATGTCGTGCTGAATACGCTCGATGACGTCACCACTAAGGTGTTGGCCGGCGGGGTCGCACTGTCCGGCAATGCCGGCGTCGGCGTGTCCTCGGCGGTGATTTCCAACACCAGCACCACGACGAGCTACCTCGACACCAACGCGCAAGCCAGCGCGTCGAAGAAGGCCAATGTCGCCGCGGTGGCGCATCAGAGCGTGGACATCTTCGGCGTCAGCGCGGGCGCGGCGGATAGCGCGGGCATCGCCGGCGTGGTCAGCGTGCTGCTCAGCGGCAACACGGTGGACGCGCATCTGGCCCAGGGCGCCGGGCTGGTTGCCGGCACCGATGCCAACGTCACGGCGAACAACACCTTCTCGGCCCTTACGGTCGCCGGCAGCGCGGCAGCCGGCGGCAGCGCGGGTGTCGGCGGATCGGCGGCGGCGGTGTCGGAGAACGGGATCACCGAGGCGATCGTCGCCAATGGCGCTTCGATCACCACGCGCGGCAGCGGCAACGCAACGGTCGAGGCGACAGCGACGGAAGCGTCGACGGTGTTTGCCGTCTCCGGCGCCGGTGCCGGGTCCGCCGCCGTAGCGATCGGTGTATCGGTGGACAAGGTGGGTGCGATCACAAAGGCGCTGGTCGGTGATCCGGCAACGACGTCAGGCGGCCCCGCCGCGATGACGATCGCCGGTGACGCGCGCGTGCATGCGCAGGACGACACGAGCTTCACCGACTTCACCGGTATAATCGCGATCGGTGGCGACGCCGGCGTCGGCATCGGGGTGGATGTCGGCCTGATCGGCAAGCATACCCAGGCCGCCATCGGCCAGGCGGCGCGGGTCGACGCGGCCAATGTGTCGTTGGAGGCGGACAGCAGCGAGACCATCCAGTCGGTGTCCGCCGGCGTCGCGGCGGGCGTCTATGCTGGCGCGGCCGGCGCGCTCGGCGTCTATTCCGTCACCACCGACACCAGTGCCACGATCGGCCAGCATGCCCGGGTGAACGCGTCCCGCAACGTGGCGGTGCTGGCCGCGGACCAGACGCTGACCGATTTCTTCATCGGCGGCGTCGGCATCTCCGGCGTCGTCGGACTCGGTGCCTCGGTCGGCGTCGCGCTGGTGAACGCGACAACGACGGCGCTGATCGACCAGAACGCGTCCGTCTCGGCCCAGGGCAACGGCGCCGGCGCCAGCTACATCAACGGCTACGACGTTGCCTTTGCGCCGAACAGCGCCAGCGATCTGATTACGGCGCCGAACCCGGATGGCCAGATCGGCGCGGCGGCGGGTGCGGATGTGGCGCCCGAGAGCGCGGCCGCCGCGAAGGACGCGGCGGCGCGGCTGATCCTCGACAAGCGGACCGCCACGCCGTCGATGCGGACGGCGAACGGTGTGGTGGTGGATGCGACCGACCAGACCCGGGTGCGCTCGCTGACCATCGCCGCCGGTGTCGGCTCCGTCGGCATCTCGATGTCCGGCAACGTGCCGGTGGTAACGACGACGACCACGGCGAGCATCGCCGACGGCGCCAGGATCAACTCGCCCGGCACGCCCGGCGCGGCGGCCGGGCAGTCCTCCGTGGTCAATGCGGCGACCGATTTCTACCAGATCGGCGTCGCCGGTTCGGCGGGCGGCGGTGCCGTTGGGGCCGGGGCAGGGGCGCAGGTGTCGGTGATCAAGCCGACGACCACGGCCTCGATCGGTCAGGGGGCGCAGGTCTACACGGCGGGCGACACGCTGGTGAGCGCCACGGCGCGGGAGGACTTCCTCGCGGCCGCGGCAGCGGCCGCCGCCGGCGGCAGCGCGTCGCTCGCGGGTGGCGTCGCCGTGGTGGCGCTGAATTCGGCAACCACCGCCGATATCGGCCAGAGCGCGACCGTCATGGCCGGAGGCAACGTCGTGGTGGCGGCGGATGACCAGACCCGTACCGCGATGATCGCCGGCAGCGTGTCGCTATCGGGCGGCGTCGGCGTCGGCGGCAGCGTCGGCGTCACCACCATCAGCAAGGACACCGAGGCCTATATCGACAACGGCGCGAAGATCGTCGCGCTCGGTAACAGCGGCGCGAATTCCGCCTACACCGGCGCGGGGGCCGGTGCATTCGATGCGGTTGCGCCGATGACCGGGCTGCTGGTGCAGGCGAACTCCAACGAGAGCGTGTTCACGCTGGCCTTCGCCGGTTCGGCGGGCTTCACCGCCGGGGTGGCCGGCGCGGTGACGGTGCCGGAGATCATGGCCACCACCAAGGCGACCATCGGAACCGGTGTCACGGTCAATCTGGACAATACCGGCGCGGCTGCCACGCAGGACGTGAACGTCACCGCGCGCGACAGCAGCACTATCGTCAGCATCGACGGCTCGCTCGGCGCCGGCGTGTTCGGCGGGGTGGCCGGCAGCATCGATGTCGGCACCATCCAGAACGACACCATCGCCTCCGTCGGCGACGGCACGCGGATCACGGCGCAGCGCGACGCGCGGGTGAACGCCTTGGCCAACAAGGTGATCGACAGCACCGCGGTCAGCGCCGCCGGGTCGGCCGGTATCGCCATCGCCGCCGGCGTCTCGGTCTATTCCGTGGGCAACGGCCTCGGCAGCGATGGCAGCAGCCAGTTGCAGACGCCGGGCGCGGGATCGCCCAGTGTCAATTCCTATGCCGACAGCCAGGCGTCGAACAATCAGACCGACGGGATCGTGCAGCAATCGCCGAACGCCGATGTGAGGGGAACCAGCACCAAGGCGCAAACTGCGCGCGGCGGCGTGCAGACCAGCGCCGCGCTGACCCCCGGCGCGCTGATGCACGGCACCAGCGCGACGATCGGCGACGCGCAGATCACCACCGGCGGCACGCTCGCGGTGCAGGGCACCGACCGGCTGCATGGCACGCTCCTCGACGGGGCGGCGGCGGTCGGCTCGGGCGCAGTCGGCGCCGGCATCGGCGTGCTGACCGTGACCCCGTCCGTTTCCGCCGGCATCGCCAGTTCCCACACGCTGAACGTGGGCGGTCTGACGGTGCAGGCGACGACCGAGCACACGCTCGCCGGCACCTCGGCGGCGGGCGCGCTCGGCCTGGTCAGCGCCCAGGCCTCCGTCGACCAACTGACCGATCATACCGCGACGCAGGCCTACCTGTCCGGCGCCCAGGTGACGACATCCGGCGCGGTGACGGTGGAGGCGGCGGTCACGCGGGACCTGAACGCCCATGCCGATGGCGCCGCGGTTTCCTATGCCGCCGCGGTGGGCGCGGTGATCGCGACCGCCGATATCGGCGGGATCAGCGACGCGCGTATCGACGGCGGCGCGACGATCGGCAGCGCGTCGCAGCAGGCCGCCTCGGTCAATATCGACAGCTTCGATGCCGATACCGCCACCGCCTATACGCGCGCGGCGCAGGGCGGCATCGGGGGCGCCTTTACCGGATCGGTGGCGACGGCCACGGTATCGACGGCGACGGATGCCTTCATGGACGGCGGCGCGATCTTCGCGACCGGCAATGTGGAGATCAAGGCGACCGAGAACGACTGGGCCAACGCCAATGCCTGGGGCATCGCGGTGGCCGGTGGGCTGGCGGTTGGCGCGTCGGACGCCACCGCCACGCTGATGGCATCGGTGTTCTCCGGCGTCGGGATCGATCCACGGCCCGGCACCCTACAGGCGCCGGCCGCGACGGCGATCACCGCCGGCAGCCTGGATCTGGAATCCGATATGCTGCTGACCCCCGGCACGCCGGCCGCGAATGCCGTGGCGACGGGCGCAGCCGGCGCCCTGATCGGCGTCAGCGCGACGGATGCCGAGGCATCCAACAGCGGCTCCGCCTTCACCCTGGTCGGCGGCGGCAGTTCGCTGAAGGTGGCGAACGCGGCACGGATCGCTTCGCAAGCCGATACCGCGCAGGCGGCGAGCAGCTCCGGGATCGCGGCCGGCATCATCGCCGCGGGCTCGAACGTCGCCAAAGCGACCGACCACACATCCAGCATCGCCAGCCTGGCCGACGGCGTGGCGGTGACCGCCGGCAGCTTCGCGCTGAACGCCCTTGGCACCAGCACCGACATCGCCGGCGCGGTTGCCGGCAGCGGCGGGGTGATCGCCGGCGCCGCTTCGCTGGCCGCGACCGTCGATACCAGCCTGACGCTGGCGAAGGCCGGCGCCGACACGATCGTGATCACCGACAACGCCAACGCGCACGGGCTGCGGATCACCGCCACGCATGTGTCCAACTTCGGCGGGACCGTGGACAGCACCCAGGCCGCAGTGGCCGGTGCCAGTGGCTCGACGATCACCCACGACGTGCAGAGCATCGTCACGGCGCAGCTGGGGGACAGCTCGCAGCTCGGCGATACCCTGCCGCCCGGCAAGATCGCACAGGTCGACGCCTATGGCACCGACATCCTGGCGGTGAACCAGGCGCACGGCTATTTCGTCGGCGAGGCGCCCTACAGCTTCCGCGGCGGCCCGGGGCCCGATCCGGCCTTCAATCCGGACAATGCGCCCTACAACGTCACCTCCGGCTCGGGCGGCCTGCTGAGCGGGCCGGCCGGCGCGGTCACGGTCACGGTCGGCCAGACCACCACGGCGGCGATCGGCGACAACAGCAACATCCACATCCTGCCGGCAGCCGGCGGCGGCCCGGCGCTGCTGACGGTCGAGGCGTATAACGAGACGATCGCGCACCAGAAGGCCAAGCTCGATTCCGGCGGCGCCATCGCCATCGCGGCGGCGAACACCGACCTGGAAGTGGGCAATTCGGCCACCCCCGCTCTGGCGCGGGTGCTGATCGGGCCGAACGCGACGATTGTGAACGACCTGGGTGACATCGATATCGGCGCGTGGACCCATGTCGATCTGAACGCCCAGTCCGTCGCCACCACCTACGGACTGGCGGGCGCGCCGTCCGGCGAGGCCTACGCCAACGTCCATTCCGCGACCGCGGCGACAGTCGCTGCCGGCTCGCTGCTGCAGGCGACCTACGGCAATGTCGTGCTGGCCGCCGGCGCCGATCCCACCGGCACGATGCGGTCCGACATTGTCGCCTATGCCTCGGTCAACCTCTACAACAACACAGCGATCCCGATCCCGATCCCGCCCGACGCGCAGGCCAACGTCGTCAGCAACGCGAATGTGCTGATCGATGGCGTCGCGCCGCTCAGCGACACGGTGCCGATCACGCAAGGCATCCTGGCGGCCGGCGACATCAAGCTGCTGTCCGATCGCGGCGCGATCTCGGTGACAGGGGCGGGCACCGGCAAGAACATCTATCTGGAGGCACTGAGCGCGACCGCGAGTGCCATCAGCAATCTGTTCGGCGGCGGCCCGGTCACCTTCGACATCACCGGCGGCAGCACGTCGAACACCGGCCTGGCGCTGGCGACGGTGGATGGCCTGGTGCTGACCGGCCTGCAGCGCGACAAGTCGCTGTCGATCAGCTACGCGACGGCCGCCACCGCCCCGGCCGGTTGCGATGTCACGCTGTCGCTCTGCTACGTCGTGTCGTCCAACGGCATCGGCTATACCCAGACCTCGTACCCGATCGGGACGACGATCCTGAACGAGATCGCCACGCTCGAGATCCTGCTCGCGCAGTATTCCGGCGATCCGGTGGCGTCGGGTGCCTATCAGAGCCAGATCGCCTTCCTGGAGCAGAAGCTGGTCGCGCTCGGCCTGGCGACGACCTCGGGCGGCGCGGTGACCCCGCCGGCCCTGTCGCAGCCGAGCCCGCTGGCGGTGGCCAAGCAGCAGTTGAAGACCCTTACGCAGTCGCTGCTCAGCCTCGGCAGTTCGTTCGACCTGCAGACCACGCAATTCGTGACCAGCGTGCCGGCGGTGACCGGGGCGCAGGGGAGCAACGACACGACGCTCGGCGCGGTCGTGACGGCCTATGGCACCGGCAGCACCGCCAGCGCCCAGGTAGCGACGCTGGTGCAGTCGCTGACCACCTACAGCGCCGCCGACCCCAATGTGAGGGCCATCAACTCGGCGAATGCCGCCAACACCACGCTGAAGAGCGATCTGACGACGCGCAAGGCGGATAATCTGACGCAGCAGGGCTATATCAACACGGCCAACAGCGACATCGCCGCCCAGACCGCCATCGTCAATTCCGCGGTCTCGACCCAGGCGCAGATCGACACGGCGCGCGGGGCGATCCAGGCAGACCGTGCCACCATCCTGGCGGCGGCCGGTCGGATCGCGAGCAACAATACCGCCATCGGCAGCGATGCGAACGCCATCGCCCTGAACCTGAACAAGGTCAACACGGCGGCGGTCACGCTGATCGGCGGCGCCGACCCGACCAAGGACAAGACCACCATCAATGCCATCAACGCGCAATTGCCCGTCGTCATCGGGCAGGCGTCGGTGATCAGCACCCAGATCGGCAACACCAGCACCCCGGACGGGCAGATCTCCAGCGGCCTGCTTGCGATGCGGGCGCAGGACGCGTTCGGCTTCGTCAACCTGGCCAGTGCCGATACGTCGCAGGTGAACAGCCTGCTGACCACGCTGGGCCAGTTCAAGCCGGGCGACGCGGCGACCTCCTCGGCGCTGTCGACGATTTCCAGCAACACCCTGGCGAACAACTCGCTGGCGCAGGACATCAACAACCGGCTGGCGGCGAACCTGACCCTGTCGTCGCAGGTGCTCATCGATGCCAACAACACGCAAATTCTCGCCGATCTTGCCACCTACCAGTCGAACCTGGCGGCTACCCAGGTCAGCCAGACGACCATCCTGAACGCGTCCAAGACCGCCGCCGACGCGGCGACGGTAAGCACCATCACGTCGCTGCTGACGCCGGCGCCGGCCTATACCGCGACGGCGGGCGCGGAGAGCCTCGCGATCACCAATCTGACCAACAGCATCAACGGTCCGAGCCCGCCATCGGATATCCCGCCGAGCAACCCCGCCGCGGTCGCCTTCAGCCTCGGCGACGTCACCGCGAAGCTCGGCACCATCACCATCACCGGCGATGCGCTGGTCGGCACCGGCAAGATACTGGCGCCGGGCAACGCGGTGATCGGCATCACCAACAACACGGCGGCGGCGCTGCTGCTGAACAACCTGACGATCAGCGCCAACCAGGGCGGCACGATCACCTTCAACAAGGTGCTGGTAAACACCAGGGATGACATCAACGCCCTGAACGCCGGCGGTTTCCGTGGCGGCTTCGCCGAGGTAACCTCGGCACGCTCGCAGGGCGCCGCGCTGCCGAGCGTCAGTATCACCAGCAACTACGATCCCAACAGCAAGACCTGGTTCGACCCGACCCTGCTCGTGACCGGCCCATGCGCGAGCGGCACCGGGCAGTGCCAGACGCTGGCGAGCGGCTATGCCGGCACCGTGCCGTACTATCTGTGGCACCCGCTGCCGGCGCCCGACATCGTCGTCAACGACAACAAGACGATCTCCAACCCGCTGGGCGGGGTGGTGATCCACAGCGCCGCTGGCGACATCACGGTCAACGGGTCGATCAATGCCGGCACGGTGGACGTGCAGGCGAAGAACGGCGACTTCGTGCAGAAATACGTCTACGGCTTCGACCATGTCGCCGGCGACCCGGCCAATGTGAGCAACCCGTCGCTGCCCAATCCGCCCGGCGCGGGCATCGTGTCCAACGGCGCGGTGTACATCGCCGCGCGCTATCTCGACATCAACGGCCTGATCCAGAGCGGCATCGACCAGTGGAACCTCGCGCTGCCCGCCAGCGCGGTGCTGACCGCGAGCGACGTGACGGCGGTCGGGCTGACCACCTCCCAGGTGTCGAGCGCGACCGCGGCCTTCGGCAATATCCTGACCCGCATACCCACCAGTTGCGCCACCATCGGCGGCTCGGTGACCTGTACCTTCGCCGACACCAGCACGCAGGTTCTGCCCGGCCAGTATTTTCTGATCCCGGGCACACAGCACATCGGCACCACCCTGACCGCATCGATCGGCGGCACGTCGGTCGGCGTGACCTATGACCTCACGCTCAATCGCGTGGAATACGGCACCGATGTGGCCAAGCAGGCCTATGCCGCCAACCCGGCCGCGAAGACCTTCGCCCTGGTGAGCGACTACGGCAATATCGGCGCGACCTACGACGCGAGCCTGAACCAGTACGACGTCAACAGCATGGCGGCGCAGGGCGGGCTGATACAGCTGTATGGCCAGATCATGAACACCGCCACCTCCGGCGCGACGCTGCGGGTGCTGGACGGCTACGCCCAGGTCAACGTGACCAATGCCTCCAGCCTCGGCGTGGTGGTCAGCCAGCTTTCCACCGGCCAGGACCGCAACGGCGGCAGCGGCGGGTCGAGCGGCAATGTGGCGGCTGGCCGGGGCACGGCCGGGGTGATCGACATCACGGACATTCAGGGCGTGTACGGCGACAACATCGGATCGACCGCGCTCTACGGCCTCGATGCGGCGAACCGCGCGGCCTACGAGATCCACAGCGTCTATACGCGCAACTACGATCCGGCCACGGGCGCGTCCAATACCGTGCTGAACCAGGCCACCGGCTATCTGGACCGCCACGGCGTGTTCACCGCCAGCGCCGTGGCATCGCCGAGCTATGGCGCGGCGGGCAGCCGCGATGCGAGCTACGCGCCGCAGACCGGGCTGCGCTATGTCTACACCACCGGCACCGACCAGAGCACGGTCTACTATCTCAGCTATTCCGGCGCGCAGTTTTTCGGCTCGAGCGATCTGCGCACCGCGCCGACCGGCCATCTGGACAGCAGCAGCGGCCCGTACCCGACCGGCGTGCCGGTCTTGCTCAACGGCGGAACGTATCTCTCCAAGAACGGGTCGCTGATTGGCACCAATCTCCAACTGACCTCGTTCTCGGTCGGAAACGGACCGGCTACCTACGTGCAGACCGCGAGCTGGACGGACTGCAACTACTGGACGCTCTGCATCGCGCAGACCTATTACTATAACATTACCGAAACAGTCCCGACGATGAAGGAGCAGATCGCCTCGCTGAAGGCGGACAATCCGATCGCCATCCAGTTCGGCGGCGTCGATCACGGCACGATCGCCATCACCAGCCCGAGCAACGTCATCCTGACCGGAACGCTGACCAATCTGGCCGGCGATACGTCCATCACCTCGACAGGCGGATCGATCACCGCCGCCGGCGGCGCCGACATCATCGCGCGCAACATCACCCTCGATACGCCGCGGGGCAGCATCGGCGCGGTGACCGGGTCCGTCACCGGTCCCGCCACCGCCCCGGTGCCGATCGACCTGCGTGGCGGTTCGCTGACCGCGACCGCGCCCGGGGGCGATGTCGTGGTCAGCGCCAACGGCAATCTGGCGATCAACCGCGTCATCGCCGGCGGCGACCCCGCGGCGCTGCTGGGCCGTGCGGTGCTTTCCGCGGGCGGATCGATCACCGCGGCGGCCGGGCTGGCGGCCGGGGCGGTGGAAGTGCAGGCGCCGAGGGTGGAACTGGCTGCGGCGAACGGCGGCATCGGCACCGGCGCCACGCCGCTGGTGGTCGATACCGCCTACACGGACATCACCTCGCCGCTGCGGCCCTTCGGCGATCCGAACGCGCCGTCCGCGCCCGTCCTCGGGCTTTACCTCGGCCTGAGCGCGCAGGCGCAGGGCGACATCAACATCGCCGCGGGCGCCTGGTCGCAGAACCCGTATGGCGACATCCTGACCGACCAGGTGGTGTCGCTGGGCGGCAACGTGACGCTGACCACGCCCGGGCGCATCCTGGACAACAATCCGGTCGAGAGCGTCGATACCCGGACCTACAACCAGCTGCTGAACTACTGGAACAAGCTGGCGCTGCTGGCGGACGGGCCGACCGGCGCCAATACCCTCAAGCAACAGGCGACGCTGACTGCCTACGCGCAACAGCGGACCGTTGGTTACAGGCAATACTGGGCGATCCGCGACAGCCAGCCGGATCGCGGCGCGGTGTATGATCCAGGCTACGTGTATGTGCCGACCGCGGCGGAAACCAGGGCGCTGCTCGCCCAGGGTGTCGATCCGGCCGTGTATGCCACGCAGATCACCAACACCTATCACGCGTTGAACATCCAGGTGGGCGGCCTGACCACGCGGTATGTCCCCTCCTACACCTACACGACGGCGGATATTCCCACAGCCACCAGCGGGCAGCTGCTGCATGGTGCCACCTGGACGGTGAACGAACTCGCGATCGCGCTGTCGCCGGGGGCGCTGAAGACCGTCACCGGCACCAACCCGGTGATCAAGCTCGCCAATGTCAGCGGCAAGACCGTGACGCTGAAGGCCGCCGCCGGTATCGGCGAGGCGTCGCGCACCATCACCATCGACACCTCCAGACCGGTCGACCCCGCCACGCTGAGCGATGCGCAGAAGGTCGCGCTCGCCGCCGCCGAGCGGGCGGATATCGTCTTCGCGCCGGATGGCAGCAACATCACCATCCTGACCAACCGTCCGCTGAACGCCGCCGTGACGCAGGCGCTGGATGTGCTTGTCGGCAGCGCCAACCACGGCCAGGCCTATAACGGCGATGCGTTCCTGGCGTCGCTGGGCGACCTGAAGCTGGGCAATATCCGGGTGCCGGGCGATGTGCGCATCAAGACCTACGGCTCGATCACGCCGGCAGCCGGTGCCAGCTTCATGACCGGCAACCTGATCCTGGAATCGGCCGACGGCGGCATCGGCATCGCTCGCGACCCGATCACCGGTGCGCTGGTCGATACCGGCTTTGCGATCTCCCCGCAGCCCGGCGCCACGATCGTCGCGCGGGCGCAACTCGGGGCGGACCTGCGGGTCTCCGGGCCGGCGCTGGTGGATACGATCTACTCGCCCGGCTATGTCAGCCTGACGGCCAGTGGCGACATCACCAACGCGAACGGTGACCTGCTGATCAACATCCTGGGCACGGATGTCACGCTGAACTCCCTCAACGGATCGATCGGCACGGCAGGTGACGCGCTGAACGTCGGCAACAACATAAAAGGCGGCATCTTCGCCTATGCGCCGATGGGCAGCATCTACCTCCGGGGCCCGCTCGGCTTCCTGTTCAATCTCGATGCCGCGCAGGCGCAGGGGCCGATCGGCGTGACGGCCGCCGCCGACATGACGGTCAGTGGCGCGGTGACCGGCGCGGGCGGTATCACCCTGGTCGCCGGCCAGCAGCTGACGGTGGGCGCGGCCGGGCGCATTACCCCGGCCGTGGGCGACGCCACGCTCGATGCCGGTGCCGTGCAGATCCTGGACGGCGGCACGGTGTCCGCCGCGCTCGGCCACGTCATTATCAACACCGGGTTGGGGGACGCCGTGGTAACGGGGCTGTCGTCCGGGCTGACGGCAGCGGATGCGATCCAGATCACCGCGGCGGGCCGCATCCTGAGCGGAACGGGCAGCCCCGCCGATATCACCGACGCGCTGGGCGGCGTGATCCTGCGGGCCGGCACCGGGATCGGCATCGCGACGGTGGACGACACGGCCGCGCTGGCCGGCCTGATCGGATCGCCGGATTTCGGCACGCTCGCCAATCCGCTGCGCCTGCAGGTCGCGACCGTCGACGCCCGGACGAGCGCCGGCGCCCTCGACCTCTCGACGGTCGGGCCGGTGAGCGCCGGCTCGGCGGTCGCGGACGATGGCGGCATCTCGATCGCGGCGACGGACGCCCTGCACCTGAATACGCTCTCGGCGCCGCGCGGTTCGGTGATCGTGAGCGGCGCTGCCGGCCTGACGCTGAACAGCGTCACCGCCGGCTCCGACCCGAGCGCGCCCTCTGGTGGCATAAGCGTAACGACGTCCGGCGGCGCCATTCTCGTCGACCATGCCTCCGGCGGCGGTGACGTAACCATCCGCTCGGCAACCACCGCTGCCGTTACCAGCCTGTCCTCGACGGGCGGGGCCGGGACGGTCGCGGGCACGGGGCTGGTGACGCTCGGCACGGCCACGACGGCGACGGGGCTTACCATCGCCTCGGCAGCTGATGCGGTAACCCTCGGCAGTGCGGCCAGCGGCGGGCCGGTCGGGATGACGGCGGCGGGGGATATCGGTTTCACCACGATCACGACGACCGGCGGCGCCTCGTCCGTGACCCTGGCCAGCCGGACCGGGGCGATCACCGGCGGCACCATCGATGCCGGCGGTGGCGTTGCCCTGGCGGCAGCGGGGTCAATTAGCGGCGACCGGATCATGGCCGGCGGTGGTGTGGACATCGGGTCTGGCGCCAGCGAGGGCTGGACCGAGATCAATGCCGGCGGCGCGGTGCAGCTGACCGCGGCCGGGGGAATTGGTTTCACCGCGATCACGACAACCGGCGGCACCTCGTCGGTGACGGCGACCAGCCAGACCGGCACGATCACTGGCGGTAGCATCGATGGCGGCGGCGGCGTTGCTCTGACGGCAGCGGGGCCAGTGAACGGCGACCGGATCATGGCCGGCGGTGGTGTGAGCATCGGGTCTGGCGGCAGCGAGAGCTGGACCTCGATCAACGCTGGCGGCGCGGTGCAGCTGACCGCAATCGGGGGAATTGGTTTCACCGGGATCACGACGACCGGCGGTGCCTCGGCGGTGACGGCGACCAGCCAGACCGGGACGATCACCGGCGGCACCATCGCTTCTGGCGGCGGCGTTGCGTTGCAGGCCCCCGGGTCCGTCACCGGTGACCGGATCACGGCGGCCGGTGGCGTCGTCATCGGCTCGGGCGCCGGGGTTGCCTGGAACACGATCCTCAGCGGTGGCACGCAGCAGATCACCGCTGTGGGCGACATACGCGTCGGCGGTCTGACCACCGCCGGTATGGTGGACCCGCCGGACATCGACCTGACCTCCACCAGCGGACAGATCGTCGCCGCCAGCCTGTCCTCGATCGGCTCGGTAAATGTCTCGGCGGCGACCGATGTGACCATCGGTAGCATCGTGGCGGCGGACCAGGTGAACCTGCTGGCGATGGCGGGGACGGTGAGCGTGAACGACATCCTGAGCGGCGGCACGGCGACGCTGGACGCCGGCGTCAGCGTGATATTCACCACCATCACCACGACCGGCACCCCTTCGGACCGCGGCAGCGTGATCATCCAGTCCGGCAGCGGGCCGGTGCAGGGCCAGGCCCTGAGCGCCGCCGGCGACGTGACGCTGTCGGGCAACGGCATCTTCCTCGGCACGCTGCAGGCCGGCGGCAACGGCGATATCGCCTCCCGCGGCGATGTCGTCGCCGCGCGGATCTCGGTCGGCGGTGCCTTGCGGCTGACCGGCGATCCGGCGCATCGCTTCGACATCGCCGAGATCGATGCCGCCAGCGTCAGTGCGACCGGCGCCGACACGATCACCCTGCCGAAGCTGAAGGTCGGCGGCAGCCTCTCCCTCGGCGCACGAGTGATCGACGTAACCGCCGAGCAGGTGCCGGCCAGCGAGCCGCTGCTGCTGGACGTCGCTGGCCTGAGCGGAGCGCCGGCGCAGACGGTGACGCTGCAGATCGACAGTCCTTCCGGTCTGACGATCGGCAGCTTCGCGGCGGTGGACGCCACGATCAACACCACGGCCGTCAATGTCAGCATGGCGCAGGCCTACATCCCCGGCTCGCTGGTGGTGCAGACGCCGATCAACACGCTGCTGGTGGATAATCGCAGCCCGGTGCCTGGCCGCAGCCCCGACCAGCAACTGTTCCAGCCCGGCGGCAGATTCTACTTCACGCTGCGCGACAAGGGGCTGATCACGGATGCCTATGTGGTCGAGTACCATTCCGGCAGCCAGATCACCAACATCCTGAATGGCAATCCGTACCGTGGGGCCAGCCTCGTGCGTGACGAACTCCGGATTTACCGCAACGGCCAATTCGACCCGATTTCGCCCAATGACCCTGCGTTGCGCTACGGACCGCTGGCCACGCTGGCGGAAGAGATCGCGGCGACCGACGGTTCCCTGATGCCGGACCTGATCGCGCTGCCGGCCGACGGCCGTCCCGCTGTGAACCTTGTCGGGCCGATGCCTTGACGCGCGCCCAGGGCTTGCCGCGCCCCATCCTGTTCGCCACCGCCCTGCTGCTGGGGGCGGGCGGCCTGCCGCCAGGGGCCGCACAGGCCCAGGACGTCCGCGGCGTCAATCCGGCGCAGGTCAGCCCGGGCGCGCTGTACCGCAGCTTCGAGCGCCGACAGCAGCAGATGGAGCAGCAGAACCAGCCCCCGCCGCTGGAGGGACCGGCGGTCGTGGCTCCGGCTCCGACGCCTTCCGCCGTGGGGCAGCCCGGCGGGCCGAACTTCGTGCTGAAGCAAGTAGAGTTCAGCCCCTCCGCCTTCCTGAGCCCGCAGGAACTCGATGCCATCGCGGCCCGTTTCGTCGGCCGCAGCGTGGATTTCGCCGGACTGCAGCAAATGGTCCAGGACGTGAACGCGCTGTATGAGGCAAAAGGCCAGGTGACCGCCAGCGCCTCGCTGGCGCCGCAACGGATCACCGACGGGCGGGTGAAGATCACCCTGACCGAGGGGCGGCTCGGCGCGGTGAAGGTCGATGGCCGCGAGCAGACCTCGCAGGAATTCCTCGACCGGCGGCTGGCGCTGAAGCCGGGCGAGGTCGTGAGTGTTCCGGCGCTGACCGACCAGGCGCGGCTGCTGAACCGCACCAGCGATGTTCAGGTGCGCCTATCGCTGCAGCCGGGGGCCAATTTCGGCCTGACCGACATCGCCCTGTCGGTGATCGAGCCGCCGCGCCACACCTTGCAGTTCTTCGCCGACAACCAGGGCGTGAAGACGACCGGCAGCAACGAGCTCGGGATGTTCTACAAGCTGGACGGCGTGACCGGCATCGATGACCGGCTGACGTTCTATGGCACCTGGTCGGAAGGCGATCTGGCCGGGAATATCGGCTACAACCTGCCGATCGGCACCTGGGGAACACGCGTCGGCGTCAGCGCCGGCAGTTCCTCGATCCACATCGTCAATGGCCCGACGCAGCCGCTGCAGGTTACCGGCCAGTCCTACCAGTCGAGCGCCAATATCAGCCAACCGCTGTATGTCGACCCGCAATGGACCGTGCAGGCGCTCGGGTCCTTCACCTGGATGGAGTCGAAGACCGACCAGAGCGGCTTTCAGATCACCCATGACCAGAGCCTGCGCGAGGCGATCGGGTTCAGCGTCAGCAATGTCGGCGAATGGGGGTCGTTCATGATATCGCCCGCGGTTGCCCCGGTGCAGTCCGACAGCTTCATCACCCACCGTGCGCGCCAATTCACGCTCGGAACGGGAACGGGCAACGCCACCGTGCTGTTGCCGAGCGGCTTCAGCCTGTACAGCGCCTGGGCCTGGCAGCTGGCGGACACGCGGCTTCTGCCGGCCGATCAGCTGTTCCAACTCGGCGGCCCGACGACGGTGCGCGGCTTCCCGATCGACAGCCTGGCCGGTGACAGCGGGGCCTATATCAACCTGGAGGTGCATCATCCCCTGCCGGTCGGGGACGTGCCGCTGGATCTGTTCGCGTTCACGGACGCGGGCATGGTCGCCTCGACCTATCCCACCTCCAAGACCATGACGTCGGTCGGCATCGGCGCGTCGGCGACTTTCCTCGGCCGGTTCACCCTGCAGGGCACAATCGGCATCCCGATCGGCCTGAGCGTGCCGGACCAGGGCAGCGTCGCTTTTTACGCGCGGCTCATCGTCAGCGCGTTCTGAGCCGCCTGCGCCGGGCGATCTGCCAGCGCGATCACGGATCGCGCTGGCCATCCGTGACGCGTTGGCGCGAGCGGTGGAGGTGATAGCGCATCGCCAGGCCGGCGGCCTCGGCGTCGCCACGCTCGATTGCCTCCGCGATGGCTTCATGTTCCTCCACCACGCGGCGGGCGCGTTCCTGGGAGCCGGCGCGGGTGATGCCGAGCGCCACCGTCATGGCTTGGCGGATCGTCGCGTTCAGCATCTCCAGCAGATCGGCGAACAGGGCGTTGCCGCTGGCCCTGGCGACCGCGAGGTGGAACTCGAAATCCGCTCGGGCCGGGATCGACGTGCCCTCGAAGGAAGTCTTCAGCGCTGCGAGAGCATCGGAGATGTGAGCCATCTGGCTGGGCGTGCGTCGTTGCGCGGCCAATGCCGCGGCCTGTCCCTCCAGCGCGATGCGGACCTCCCAGCAGCGCAGCATTCCCGCGATGTCGGAGGCCTCGGCAAGGCGGGTGAGATGGCCGGAGGGCCGGCGCAGCACGAAGGTGCCGGATCCCTGTCGGGTGGTGACAAGTCCGTCGGCATGCAGGCGCATCAGCGCCTCGCGCACGGTTGGGCGCGACACGCGGAAGGATTGGCAGATCTGGTTCTCCGACGGCAGCTTGTCGCCTTCGCGGAGGGCGCCGGAGACGATCTGTTCCAGGATCTGACCATAGAGCTGGTCGCCAAGCTTCTCCCTGCGCCGGGGCACCAGCTTCAGATCGGACATGTCGTTCTCCTGTTGCCGAACGGGCTGAACGGCTCGCGCGTGCGGTAGCGACGGAAGCGGAGCTTCCCGAATTGTCCTGCCTATCTTGTCAGACAACTTTACAACATGCTAGGGCTGACCGCCGATGCTGAAGAACCGCCCGGTCCCGGTGCCGTCACCAGCAGTCTTTCAGGAGCCCATTGCATGCCTGCCGCAAATCCCGACTTTGCCGCGTCCTTGCCCGGTATCTCCGGCATCCTGGTGACACCCTTCGGCAAGGAGGATCAGGTCGAGCCCGCGAAACTGCGGCCGGTCATCGACCGGGCGATCGCCGCGAACGTGCATATTCTGACCGCCAACGGAAATACCGGCGAATTCTATGGCCTGACGACCGCCGAGGCGGAACGGATGGTGCATGCGGTGGCCGAGATGATCGGTGGGCGCGTTCCGCTGCTCGCCGGCGTGGGGCGCAGCGTCGGCGATGCGGTCGCGCTGGCGCGGGCCTCGCGTCAGGCGGGTGCCGCCGCCCTGATGGTGCACCAGCCGCCGGATCCGTTCGTGGCCCCTCGCGGTGTGGTCGGCTATGTGCAGCGCGTCGTGGAGGCGGGGCAGGGGCTGCCGGTCGTGCTCTATCTGCGCAACGACGGGATCGGCTTCGATGCCATCGAGCAGCTGTGCCGTATACCCGGGGTGGTCGGCGTGAAGTGGGCCTCCCCTACGCCGCTGCGCCTGGCCGAGGCGATCCGCCGCGCCGATCCCGGCATCGTCTGGGTTTGTGGGCTCGCCGAGCCCTGGGCGCCGCCGCTGTATGCCGTTGGCGCGCGCGGCTTCACGTCCGGGCTGATCAATGTCTGGCCGGAGCATTCGATGGCCATTCACGCGGCACTGGCGGCGGGCGATTACGCCCGGGCGAATGCGCTGATCACCATCATGAGCAGTTTCGAGGAACTGCGGGCCGAAGAAGGCAACGGCACCAACGTGACGGTCGTGAAGTCCGCTCTGGCGCTGCTGGGACAGGATTGCGGCCATGTGCGCCCGCCCGGCGCCTGGCCGCTGACCGAACGCCAAGGCATTGAACTGCGTCGCCGGCTCGGTGATTGGGGCCTGACCGCAGGATCGCAACGCGCCACGGCCTGAGGCAGGGTGCATCAAGCTGAGCTGTCTCGGACCTAGCCAACAACCATAACGGCGACGCGATCGCCGATGATCCCTGGAGAACCACAGCATGCCCGACACCCCGGTTTCCCCGCACGGCCTCGATGCCGACGCCGCTCCGGCCGAACGGCTCGCGCACCGCAAGTCGCCGGCGGATCTGCGTAGCGCCCGGTGGTTCGGACCGGCCGACCTGCGTAGTTTCGGCCACCGTTCCCGCGCGATGCAGATGGGCTATTCGCCAGAGGAATGGACCGGCAAGCCGGTGATCGCCATCGTCAACACCTGGTCAGACCTGCAGCCCTGCCACGCCCATTTCAAGCAGCGGGTGGACGACGTGAAGCGCGGCATCCTGATGGCCGGCGGCTTTCCGGTGGAACTGCCGGCACTGTCGGTCTCGGAAAGCTTCGTCAAGCCGACCACGATGATGTATCGCAACATGCTGGCGATGGAGACGGAAGAACTGTTGCGCTCGCATCCGGTCGATGGCGCGGTGCTGATGGGTGGCTGCGACAAGACCACGCCGGCCTTGCTGCTCGGCGCCACCAGCATGAACATTCCTGCGATCTTCCTGCCGGCCGGACCCATGCTGCGCGGTAATTTCCAGGGCAAGTTCCTCGGTTCCGGCTCCGACAGCTGGAAATACTGGGACGAATTGCGCGCCGGCAAGATCACCGACAAGGAGTGGCTCGGGGTCGAGCAAGGCATTGCCCGCAGCTACGGCACCTGCATGACCATGGGCACCGCCAGCACCATGACCGCGATCGCCGAGGCCGTGGGCATGGTGCTGCCGGGTGGATCCTCGGTTCCAGCCGCCGATGCCGGGCATATCCGCCTGGCTTCCGAGTCCGGGCGGCGCATCGTGGAGATGGTCTGGGAGGACCTGACGCCGCAGCGCATCCAGACCCGTCCGGCCTTCGAGAATGCCATTGCGGTGGCAATGGCGATGGGCTGTTCCACCAACGCCATCATCCATCTGATCGCCATGGCGCGGCGCGCCGGGCAGGATATCGGCCTGGCCGATTTCGAGGCCTATAGCCGCCGCGTGCCGGTGATCGGCAATGTGCGCCCGACGGGTAAGACCTACCTGATGGAGGATTTCTACTACGCCGGCGGTATATGCGGACTGATGAACCAGATGAAGCAGCATCTGCACCTGGATTGCCTGACCGTCTCCGGGCGCAGCCTGGGCGAGAATATCGCCGGGGCGGGCGTCTATAACGACGATGTCATCCGCCCCTTGAGCAATCCGATCTATGGCGAGGGTTCGCTGGCGGTGCTGACCGGCAATCTGGCGCCGGACGGCTGCGTCATCAAGCCGGCGGCGATGGAGCCGCGCTTCCTCAAACATTCCGGCCCCGCGCTGGTGTTCGACGATTACCCCAGCATGAAGAAGGCAATCGACGACGAGACCCTGGAGGTGACCGCCGATCACGTGCTGGTGCTGCGCAACGCCGGCCCGCAGGGCGGGCCTGGCATGCCGGAATGGGGCATGCTGCCGATGCCGAAGCGGTTGCTGAAGGAAGGCCATCGCGACATGCTTCGGCTGTCGGATGCGCGTATGTCCGGCACCAGCTACGGCGCGTGCGTGCTGCATGTCTCTCCGGAGAGCTATATCGGCGGACCGCTGGCGCTGCTGCGCACAGGAGACATCGTTTCCATCGATGTGGATGCCAGGTCGCTGCGCATGGAGGTTTCGGACGAGGAACTGGCCGCCCGGCGCGCCGCCTGGACCCCGCCGGAGACACGTTTCGAGCGCGGCTATGGCTGGGTGTTCACCAAGCACATCCAGCAGGCCAATGAAGGCTGCGACTTCGACTTCCTGCGCACCGACTTCGGCGCGCCCGTCGCCGAACCCGTCATCTACTAGGAGTGCCGCCATGAAATCGGCAACCCGGGACAAGCTGAAAACCGTCAGCACGGCGACCTTGGCGAGCGCGCTGTACAAGCGCGGCCTGCGCAACCAGATGGTGCAGGACGTGCGCCCGCTATCGGCACCGAAGGGCGCCAGCATGGTGGGCGAGGCCTACACGTTGCGTTACATACCGGCGCGCGAGGACCTCAATCCCTTGACGGTGTTCCGCGACCACAGCCATCCGCAGCGCCGCGCGGTGGAGGAGTGCCCGCCCGGCGCCGTGCTGGTGATGGACAGCCGCAAGGACCCGCGCGCCGCGTCGGCGGGGGGCATACTGGTCACGCGCCTGATGATGCGCGGCGTGGCCGGCGTGGTGACCGACGGCGGTTTCCGCGATTCAGCGGAGATCGCTGAGCTCAACATGCCATCCTACCATCACCGTCCCTCGGCGCCGACCAATCTGACCCTGCATCAGGCGATCGAGATCAACGTGCCGATCGGCTGCGGCGATGCGCCGGTGTTTCCAGGCGATATTGTGGTGGGCGATGCGGATGGGGTCATCATCGTGCCGGCCGAAATGGCGGACGAGATCGCCGACGAGGCGGTGGAGATGACAGCGTACGAGGATTTCGTGATCGAACGGGTGCGCGCCGGGCAGAAGACCCTCGGCCTGTATCCGCCCACCGACGAGACGAACCTCGAGGCCTTCGCAGCCTGGCGGAAGGCGAACCGCAGGTAAGCGGCGGGGCTGGTCTATCCGCCGCCCGCGCGGCGAGCATTGCCTGCCGGCTGCGCCGGTTCCGCTTCGATCAGCAGCACCGGCACGCCGAGATCCGCGGCAATGCGCGAGGCGGCCGGGGCCTCGCCCGCCGGAGACGCCGCGCGTGTCATGACGATCAGGCGCTCGCGCAGCCCGGTCAGTGCGTGGGCGATGTCTTCCGCCGTCATGGCATGGATCCGCCGGACGCTGATCTGGTCGTGCCGTAAACCGAGCGCGATCGCGTGGGCGGCCGCCTGCTCCAGCGCGGCTTCGTCCCGGTCGGGCAGCAGCAGCACCAGAGTCTCCCCGGCCGCCAGCGCCAGCCGGCAGGCCATCTCCAGGCCGGCGTCCGCTGCGTCCGTCAGCACCGCCACGATCGGACCCGCCCGCGGCTTCAGGCGCAGCGGCAGCAGCAGGACCGAGGCCGGCGACGCATAGGCCGCCTGCAGCCGGTGGGCGCCATGCAGAACCGGGGTGCCGGGTTCCACGACCACCACGATGTCGCCGGTGCGGCAAACACCGGCGATGCATTCGGCGGGATCGCCGCGCAGCACCTCGAATGCACTGGCCACGCCGGCATTGCGGATGATCTCATCCAGCAGCCGCCGGGTCTGGGCCGCCGCCTGGCGCAAATCGTCGGACAGGCTGATCGTGTCGATCGGGGTCCATTGGTGCGTCGGCAGGCGGATCTCCCGCGCGAACGGCAGTTCGGCCAGCGCCAGCAACGCCTCGTCCTCGATGAACAGGCAATGCAGATCCACGCCCAGCAGGCGTGCCAGTTCCACCGATGCGCGCATCAGGTTCGCATCGGATGCGCCGTGGTAGAGGTCCAGGATAAGCCGGCGGTCGGCGGATCGGTTCCGTTCACTCATAGCTGTCTCATTCATCAAGGTTTCATTCAAAACCGTCCGGATCAAGTCACGTCCGGGCCGGATTTGTCGCCACTCGCCTCCTTGCGCGCCTTGGCGAACTGCTTCAGCCGCTCCTCCACCGCCCGGTAGAGCGAGCCGTCGGGATAGAGGCCGTCGGCGCCGCGCTCGCCCGCCGGCATGTCGGTCAGCAGGGCAATGCCCTGGTCGATCGTGCGCACCGGATAGATGGCGAAGCGCCCGGCCTTACAGGCCTCCACCACGTCGGCGCGCAGCATCAAATGCTGCACGTTCGCCTCCGGGATCAGGCAGCCCTGCGTGCCGGTCAGTCCGCGGGCCGAGCAGATGTCGAAGAACCCCTCGATCTTCTCGTTCGCGCCACCGATGGCCTGCACCATGCCGTGCTGATTGACCGACCCTGTCACCGCCAGGTCCTGGCGTAACGGCGCGTCCGCCAGCGCGGAGAGCAGGCTGTAGAGCTCGGCCGAGGAGGCGCTGTCGCCTTCCACCCCGCCGTAGGATTGCTCGAACACCAGGCTGGCGTAGAGCGACATCGGCGTGTCCAGCGCGAAGCGTCCGCCCAGAAAGCCGGACAGGATCAGCACGCCCTTGGAATGGATCGGGCCGCCCAGTTCCACCTCGCGTTCGATGTCGACGATCTTGCCGCCGCCTGGCCGCACCCGGCAGGTGATGCGCGACGGCCGCCCGAAGGCGTAGTCGCCGAGCGACAGCACGCTCAGGCCATTGATCTGGCCGACGCGCGCGCCGCTGGTTTCGATCAGCGCGATGTCGCGCAGGATCATTTCCTGGCTGCGCTCCCGAATGCGGGAGACCCGGCGGATCTGCTGCCCGATCGCCTGATCGACATCCGCGCGGGTGACGGTGTCGTGCCCGTTCTGGCCGGCAAGGTGGCTGGCCTCGGCGATCAGGTCGTGCAGCCGCTCGACCAGCAGGGTCAGCTTGCTGGAATCGTCGGCCAGCCGGGCCGCGTGCTCGATGGCCCGGCCGACGCCGTCGCGATCCAGCGGGCGCAGCTTTTCCTGCGCCGCGATTGCACCGATCAGGCGGGCCAGCATGGCCTCGCTGGCGGGGGAGCGGCTGATATCATCGTCGAAATCCGCCAGAACCTTGAAATGCTGGGCGAATTCGGGGTCGTAGGCGGCCAGCATGTAATACAGCATGCGGTCGCCGAACAGGACGATCTTCAGGTCGAGCGGGATCGGGTCGGGTTCGAGCGAGACGGTCGTTGTCAGCCCGATGAAGCGGGCGACATCCTCGATGGTGACCTCGTGGCGCATCAGGGCGCGCTTCAGCGCGGCCCAGCTGAACGGTTCGGTGAGCAGGCTGCGCGCATCCAGCAGAATGGCGCCGCCGTTGGCCCGGTGCAGGGCACCGGCCTTGATCAGCCGGAAATTCGTCACCAGCGCGCCCTGCACCTGCAAATACTCGATCCGCCCCACCAGATTGGCCAGCGTGGGATGCGGCTCCTCCACCACCGGGGCGCTGGAGGCGTGGTCGGCCTGCGTAACCAGCACGTTCACCTCGTAGCGGTCGAACGGCCCGGCCAGGCGCATCGCCGCCTGCATGGAGCCCTGGGCGGCCGCCTCCGACGAGACGAAGATCTGGATGTTTTCCAGCAGGTCCGCGCGCATCGCGTCGATGTGCTGCAATACCGCCGGCATGTCGGCGAATTCCGACTTGAGCTGGTCGAAGGGCTGGGCGAGTGCGACCTCCGCGGTCTCGCGGTCCAGTTCGCGCACGGCGTCGCGCTGTTCCTTCTCCAGGCGCGGAATGGAGCGCAGGGTCTCCTCCAGCTCCTTTTCCAGTTCCTCGATGGCCTCGCGTGTGGCCCGCTGGTCCGCTTCCGACCAGGCGTTGAACTCCGCCGGCGGCACCACCTTGCCATCGCGCATCGGCGCCATGCCGAAGCCCATCGGCGTGCGCAGGATGGCGATGTTCTTCGCGTTGGCCTTTTCGTTCAATGCGGCAAAGGCGCGCTCATTCTTCGCGTGGATGGATTGCTCGATGCTGCTGCGGCGCTTCTGGTAGCCTTCGCTTTCGAAGATGGCCGGCAGGGAAACGCGGAACTCCTCGATCAGGTCATGGATCGATTTCTGCAGCGCCGGTGCGCGGCGGCCCGGCAACTGGATGGCCACGGGGCGGTGCGGCGCCTCGAAATTGTTGACATACACCCAGTCGGGCGGCAGCGGGCGCGAGCGGGCAGACTCCTCCAGCAGCGTTTTTACCGACGGGCGCATGCGCGCGCCGGTGGAACCGATGACGAAGATATTGAAGCCACGCTGGCCGATTTCCGTGCCGAAGCGGATGGCCTCGTAGGCGCGGGGCTGGGCGGTCATACCGGTCAGCGGTTCGAGGTCCGCTGTCGTGGTGAACGCCAGGTCGCCAATATCGGCGGGCCGGTATAGCCGGTCCGCGCTGAGCGGCTGGATCATTTGCGGTGCCGGCGGATCTGCTTGTCCGTTTGACATCCACGGGCTCCTTCGAACGTTTTTGAATGGCCGTTTTCACTGAAACCATTTGCATGTTACCATCCTTCAGGGGATGATGCCAGGACCGGGCGGCCCCATACCAGGGGGTCATGCGACCAGCGACGCGATCAGGCCGCGCCGGCGCCAAACCATGTACAGGCCCGTCGCCACCATCATCATGACGGCGTAGCGGCGGAACTGCCGGGCGTTGATCCGGTTCAACAGCGGGCGGGACAGCAGGATCGCCGCGCCGGCGCCGATGCCGGCGACCAGCCCGTCACGCAACAGCTCAAGGTTCAGCACGCCGAGCCATAGATAGACCGCGATCTTGGTGATCTGGATGGCCAGCGAGTTCGCGGCCCGCGTGGCCAGAAGGGTTTCCTTGACCAAGCCGTAATTCAGATAGAACGGGCTGGCGATCAGTCCGCTGGCGCCGATCATCGCCGATAGCAGGCCGACAATGAAGGACAATGGCAGAAACCCGACAAGTGTCATCCGGAACGAACGTTCCTGCCGGCCGAGGCGGTACTGCCAGGCGGTGCTGATCAGGAAGGCGGCCACCATCAGGTCCAGCCAGGCGACGGGCACGCGCGTCAGCAGCCAGCCGCCGAGAGCGGCACCGAGCATCCCGCCAGGGGCGTACCAGCGAACCACCCGCCAGTCGATATCGCGCCAGAACATCGCCATTCGCAGCGGGGCGGCGATCAGGCTGGCAATGGCAACCAGCGGCGCCACCGCGCGGCTGGTCAGGAAGATGTTCAGGAGCGCGACGAACAGCACGCTGCCGCCGCCGGCGGACAGAGTGCTGACCGTCCAGCTGACGAAACCGGCAGCAACCAGCGGCACGAACGGGGTCACGTGCAGTCCCCGGCGCAACGCTGGACGAGGACGGGCGCCGTCATGGGAGCCAGTACGGCGCCGCGCGCCGCGCCTGGGCGGAAGATGGTGCAGCCCTTCAGCTCCATGTCGTAGGCCTGCCGGTAGATCGGGGCGAACCCGGTGAAGCCGGTATCCGCCGGTACGTTGATGGTTTTCGAAATGGAACTGTCGACATGTTCCTGCAATGCCGCCTGCATGGCGAGGTGCGCCTCGATCGGCAAACACTCGGCCGTCTCGAGCGTGTCAGGCGCGCCGTCGTCGCGGCCGTGCCGTTCACGCCAGAGGCGGACGGCATAATCCGTCAGGGCGAAGCGCCGGGGCTCGCCCTGCGCGTCCAGCACGGTGCGAAGCTGGTCGGGCGCAAACACCGGCTCGATGCCGCTGGATACATTTCCGGCGAGCAGGCTGATCGTTCCGGTTGGCGCGATGGCCAGCAGATGGCTGTTGCGGATGCCGTGGCGGGCGATGCCCTCGCGGATGTCATCCGGAAGGCGTTGAATGAACGGGCCCTGCAGGTAGCGCGGCGGGTCGAAGTCCGGGAACGAGCCTTTTTCCGCCGCAATGGCGATGGATTGGCGATACGCGGCATGGCAGATCCGCCGCATCGTGTCGGCGGCGACGGCCAGGGCGGCCTCGCTGGCGTAGCGCAGGCCGAGCAGGATCAGGGCATCCGCCAGACCCGTGATGCCAAGCCCGATCCGCCTGGCCTTACGCGCGGCCGTACGTTGTTGGGGCAGGGGAAACCGCGAAATATCGATGACGTCGTCCAGCAGGCGCACCGCGGCAGACGCGATGGCCTCCAGGCGGTCGGTATCCAGCCGGGCCTGCCGCGTGAACGGATCGCGCACCAGGCGCGCGAGGTTGATCGAACCGAGGTCACAGGCGCCATAGGGCGGCAGCGGCACTTCGCCGCACGGGTTGGTCGCGGTGATCCGTTCGCAGTACCACAGATTGTTCTGCTGGTTGATCCGGTCGATGAACAGCACACCCGGTTCGCCGCCTTCGTGGCTGGCCTGCAGCAGCCGGTCCCACAGTTCCCTTGCCGGCAGGCGCCGTACGACCCGGCAGGGCAGCGGCAACGTCTCGCCGGGCCAGTCGCGGATCAGCATCTCGCCCTCGCCGGGCAGGCGGCTGGCGGGAAACAGCAGCGGCCAGCTTTCGTCCTGCGCCACGGCGCGCATAAAGGCATCGGTGACCTGCACCGAAAGATTGAAATGCAACAGCCGGCCCGGGCGGCACTTGGCGTCGATGAAGCCGAGGATGTCGGGATGGTCGCAGCGCAGCGTCGCCATCATCGCGCCGCGCCGCGCGCCGGTGGACTGGATGGTGGCGCACATCGCGTCCCACACATCCATGAAGGACACCGGGCCTGAGGCGATCGTGCCGGTTTCCCGCGCCACCGCGCCGGCGGGACGCAGGGTGGAGAAATCGTAGCCGACACCGCCGCCGCGCTGCATGGTGATGGCGCCTTCCTGCAAGGCGCGGAAGATGCCCGGAATGGAATCTTCGATCACCCCCATGACGAAACAGTTGAACAGCGTCACATCGCGCCCGGTGCCGGCGCCGGCCTGGATGCGTCCGCCGGGCAGAAATTGAAAGCCCTCCAGGATGTCGAGGAAGCGTGCCTCCCAGGATGCGCTGTCGGCCGGCTCGGCCTCGGCCAGGGCGTGCGCGATGCGGCGCCAGGTGGCCTCCACCGATGTCTCGCCGGTGCCGGCCCGGTAGCGTGTCTGCCACACATGCCGCGCGATCGGCGTGTCGAGCGCCTGGTCAGCTTCCATCGTGGCAGGCCGCGATGACGCGGGCGACGGCATCGCTGATGTCGAGCACGGTCAGGCGGTTCGCGGCCGTGCCGGCAGGCACACGGAAAGGCGGGACGGTGTTGGTGACGGTGATGCCGTCCAGTTCCGGCGCCGCGAACAGTTCTGGCGCCCCACCGACGAACAGGCCGTGCGCCGCGGCGGCGAACACCTGCGTCGCGCCGGCCGCGCGGCAGGCTTTCGCCGCGCGCACCAGAGTACCGCCGGTGCTGATCAGGTCGTCGATGATGACCGCGACCTTGCCGTTGACGTCGCCGGCCAGCAACTCGCCGCTGACCACGCCGCTGCTGCGGTATTTTTCCATATAGGCGCTGCCGACATCGTCCTGTATCAGCGGTTCCAGCGCCTGGCGGAACTGCTCGGCCCGCTTGGCCCCGCCGGCGTCGGGGGAGACGGCCACCACCTTGCGGCCGCGCAGCAAGGGGGCGAAATGCGCCGCCAGCAATGGCGCGCTTTCGATGTGCCAGGTCGGGCAGCGGAAGGCATTCTCGAACGCCGCGACATTATGCACCTCCACCGCGATCAGCCGGTCGATGCGCATCGCCTCGAACATCGCCGCCACGTAGCGGGTGATGATCGGGTCATGCGGCTTGGTGCGGCGGTCCTTGCGGGCGTAGCACAGATAGGGGGCGATGACGGTGACCCGCTCCGCGCCGGAATCCTTCAGCGCACCGCAGAAGAACAACAGCCGGCACAACTTGTCGTTGCCGCTTTCGCGGTCGTCGCCGAACAGGGAGTGCAGCACGAACACATCGTTACCGCGCACGTCGTGCAGCGGCCGGGTCTTGTGTTCGCCGTCCTCGAAGTTGCGTTCCTCGTGTTGGGCGATCGGGATTTCGAGCCGCCGGGAGATGCGCTCGGCGAGTTCGAGGCTGCCTTGCAGGGCGAAGAACGACATCGGGCGGCTCGTCATCGTCGTTTCCTTCAGTTGCGCGCGGATGGTTTCAGGGCATGCGCCTGGGCCAGCAGCGTCGTGACTTCATCGTCCCGCAATTGCGGGAATTTGTGATAGAATTGTCCCACAGCGTAGAAATCCCGTGGCGTATCGAGGCACACCACCTCGTCCACTTCGTGGCGCAGCTGCGCCAGCGTGTGGCCTGGCGCCACCGGCACCGCCAGCACCAGCCGCGCCGGTTTGTGCCGGCGCACCGAATGCAGGGCGGCACGCATCGTGGCGCCGGTGGCGATCCCGTCATCCACCACGATGGCCGTCCGCCCGGCAATATTGGCCGGCTCGCGGTCGCCGTAATAGGCCTTGCGTCGGCGCTCGATCTCCCTCAACGCCGCCGTCTGCGCCTCCTCGAGATAGTCGGGCGAGACGTCGAGGTGTCGGATCAGCTGAGGATCGGTGACCAGTTCGGGCTCGTCACCGTCGGCGATGGCGCCGACGGCAAGCTCGGGCTGCTGTGGCGCGCCGATCTTGCGGACCAGGATGAGGTCGAGCGGGGCTCCCAGGGCAAGCGCGATCTCCAAGCCCACCGGCACGCCGCCGCGCGGCAGGGCAAGCACCACGGGGTCGGTGTAGTTCCGCGGCACCAGCATTTCGGCCAGCCGCCGCCCGGCGTCACGCCGGTCGGTGAACATCATGTCCGGTCTCCGTGTCGTCGTTGCCGAGGTGGCGAAGGAACCAGCCACGCGCCAGGCTGACGACCGCTTCCAGCGTTCCCGGCTCCTCGAACAGATGCGTGGCGCCGGGAACGATTTCCAGCCGGCGCTCGCAGCGCAGCTGGCGATAGGCAGCCCGGTTGAGGGTCAGCACCTGCGGATCGTCACCGCCGACGATCAGCAGCGTGGGGGCCGTGACCCTGGCCAAGGCCGGGCCTGCCATATCAGGCCGGCCGCCCCGGCTGACGATGGCGCGCACATCCGCGCGGTCCGCCGCCGCAACCAGGGCGGCCGCAGCGCCGGTGCTGGCGCCGAAAAACCCGAGCGGCAGGTTCCCGACCTTGGCATCGGCGGCTGTACATGACGCGGCCTGTCCGAGGCGGTCGGCGAGCAGCGCTATGTCGAAAACATTGGCCCGGTCCCCGGCTTCCGCGTCGGTGAGCAGATCGAACAGCAGCGTGGCCAGGCCCGCGCGTTGCAAGGCCCGGGCGACGAGGTTGTTGCGCGGACTGAAGCGGCTGCTGCCGCTGCCATGGGCGAACAGCACGATCCCCCGCGCTGGTCCCGCCGGCAGGCCCAACAGCCCCTCGCCACCGAATGGCGGCAAGGAAACCGAAACGACCCGACTTTCCGCCGCTGCCATGGTTCCCATCCCCTGATGCCAGCATAGGAAGCCGGGCGGGTGGAAGCTTCATTGATATACGTCAAAGGAGGAGCGCGCCCGCTCCGGCCTCAGGTCGGGTCTGCCACGCCTGGCGCGACCTGCGCACCCGCCAGCGCTGCCAGAAGATCCTCGGCGGCCTGGGCTGTGCCAACAGGGTGCCAGAAAAGATGGTCGAGCCCGGCCGGGGGGGAACCGAGCCACAGGCCTGCGGACGGCATGCCAAGGCGCGATGCCAAGCCGGCAGCTGGTTTGCGCGGCTGCGCGCGTTCGAAGGCCCCCACAGCCAGGACCGAGCACCCGGCCGTCAGCACGGCGCAGACCGCCGGCACATCTTCGATCGGCAGCAGTCTGGCGCCGGGAACCGGCGGCAATCGGGCGGCCAGCGTGGCCGCCATCGCGTCCCGTTCGCCGGCGGTTCCGCCGCCCAGCGCCACCAGGATCGGCCCCTGAGGGGCAAGAAATTCAATTCCAGCCGCGATATGCCGCCGGGCGGATGCCATCAGCCGGGCGGCCTGCCCAGGGTCCTTTCGCCGGCCCGCGCCGCCGGCCAGGGCGTAGGCGCGTGTGGCCGCGCGCAGCGCGAGAAACAGCGGCAGGACACGCAGGCCCTCCGTTTCCGGCGCGGCGTCGAGGTAGGCGTTGAAGACCAGGTTGGCGAGATCGCCGCGGTCGCGCAGCTGCAGGTCCATCAGCAGGAAGGCGAGATCGTAGAGCACGTCGATGCAGCCGATCTCCTCGCTGAACTCGATGCAGTCGAACAGTGTCGGGCGGCCGTTATGCAGGCAGATATTGGCCAGACGCAGGTCGCCATGGCATTGGCGAACCTTGCCGTTCTGGCGCCGCCGATCAAGCAGGTCGGTTACCGCGTCCAGCTCCGCGTGCGCCCGGCGGCTCAGTGTATCGACGCCGGCGTGGTCCAATGCGGAGGCAACGCGCGCCAGCTCGCGGTCGTTGTCGGCAATGACGCGCCGCATCGCGAGGCTGCCGCCGTGTTGGGGCGTTGTCCGCGCCAGCCCGTGCAGGCGGGCGACGGCCTGCCCAAGCGCGCGCATCAGATCGGCGGTGAGCAAGCCGTGCTCTGCCATATGGTCGAACAGCGCGGTTTGATCGAACCGACGCATGACGACGACATGATCGAGTGCTGGCCCGGTGCCATCGAAGACCAGGCGGCCGGCGCCGTCGCGGCGGATCGCCCAGACATCCAGATACAGTTCGGGTGCGGTGCGGCGGTTCAGCACGAGCTCCGCTTCGCAGGCCGCCTGGCGCAATTCCGGGGTGGTGTAGTCGAGCGAGGCGTAGCGCAGGGAACGCTTGAGCTTGTAGGCGCGGTCGCCGGCCAGGAACACGATTGAGCAATGCGTTTCGACCCGCTCCACCTGCCCTTTGCGCAGCCCGTAGCTTCCGGGTTGCGACAGGAAGCCAATAATGGCGGCCTGCTCGTCGACTGGATCCTTGTTACCGAAGGTGTCAGGCACGGTCTTGCACCGCCACAGGCGTTTCGGGCACCGGGATCGGCTCCGGTCGCGGCGGCCGCTCAATCGGCGGCGGTGGGGCGGGATGCGGGTCGGGTTTGGGGTGTGGCATTGGACGGGATGCTCCTTGCGTCGAAGCTTACATGGGCATTTCCGGTTCCAGGGACCGTTCTTTTTTCTCCTCGGGAATTTCCGTCATCGTCGCCTCGGTCAGCAGCAGCACGCTCGCCACCGACACGGCGTTTTCCAATGCGATGCGCACCACCTTGGTCGGGTCGATGATGCCAGCCTCGACCAGATCGACGTATTCCTTGCGCGCGGCATCGAAGCCATAGGCCCCTTTGCCCTCCAGCATGCGCGCCACCACGACGCCGCCATCGACGGAGGAATTCTCCGCGATCTGGCGCGTCGGCGCCTCGAGAGCCCGTTTCAGGACCTGAACGCCGGTGCGTTCGTCGCCCTCGCACTTCGCTTCCTCGGCGGCGACCGCCTCGACGCAGCGGATCAGCGCAAGGCCGCCACCGGGTACGATGCCCTCGGCGACCGCTGCTTTGGTGGCGCTGATGGCGTCGTCGAGCGCCTCCTTGCGCGACTTCATCTCCGCCTCGGAGGGTGCGCCGACACGAATCACCGCGACGCCCCCCGCCATCTTGGCCAACCGTTCCTGCAACTTCTCGCGGTCGTAGTCCGATGTCGTCTCCTCGATCTGGCGGCGGACCTGGTTGCATCTTCCGTCGATGTCCTCCTTGCGGCCGGCGCCGCCCACCACAGTGGTGTTCTCATTGGTAACCACCACGCGCTTGGCTGAGCCAAGAATGTCGATGGTCGCGTTCTCCAGCTTGACCCCAACCTCCTCGCAGACCATCTGCCCGCCGGTCAGGATCGCCAGGTCCTCCAGCATCGCCTTGCGGCGATCGCCGAAGCCCGGCGCCTTTACCGCCACGACCCGCAGGCCGCCGCGCAGCTTGTTCACCACCAGCGTCGCCAGTGCCTCGCCCTCCACATCCTCCGCGACGATCAGCAGCGGACGGCCGGAACGCACGATCGCCTCCAGCAGCGGCAGCATCGGCTGCAGGCCGGAGAGCTTCTTCTCATGGATCAGGATGTAGGGGTCTTCGAGTTCGGCGATCATCTTTTCGGCATTGGTCACGAAATACGGCGAGATGTAGCCACGGTCGAACTGCATGCCCTCGACAACTTCCAGGGTCGTCTCGGTGGTCTTCGACTCCTCGACGGTGATCACACCCTCGCCGCCGACCTTTTCCATCGCGTCGGCGACAAGCTCGCCGATCGCCGGATCGTTATGCGCCGAGATCGTCGCCACCTGTGCCTTTTCCTTGCGCGTGCCAACCTCGCGCGACAGCGTATGCAGCGCCTCGATCGCCACCTTGGAGGCGCGCTCCAGGCCGCGCTTGAGGTCGATGGCGCTGGCGCCTGCGGTGACATTGCGCACGCCATCGGCGTAGATTGTCTGTGCCAGGATGGTGGAGGTGCTGGTGCCGTCGCCGACCTTGTCGCCGGTGCGCTCGGCGGCCTGGCGCAGCATCTGCGCGCCGAGGTTTTCCGCCGGGTCCTTGAGGTCGAATTCCTTGGCGATGGTCACGCCGTCGTTACAGACGATCGGAGTGCCCCAGCTTTTCTGGATCAACACCGACTTGGATTTCGGACCCAGGGTAACGCGAACGGCATCGCACAGCAGGGTGGCGCCATGCAGGATCTTCTCGCGCGCGGCGGAACGGAAAAGGACTTGCTTGTGGGCCACCGAGCGATCTCCTGTTGCTGGCTCCGGCCTGCCGAACGCGGTGGCATCGAGCCGGATTTCCGGTTGATAGCGTGGGTTTTCCCATGCTTGTGCTAGGGCGGTCCGACTGCGGGCACATTGATGCAGGTCAATTTCGCAATGATCAGGGCCGGTACCAGGGTCGGATTGCCGGCGAGGCGTTGATCTCGATCAATTCGCGCGAACCGTGTTTAGCCTAGATCGTTTCCGCATAAGGGAACGACAAGCAGCAGGAGCCAGCCGTGTCCGCGCCGGCATCGGGTCACAATTTCCTCGCGGGCAGCTATCCGCTCATCGTGAAGCCGCGTAACGGCGCTGGTGTGCCGGCCAATCTGTCCGATTATGAGAAGGTGCGCGGGGATTTCACCTGGGCGAAGGCGCGGGCGCTGCTGGACGGCCTGCCGGGCGGGCAGGGCCTGAACATCGCGCACGAGGCCATTGACCGTCATGTCGGCGGGAAGCTGGCGGATCGCCACGCATTGCGCTGGATCGGGCGGAACGGCGACCAGCGCAATCTGACCTATCGCGACCTGAAGGCCGAAACCAACCGTTTCGCCAACGCCCTGCGCTGCCTCGGCGCCGCCGAGGGTGACCGGGTGTTCGTGCTGGCAGGCCGGGTGGTGGAACTGTATGTCGCGGTGCTGGGCGCGCTGAAGGCGAAATGCGTTGTCTCGCCGCTTTTCTCCGCATTCGGGCCGGAACCGATTGCAACCCGGCTGACGATCGGCGAGGGAAGGTTCCTGGTGACCACCGGAGCGTTATATCGACGCAAGGTGGCGGCGATCCGCGACCGGCTGCCGAAGCTGGAGCATGTAATCCTGCTGGCGGAGAATGGTGCCGAAACGACCGAGGTGCCGGGCACGCTCGGCTGGGAGCGGTTGGTCAGGGCGCAGGGTGCGGATTTCACCATCCCGCCGACACGCCCGGAGGACCCGGCGCTGCTGCACTTCACCAGCGGAACCACCGGCAAGCCGAAAGGGGCGATCCACGTGCATGACGCGGTCGTCACGCACCACGTCACCGGCCAGTACGCGCTCGATCTGCACGCCGACGATATCTTCTGGTGCACCGCCGATCCGGGCTGGGTGACCGGAACGAGCTACGGCATCATCGCGCCGCTTACCAACGGCGTGACCAGCGTCGTTGCCGAGGCGGAGTTCGACGCCGAGACCTGGTACGGTATTCTGCAACGCGAGCGGGTGAGCGTGTGGTACACCGCGCCGACCGCGATCCGCATGATGATGAAGCTGGGCATCGAGGCGGTGCTGGGCTTCGATCTGTCCGCGCTGCGCTTCCTGGCCAGTGTCGGCGAACCGCTGAACCCGGAGGCGGTGATCTGGGGGCAGCAGGCGTTCGGCCGGCCGTTCCACGACAATTGGTGGCAGACCGAGACCGGCGGGATCATGATCGCCAATTTCGCCTCTATGAACGTCAAGCCCGGCTCCATGGGCAAGCCTTTGCCGGGCATCGAGGCGGCCATCATGCAGCGCAACGACGATGGCAGCGTAACCCCGATCGGCGCGTCGATGACCGAGGGTGAACTCGCGCTCAGGGCCGGCTGGCCATCGATGATGCGCGGTTATCTGCACGAGGACGAACGCTACCGGAAATGCTTCATCGGCGACTGGTACCTCACCGGCGACCTCGCGATGCGCGACGGCGATGGCTACTACTGGTTCGTCGGGCGCGCCGATGACGTGATCAAGTCGTCGGGCCATCTGATCGGGCCGTTCGAGGTGGAGAGCGCCCTGATGGAGCATCCGGCCGTGGCGGAGGCGGGGGTGATCGGCAAGCCGGACCCGATGGCCGGCGAGATCGTCAAGGCGTTCGTCGCGCTCAATCCGGACTTCACGCCCTCGGAGGCCTTGCGCCGTGAATTGATCGGCCACGCGCGCAAGCGGCTGGGGGCGGTGGTGGCGCCGAAGGAGATCGATTTCAGCCCCGGCCTGCCGCGCACGCGCAGCGGCAAGATCATGCGGCGCCTGCTGAAGGCGCGGGAACTGGGTTTGCCGGAAGGCGACCTGTCCACATTGGAAAGCGATGGGCGATGACCGGCAAGGTGCATCTCGACCACGCGCATGTGCGCCATCTGCTGACCGCCATGCTGCGCATCCGCCGGTTCGAGGAGAAATGCTTCGAGCTTTATCAAAGCGAGAAGATCCGCGGCTTCATGCACCTCTATGATGGCGAGGAGGCGGTTTCGGTGGGCGTCGTCGAGGCGTTGGAAGCGCGGGACGCCATTGTCGCGACCTACCGCGAACATGGCCAGGCGCTGGCGCGCGGCATCGGCATGGATGTGCTGATGGCCGAGATGTACGGAAAGCAGGAAGGCTGCTGCCGTGGGCGTGGCGGGTCGATGCATGTCTTTGACGCAGCGCGGCGGTTCTATGGTGGCAACGCCATCGTGGGCGGCGGCCTGCCATTGGCTGTGGGTGCGGCGCTGGCCGACAGAATGGCGGGGCGCGACGCCGTAACCGCCTGCTTCTTCGGCGACGGCGCGGTGGATGAGGGGTCATTTCATGAGAGCATGAACCTGGCCGCGCTGTGGAAGCTGCCGGTGCTGTTCGTGTGCGAGAACAATCTGTACTCGATGGGCATGTCCCTGGAACGCGCCGAGGCCGAGACGCATATCGCCCGCAAGGCCGCGGCCTACAACATGGCAGGCGAGGCGGTGGACGGGATGGATGTCGTCGCCGTCGAGGTGGCGGCGCGCCGGGCCATCGGCGAGATCCGGCGCGGTGGTATGCCGTATTTCCTGGAATGCCAAACCTATCGCTTTCGCGCCCATTCGATGTTCGACTCGCAGGGCTATCGCAGCAAGCAGGAGATCGAGGCCTGGCGGCAGAAGGACCCGGTGCGCCAACTGCAGGTGTGGCTGGAGCAGAGCGGGCTGATGCACGCGGACGAGATCGGCAAGATCGAGGCCGATATCGCCGCCGAGGTCGAGACCGCGGTGGCCTTCGCCGAGGCGGGCAGCTGGGAGCCGGTCGAGGAACTGGAGCGCTTCACGATCATGGACCGGGTTCCGCAATGAGCACCGCGCCGCAACGCATGACCTATCGCGAGGCCTGCAGGCAGGCGATCCGCGCCGCCATTCTGGCCGACCCCCGCGTGTTCCTCATGGGCGAGGATGTCGCGCGCTATGGCGGCTGCTATGCGGTGACCAAGGGGCTGGCCGAGGAGCTTGGCGAGGACCGGATCCGCGACACGCCGCTGTCCGAAGGTGCCTATGTCGGTGCCGGCATCGGCGCGGCGATCGCGGGAATGCGGCCGATCGTCGAGATCATGACGGTGAATTTCAGCCTTCTGGCGCTGGACCAGATCGTCAACAGCGCGGCCACCATTCCGCACATGTCGGGTGGGCAGTTCGCCGTTCCGCTGGTGATCCGCATGGCCACCGGCGCCGGGCGGCAGCTGGCTGCGCAACATTCGCACAGCCTCGAAGGCTGGTACGCGCATATTCCCGGCCTGAAGGTGCTGGCGCCGGCGACGATCGAGGATGCGCGCCACATGCTGCAGCCGGCACTGGACGATCCCAATCCGGTGCTGCTGTTCGAGCATGTGATGCTCTACAACCGCGAGGACGAACTCGATCCCGCCATCACCGGCGTGGACATCGTCTCAGCCAGGATCCGCCGGCCGGGGCGGGATGTCACGCTGGTCACCTATGGCGGATCGCTGTTCAAGACCCTGGAAGCCGCGCAGACGCTGCACCAGGAGGGGATCGAGGCGGAGGTGATCGATCTGCGGGTGCTGCGCCCGCTCGACATGGCGACGGTGCTCGGGTCGGTATCCCGCACGCGCCGCGTGGTCATCGTGGACGAGGGCTGGAAGTCGGGCTCGCTGTCGGCCGAGATCGCCGCCCGGATCGCCGAGGACGCGCTGTATGAACTCGACGCACCGATCCGCCGGGTGTGCTCACGCGAGGTGCCGATCCCCTATGCCGCGCATCTGGAGCAGGCGGCGCTGCCGCAGGCGGCGGGCATCGTGGCGGCGGTGCGTGGATTGCTGAAGCGCGCATGACCGATTTTCGTATGCCCTCGCTTGGCGCGGACATGGAGGCCGGCACGTTGGTCGAATGGCTGGTGAAGCCGGGCGACAAGGTGAAGCGCGGCGATGTGGTGGCCGTGGTGGAGACGCAGAAGGGCGCCATCGAGATCGAGATCTTCAGCGAGGGCACGCTGTCGGAGATCGTCGTGCCTGTGGGGGGGAGCGCTCCTGTCGGCGCGGTTCTCGCGCGGCTCGACGGCGGCGCCGCCATGCCGGCCGCGGCTGCGCTGCCGCCGTCTGTGCCGCTGGAAGTCGTGCCGCCGCCGCCAGTAGCTCCGCCGCCTATGGCAGCGGTTGCGTCTATGGCCAGGACAGCGCGGCCACTCGTGTCGCCGGCGGCCAGGCGTCTTGCTGCCGAGCGTGGCATCGATGTCGGGGTTCTGGTGGGAAGCGGTCCGGATGGGGCCGTCACGGTGGCGGATGTCGAAGCCGCGTTGCCAACGCGGGCCGGCGGGGACGCGGTGCGCCGGCGGTCGGGTTTCGATCCGGCGGCGATGCGTCAGGCCATCGCCGCCGCGATGACCCGGTCCAAGCGGGAGATCCCGCACTATTACCTGACCCAGACGGTGGAGATGTCCGCCGCGCTGGCGCGGCTGGAGCGGCTGAACGCCGAGCGCGCGCCACCCGAACGGGTGCTGCCCGCCGCGCTGTTCCTGCATGCCATCGCCCGCGCGATCGCCAAGGCGCCGGAACTGAACGGCTTCTGGGAGGCAGGGGGGTTCCGCCCCGGCGAAGGCGTGCATGTCGGCTGGGCGATCGCGCTGCGTGGCGGCGGGCTGGTGGCGCCGGCGGTGCGCGACGCGGATCGGCGTTCGCTCGACGAACTGATGGCGGCGATGCGCGATCTGGTGCTGCGGGCGCGGAGTTCGGGGCTGCGCAGCTCGGAACTGAGCGATCCCACCATTACCGTGACCAGCCTGGGCGATCGCGGTGCCGAGGCCGTGCTGCCCATCATCTACCCGCCGCAGGTGGCCATGATCGGGGTGGGCCGCGTCGTCACCCGTCCCTGGGTGGTGGCCGGCGCGATCGGGCCACGTCCGGTCGTCACGCTGACATTGGCCGGCGATCACCGCGCGAGCGACGGGCATCGCGGCGGCCTGCTTCTGGTGGAAATCGATCGTCTGTTGCAGGAGACAGAAACAGCATGAACCAGGCCGAGGCGAAGCGTTTGATCTTCGACGTGTTGCTGGGCATCGCGCCGGAAGCCGATCTCGACGCGCTGCCGGGCAGGGCGCAGATGCGCGAGGAACTCGATCTCGATTCGATGGACTTCCTCAACTTCATCGCCGCGCTGCATGAGCGTACCCGGATCGATATCCCCGAAGCCGATTACCCGAAGCTGTTCACGCTGGACGGTGCGGTGGCCTATCTGACCCGCTGACGCGCGACGTCTCAGCCGGCGACGTTCAGCTCGTCCACGACCTCGGTGACGCCCGGCGCCGACCAGGCGGCGCTTTCGGCGATGTTGCGTTCCCACCAGGTCCTTACCTTGCCACGCAGGATGACCTTGCCGCCGTGAATGCTGACGTCGATGTGCGAGGCCTCCAGCTCGGCGCTGCGGCGCAGCGCGTTCTGGATCTTGTCGTGCACCGTGGCGGTGTCGGTGGCCGGCTCGGCGCCCGGGCGCAGCTCGATCAGGTTGACGATGTCGGTCACCCCGCCGAGCTTGCGGATGTCGCGCTCCACCGCCTGCCGCTGAAACTGGTGCGTCACGTTGCCGCGCAGCGTCACCACGCCGCCCTCCACCTTGACCTGGATATGCTCGTCGGGAACCTCCAGGTCCCAGTTGAGGATCTTCAGCGCACGCTCGGCGATTTCCTCGTCCGTCCGCTTATGCGCGGCGGGTGGGTGAACGAGGATCTCCTGCGCCAGGCCCTGCACGCCCTTCACCCGGCGGACAGCCTGCTCGGCGGCGACCTTCTCCACCAGGCTGCCGACGACGCCGCTCAGCGTGACCACGCCATTGCGCGCAGCGACGCCGATATGGGCGGCGTTGACCTCGGGCGTCCACGCCAGTTCGTCCATCACCATCGCCTGCAGGGTTGCGTCGTCGGGCATTGCGCACCTCATGAACTGGATCGCCGGAGCCTTGTCGCCCGGACAGGCCGGATCGCCAGCCAGTCGAGCGGCTTTGTGCCCGGCGTGCCTTGATATGGGTCAAGTCCGCAACGACCAGTCGCGTCAGTCAGGCTGCGAGGTGTCGATGACCACCATCGCGTTGCCGGCCAGCCGGCTGGGCCGCCGCTCCGGCAGCAATAGGGCGTTGATGCGGGGATCGCTTGCGGCGTCCTGCTCATAGTCGGCGTCCAGCACGCCGTGCAGGTCGAGGAACCGGTTCATGGTGGCGGGAATGCGCACGCAGCCCTGCGAGGCGGGGCGGCCGAGGCGCTGTTCCAGATAGTCGGGGTCGGTCGCGTGCAGCAGCAGCCTTATGTCGCCCGGCTCGCCGTCCGCGCGCCAGCCCTTGTGGGCCGTCTGCCAGCCGAAATCCCACACGCGCATCCCCTTCAGTCCCAGCCCGCGGATGTGGTTCTCGTTGAAGGTGCCGAGCGCGCGGTAGTCCAGGATGCCATCGGTGTGCAGGAACACGCCGGTGGGCGTGATGTAGTAATAGCGCCTGCCGGCCTGGCCGGTGGAGACCTTGCTGCCGCCGATGATTTGCCAGGGTGCGCCGGGTGGTTGCGCCAGCACGATGCGCATTTGCTGGACGCGGGGATTGCGATCCACCACGACGATCAGCTGAGGATGATCGATGCGAACGAAGCCGCGGTCGAGCATGGCCTTGGCCCGCTCGATCCACTGCCGGTCGCTGGCCCCGCCCGCCGGCAGGCTGTGTGGCACTTCCCGCGCCAGCGCCGTGCGCAGATGCGCGGCCTCGGCGGCGATTTCTGCCTGGGACAGCGTGGGAACCGGCCGTCCCGTGGCCGCCGGGGCGGCGCGCGGAGCCGGAGCGGGCGCCTGCACGGGCGGGGGCTGGACGCAGCCCGCGGCGAGCAACGCCCAGCCCGCCATGAGAACCAGGCGGGCCGGCAGGATGGCGCGGCGGCGGTCTATGCCAGGCATTCGGCCTCCCGTCCGCGCACCACGCGTCGGCCGCGCCCCTTGCCCTGGGTCTCGGTCACGATCGTGCGCCGGCCCTCCGGCCGGGCGTCGCGGTGGAAATAGAGCACGACCCAGTCGCCAGTGCGACCGAGCTCATGCGCGCGCGCGGTGTTTGAGAATAGCGCGGTGAAATGCCAAGGCCCGCGCACCGTGTGCAGGATCGGCAGCCAGGCCTCGCCGCCCGGGTTGAAGCGTTTCGGCGCGATCTTGCGCAGGGTTCCGGCCGCCGCCCTCTCGCGGTATTCGCGGTCAACGTCCAACAGCAGTTCGACATCGGGTTCGTCGGCTGTGTGGGGCAGGGCGGGGCGCATCCGGGCGAGCAGTTCGGCGAGCACGCTGCGCACCATGGCGGCGCGCCGGGCGCCGAAGCCGGGCACCTGGAGCAGGCGCCCGTCATGCGCGGCCATTTCCAGCGCCTCCAGCGTATCCACGTGCAGAACCTCCTGGATGCGGTGGGCCAGCGCCGGGCCGATGCCGGGAACGGAGGCGAACAGGGCTTCCGGGTCCGAGGTGCCCTTCAGCCGTTCCAGGAAGCCCCACTGGCCGGTTGCCAGCATCTCCGCGACGGCGCCGGCGATGGAGGGACCGACGCCGGGAATGGCTTCCAGGGCGGCGTGGCCGCCGGTCGCCGCGATGTCGCGCAATTCGCTCTTCAGGGCGTCGATCGCGCCCGCCGCACGGCGATACGCCCCGACGCGGAAGGGGTTGGCATCCTGCGCGGCCAGTAGGGTAGCTGCCTGGCGAAGCCGTTCCGCGACCCAGGCATTGCCGCGCGTGATGGGGGCCCGGCCGCCCGGACCGGTGTCCGGCTGGTCCGATCCACCTTCGCTGGTTTGTGACATGGCGGCAAGCCTAGGTCGGCGGGCGCTCGATATCTCCGTCGGGTGTCATGCGATGCACGACAGCTGGAAGCTGGCGTGCCAGGTGGACGAGGAACTCGCCCGACGTCATGCCCGCCAGCGTGGCCAGATCCTGCACCCGTTCCTCGCCGAGGATGTGGCGCAGGTCCCGGGTGCTGACCGGCTGGTTCTCGCCGTCGCCGATCCAGGACGCCATGATGTGGCCGAGCCCGGCCTGGGTGAAACGGTCCGCGAGGTCGGGCAGCGAGCCCCGCTCGCCGCCGAGCAACTCCTCGAGCGCGACGGCCATGGGAGTGACGGGTTCGTCGGGCAGGCCCTTCAGATCGTCGATCACCTGATGGATCAGTCGCATCGCCTCGCCTCCTGCGCAGCCGCAATGATGCGGCATGATCCCATGTGGTGCCGCCCGGCCGGTTGATCCACCTCAATGCCCGCGACGCGCCGTATCGCCTAGCCTGGATGGTATCAAGGATCCGTGCATGTTCACAACGCGCGTCGCCGAATTCGAGATACAGCTTTCCCGGTACCTGGACCCGGAGGGCGTATTGCTGGGCCCCTTGCCCGAGGCGATGGCGAACCCGGCCGAACTGGTGAAACTGTATCGCGCCATGGTGCTGACGCGCGCCTTCGACGCCAAGGCGGTGGCGCTGCAGCGAACCGGCAGGCTGGGCACCTTCGCCTCCTCCCTTGGGCAGGAGGCGGTGGGCGTGGGCGCGGCCAGCGCGATGGCGGCGGATGACGTGCTGCTCCCGTCCTTTCGCGACCAGGCGGCGCAGCTATGGCGCGGCGTGACGCCGGTGGAGCTGCTGCTGTACTGGGGCGGGGACGAGCGTGGCAGCGATTTCGCCGGACCGCGCCAGGATTTTCCCATCTCGGTGCCGGTGGCGAGCCATGTGCCGCACGCGGCGGGCGTGGCGCTGGCGATGAAGCTGCGCGGCGAGGCGCGGGCGGTACTGTGCATCGTCGGCGACGGCGCGACGTCGAAGGGGGATTTTTACGAGGCGCTGAACCTCGCGGGCGTGTGGCAGCTGCCGATGGTCGTCGTGGTCAACAACAACCAATGGGCCATTTCGGTCTCGCGCGGTGCGCAGAGTGCCGCCGGAACGCTGGCGCAAAAGGCGATAGGGGCGGGCATCCCGGGCAAACAGGTCGACGGCAACGATGTCATCATCGTGCGCGACAGTGTCGCGCGCGCCCTGGCGCGGGCTCGCGCCGGCGGTGGCGCCAGCCTGATCGAGGCGCTGACCTATCGCCTCAGCGATCACACCACTGCGGACGATGCCGGGCGCTATCGCGACGACGCGGAGGTCAGCCGGCACTGGCATGGCGAGCCGATCGCGCGTTTGCGCCAGTATCTGGTCACGCGGGGCGCCTGGAACCGTGAGGCGGAGGAACACGCGCTGGCGGACGCGGCAGCGGCGATCGAGCGGGCGGCGGAGACCTATCTGGCAACACCGCCGCAGCCGGTTTCCGCGATGTTCGATTACATGTTCGCCACTCTTCCCGCGTCCCTGGCGGCGCAGCGGGCCCGGGCCATCGGCGGCGAGGAAAACGATGCCTGATGTGAAGCCGGCCGATACCACCCTGCGGGATGTTACGCTGGTAGAGGCGATCAACCTCGCGATGGCCCGCGCGATGCGCGATGATCCGAATGTGGTTCTGCTCGGCGAGGATATCGGCAAGGACGGCGGGGTGTTTCGCGCCACCGAAGGGCTGCTGGCGCGCTTCGGCGCGGAGCGGGTGCTCGATACGCCACTGGCCGAGGTGGCGATCGCCGGGATGTCCGTCGGGCTCGCGGCCCAGGGCCTGCGGCCGGTGGCGGAGATCCAGTTCATGGGCTTCGCTTATGCCGCGATCGACCAGATATTGAACCATGCGGCCCGCCTGCGCAGCCGCACGCGCGGCCGCCTGACCTGCCCGATGGTTCTGCGCACGCCATGCGGCGCCGGCATCCACGCGCCCGAGCATCATTCGGAAAGTGGCGAGGCGTGCTTCACCAATATCCCTGGCCTGCGTGTGGTTATTCCCTCCTCGCAGAAGCAGGGTTACGGCCTGCTGCTCGCCGCCATCCGCAACCCCGATCCGGTGCTCTTTCTGGAGCCGACGCGGCTGTACCGCGCGGGGCGTGAGCCGGTAGCCGACGACGGCGCGGCGCTGCCGCTCGACCGGTGCTTCGTCGTGCGGGACGGCAGCGATGTCACGCTGGTCGGCTGGGGCGCGGTGCTGCGCGAAATGCTGGCGGCGGCGGACCGGCTGGCGGCGGAGAACATCTCCGCCGAGGTGATCGACGTCGCCACCCTGGTGCCGCTCGACGCCGAGACCATCCTGGGTTCGGTGGCGCGGACCGGCCGCTGCGTGATCTGCCACGAAGCGCCGTTGACGGCCGGCTTCGGCGCGGAAATCGCCGCGCAGCTTGCGGGTCCCGGCCTGTTCTCGCTGCTCGCGCCGGTGGAGCGCGTGACCGGCTACGACACCGTGGTGCCGCTGGCGCGCCTGGAGCAACATTATATGCCGGGCGTCGACCGCATCCTCGCCGCCGTGCGGCGGACGTTGCGGCACGGCTGAGGGAAGGGCGCATGACAAGCGAGAGCGAGCGGATCTTCGTCCTGCCGGATCTCGGAGAGGGGCTGCAGGACGCCGAGATCGTCGCCTGGCATGTGGCGGCCGGAGATCACGTGGTGGCGGATCAGCCGCTGGTCTCGGTGGAGACCGACAAGGCGGTGGTCGAGATCCCCTCGCCGCATGGCGGGCGGATCGAGCGGCTTTTGGCGGAGGTGCACGCGCGCCTGCCGATCGGCGCGCCGCTCGTGGCGTTCGCCGAGGGGGCGGGCGCGGATAGCGGCACGGTGGTGGGCTCGCTGACGGAGCCGGTGCCGGTGCCTGCCCGGCCCATTGCCGCCGAACCGGTCCGGGCGGCCGTGCCCGCCGCGCGTGTGCGCGTGGCCCCGGCGGTGCGGGCGCTGGCGGC
>JBBIQA010000009.1:0-30919 GCA_037442565.1 Rhodospirillales bacterium
TGGCCGACATGCCGACGATGTTTTGCCACTGGTAGATATAGATGATCGGCAGGTCCTGGCGTTCCTGTTGCCACATCTTCGCATACAGCGCGCGCCGCTGGTCCACGTCCGCCACGGTGCGGGCTTCGTCCAGCGCCGCGTCCACCACCGGGTTGGAGTAATGCCCGGTGTTCTGCCCGGCGCCGGTGTGCAGGAAGGCGTAGGTATTGCCGTCCGGGTCGGCACGGCCGGACCAGCCGATCTGGTAGACTTCATAATCGCCGCGCGCCTCCGCCTGCAGCGAGGAGGCGAATTCCATCGTGTTCAGCTTCAGGTCGAAGCCGGCTTCCGCCACCATGGACTGGATAACCTCGGCCTGCTGGCGGTTTTCCGGTTCGTTGGTGACGTTCATGGTCACCTCGATCGGCGTCGGCACGCCAGACTGTTTGATGAGCGCCTTGGCGCGGGCGATGTCGCGGGCCGGCGGCTGGATGGAGGGGACATAGTAGGGCGAGCCGGAGGATACCGCCTGCGCTGTGGGCTGGAACAGGCCGTTGAACACCACCTGGATCAGCGCGGTGCGGTCGATCGCCAGTTCGAACGCCTGGCGCAGCAGCGCGTTCTGGGCGATGGGCGTTTTCGAGCGCGGTCCGTTGGCCAGGTTGAATGTCAGCCCCTGGTAGCCGAGGCCGGGGGAGGAAACGATGCGCAGCTTGGGGTCGCTCTTCACCTGCTGCACGTCGGTCGGCGCGATCTGCTCGGAAAGATCGATACTGCCCGCGCGCAGATTGGCGACGCGGACCGAACTATCGGTCAGGGTCTGGTAGATCACACGGTCGAGGTGGATCTCCTTCGCGTTCCAGTAATCCGGGAAGCGTTCCAGCGTGATGTGGTCCTGCGCCACGCGTTCGACGAAGCGGAACGGGCCAGAGCAGACCGGGTGGGCGCCGAAATCCTTGCCCGCGGCCTCGGTCGCCTTGGGCGGCAGGATCATGCCGGCGCGGTCGGCAAGCTGGGCCAGGATCGGCACGGACGGCGCCTTCAGCTTCAGCCGGACGGTCAGCGGGTCGATGATCTCGATCTGGTCGATGACGCCGATCTCGCTGCGGCGGAAGCTGCCCTGCATCGTCAGGTGGCGTTCCAGCGAGTATTTCACCGCCTCGGCGTCCAGCTTCTCGCCGTTATGGAACACCACGCCGGGCCGCAGCTTGATGACAAGGGTTTTGGGATCGGCCCATTCGTAGCCGGTGGCGAGTTGGGGCACGATGTTCAGCTTGGCGTCGATGTCGAACAGCTTGTCGCACAGCCCGGCGAACACGATCCGCCCGACATAGGAACGCGCCAGGGTGGGATCGAGGATGTCGGGGTCCTGGCGCAGCGCCATGCGCAGGGTTTGCGCCTGCGCCGAGCCGAATCCCAGGGACAAAGCGAGAGAGGTCATCATGACCTGGGTCGTGACGAACAGGCTGGTGGCCAGCAGGATGCGCCGCATCGTGAAGATCCCCGGAAAAGGTGAAGTTTTTATTATAGGCCCATGATGGCCGGGCGGACCAAGGCTGCGCAAGCGATTAGAGCGGCCGGGTCACGCGGCGGACTTGCCTTCCCGGGCGATCGCCGCGTCGATGACCGTGCGGTCGAATACGCCGCAGGGGCTGTGGCTGCCGGCCATGAAACGGCGGAAGACGGCAAAGCGCTCCCGGCTCACCCGGTGCAGCCGGCGCAGTTCGGCCAGCGGATCGGGATGGTCGTCCGCACGGATGTCGAGGTCCGGATAGGGATCGGCGGTGCAGATCTTCAGGGCCGCCGATTGTTTGCCCCGCTTGTCGCCGCCGGCCGCCTCGCCGGCCTCCAGCGCCGTCAGCAGGCGCTCGGTCAGATCGCCGCCTGCGGCCTGGAACGCGGCCAGCGTGGCTTCCACCACCGCCGCTCCGGCCAGCATGTTGCCGGCGACCGAAATATCCGTGCCGCGCACCGAGCCGCACCAGGCCACGCACTCGCCCCCGGTGTGCTGGGCGATGCGGCCCCGGGCATCGAGGATGTGCAGTTGGCGGTGCTCCCGCCCGGCATCTTCCGCCAGCAGCGCCGCGGCCACTTCCTCCGGCGCCTCGCCGGCGCGCAGCCGGGGCATGCCGTGCACGGCATACATCGGATTGATCAGCGCCTGGGTCGCCAGCGCCGCGACACCGCCCTCCACATGGATGCACAGCGCACCGACCGCGAAGAAGCGGGTGGCCACCGCGGCGCCCAGCGCACCGGTGGCGGGATCGCGAACCAGGATCGACCAGGTCAAGCCGCCGGCCTCCTCGGGATGGGGTTCAGGCCGCGGGAGTGTAGCGCCAGACGCTGGCGGGGGGGAAATTCTTCGGCGTCCAGGCCTCCCGCTTGGCGGCGAGCCGGTGCTTGCGGGCGGGCAGCGGCGAGGTGGCGCAGTAGCTGTAGTGCAGGAAGCCGCGGCCGGGCGCGACCGCCTCGATCGCGTCGATGAAGCGCCTTTGCTCCGGCAGCGGCAGCAGCACCAGCGGGATCCCGCAGATCACGGTGCCGACGCGGCCATGCCATTGGGCGGGGAGCAGATCCTTCAATTCCCGCGCGTCGCCCTGGACCACGTTCACGCCCGGCAGCACCCGGCGCAGGTGATCGGTCATGTCGGGCACGATCTCGACCACGAAAAGCCGCTCAGCCGGCACTCCGGCGGCCAGCAAGGCCTTTGAAATCACGCCGGTTCCAGCGCCAAGCTCCAGCACGATCTCATCGGGTGCGTGCCGTGTCTGCGCCACGACCCGGGCGCAGAGCGCGGGCGATGACGGGACAATGGAACCCATCTGCAACGGATTGGCCAGCCACCGGCGAAAGAACATTGCCGGATTGGCAACCGGGGGCATTACGGGAGACGAGGGAGAGGAGGCAATTGGCTCCCGAGTGGCGATCGCCGGCCGGTAAAAACCGCTCTTCGTGTCGTTTGACATAATTTTGTCACTCTCGTTTCGTCATATGGCTAACGAAGGTGAGCCGTACAGCAAACATCGCCGGCACGAAAGCCCGCCGGGCGGTTGCCGTTCAGTTACGTGCGTTCTGTTAAACCAATGTTGCCTTTCCGGGCTCTACGATGTGCCGCTTCTCGGCACCCGGCTGTTCTTATCCGCAAGTCGCGTTTATGTTGTGCGTTGCGTCATGCTAACCATCTCGAAGTGTCAAAGCTCATGCAGCGGCAACCTACCCTTGGTCTGAAGCGACGGAAGGCGACGCCTGGCAGATGACTGCACGGATCCTCATCGTCGACGACGTGCCAGCCAATACGCGGCTGCTCGAAGCGAAGCTGGCCGCCGAGTACTACCAGGTACAGGCGGCACTGGACGGTTTTGCTGCCATTGCCGCCGCGAAATCCTGGCAGCCGGATCTGATCCTGCTCGACGTCATGATGCCGGGAATGGACGGCTTCGAATGCTGCCGCCGGCTGAAGGACGACCCGGCGACGATGCATATCCCGGTCGTGATGGTCACCGCGCTGGGAGAGCCGGCGGAACGGGTGCGCGGCCTCGAGGCGGGCGCCGACGATTTCCTGACCAAGCCGGTGGAGCTCGAGACGCTGATGGCGCGGGTGCGCGGGCTGATCCGGCTGAAGCGGCTGCTCGACGAATGGCGCGCGCGCGGCGAAACGGCGCGTGCCCTGGGCCTCGGCATGACCGCCCCGCCGGTGCCGCTGATCGCCGGCGCGCGGGTACTCGTGGTCGATGACTGGGCCACCGGCGCGCAGGTCGTGCAGGATGCCCTGGCGCAGGAAGGGGTCATTCCCGCGCGGGCGCTGGATGTGGATACCGCCCTGGAGATGACCGCCAGGTTCCAGTTCGACCTGATCATCCTGAGCCTGTCGATGACCGCCGGCGACCCGTTGATGCTGGCATCCCGGCTCCGCGCGGCGGATGCGACGCATGAGATCCCGCTGCTGCTGATCGCGGAACCGGACATGAACACCCAGGTGCTGCGCGGTTTCGACCTCGGCGCCAATGACTGGCTGCTGCGCCCGGTGGATGAGAACGAGTTGCGCGCCCGGGCCCGCAACCAATTACGACGAAAATTCTATCAGGATCGGCTGCGGGAAGACCTGGGCCACGCGCTGGAGATGGCGCTGACGGACCCGCTGACCGGCCTCTACAACCATCGCTATCTGATGCGCCATCTGCAGGGACTTCTGGCGCCGCGCCAGCCCGCCAATGTGGCGGTGCTGATGCTGGATGTGGACAATTTCAAATCGGTCAACGACGAACTCGGCCACGCCGCTGGCGACAAGGCGCTGCGCCAGATTGCGTCGGTGCTGCGAACCAACACCCGGGTGTTCGATTCGCTGGCCCGCTATGGCGGCGAGGAATTTGTTGTCGTCATGCCCGGCGCCAACGAACCCGAGGCGATGATCGCCGCCGAACGACTGCGTACCGCCGTCGAGGAACTCGGTTTCGAGAGCGAACCCGGCCGCAGGCGCAAACTGACCATCAGCATCGGCGTTGCCTGTTGCAGTCACGCAGGGGTAACCGCCGAAGCGCTGCTACAGGCGGCCGATCAGTCGCTGTACAATGCCAAGCGCGGCGGCCGAAATCGGGTGGAACGCGCTGAGGCGCTATAACCCGTGGAAACTTCTGCCCCGGGACAGATCCGTATCCGACGGCCTCACGGCCCAATCGGTATCCAACGGCCTCACGGTCCGATTGGCATCCAGCGGCCTCGCGGCCTGGGGATTACTTGATCTTGGCTTCCTTGAACGCGACGTGCTTGCGCACGACGGGGTCGTACTTCCGAAGTTCGAGCTTGCCGGTCTGCGCGCGGGCGTTCTTTTTGGTCACATAGAAAAACCCGGTATCGGCAGTGGACACCAGCTTGATCTGAACCGTGTTGCTCTTGGCCATGGTCTTATCCCAGAAAACGACGAAAGCGCCCGGAAAGGGCGCACATTTAGTCAGCGCTATGTGCACCGAACCCCGTCCCCGGTCAAGTGCCGCTGCCATCGGCTTCACTTTTGGGTTGTGGCCGACCGATCCGGGCGACCGCCGCCCGGCGAGGCCGTTCCTGTCGCCCTCCATTCCCGCCGGTTCTGATTGACGCGACGCGCGAGGAGCGGCATTGCCTCTCGGGACACATTGATTTTTCGGGGGATTCGCATGCGCCGCTTTCTGGTCCTTTTCCTGGCTCTCGGCCTTGGTCTTTCCGCATCGGCATTCGCCGCGCCGACCGGCCAGCGCCACAAGCTGGTGGTGTATTTCCCCTCCTGGTCGGCTGAGATCGACAACAATGCCAGCAAATCCATCGACGACGCCGCCAAGTGGGCCGTGGATCATCCGCGCGACACGGTGAACGTGGCCGGCTATGCCAGCACCATCGGCAGCAAACGCGCCAACGCATTGCTGTCGGATCTGCGCGCCCAGGTCGTGATGGACCAGTTGATCGCCAAGGGCGTCCCCGCCGCCCGCATCAAGCTGCTGCCGAAGGGGGCAACCACCTACATCGACTCGCCGCTGGAAAGCCGTCGCGTCGATATCTACGTCGACGCGAAATAACCGCGCCGCCGGGCGCCGGGGATGCTCGACCGGGTGAGCCAGGAAAACTTGGACCACGCCGGCCCGGGCAAGGCAGGACCCGAGTCGCCGATTGAGGCGCTGCGCCGGGTCTTCGGCTTCCCGGCGTTCCGTGGCCTGCAGGAAGACGCCGTCCGGCATGTGATCGCCGGCGGCGACGCCCTGGTGCTGATGCCCACCGGCGGCGGGAAGAGCATCTGCTATCAGGTTCCCGCCCTCTGCCGGCCCGGCACGGCGGTGGTGATCTCGCCGTTGATCGCTCTGATGGACGACCAGGTGGCGGCCCTGCGCCAGGTAGGCGTCGCGGCCGGCGCACTGCATTCGGAGCTTGATCCCGCCGAGGCGCGCGCCGTCGCCCGCGACCTGAACGACGGCAAGCTCGACCTGCTCTATGTCTCGCCGGAACGGCTGCTCACCGAGGGCACGCTGGAGCGGCTGTCGCGCCTGCGGATCGCACTGATCGCCATCGACGAGGCGCATTGCGTGTCCCAGTGGGGCCACGAGTTCCGCCCGGAATACCGCGAGCTTGCCTGCCTGCCGCGGCTGTTCCCAGGCGTGCCGCGCATCGCGCTGACCGCCACCGCCGATCATCGCACCCGCGCCGACATCATCCAGTCGCTCGGCATGGACGGGGCGGAGGTGTTCGTCGCCAGCTTCCACCGCGCCAACCTGAACATCGCCGCCCAGGCCAAGGTGGGGGAGACCGCGGAACTGCTGGCCTTCCTGGGCAGGCATCGCGGTGAGTGCGGCATCGTCTATTGCGGCAGCCGGGCCAAGACCGAACGCATCGCGCAGAAGCTGCAGGAGAAGAACATCCAGGCGGTCGCCTTCCATGCCGGTCTCGAGCCCTCGGAAAAGCGCGCCTCGCTGATGCGCTTCCGCTCCGGCGAGCCGGTGGTAATGGTCGCCACCATCGCCTTCGGCATGGGCATCGACCGGCCGGACGTGCGCTTCGTGGCGCATCTGGACATGCCCGACAGCCCCGAAGCCTATTACCAGCAGATCGGCCGGTCCGGGCGCGACGGTGACCCGGCGCACACGCTGCTGCTGTACGGCGGCCAGGATATCGCCCGGGCGCGGCACTGGCTGGCCCAGTCGATGGCGCCCGAAGCGCAGAAGCGCGTCATGCGCGAGCGGCTGGAGGCAATGGTCTCCCTGACCGAAACGGTAGCGTGCCGCACCCGTTCGCTCCTGGCCTGCTTCGGGGAGGAACTGCCCGGCGATTGCGGACATTGCGACAATTGCGCCAATCCGGTTTCGCTGTACGACGGCACGGTTCCCGCGCAGAAGCTGCTTTCGGCGGTCTATCGCACCGGGCAGATGTTCGGCGCGCTGCACATCGTCTCGGTGCTGCGCGGCAAGACCACCGAAATGGTCGCCCGCCACGGCCACGACAAACTGCCGACCTTCGGCATCGGCGCCGAACGTTCCGAAGGCTTCTGGCGTGGCGTGATCCGCCAGTTGATCGCGCACGGCGCGCTGCGCACCGAAAGCGGCGAATACGCCAGCCTGGCGCTGGTCACCGACAAGGCGCGCCCGATCCTGCGCGGCGAAGCCCCGGTGATGCTGCGCCAGGAAGAACCGGCCCCAGCGGTGCGCCGCCGTTCCGACCGGAACGCCGCCCCCGCCATCGAAGCCACCGAGGCGTCGGAGACCCTGTTCGACGCCTTGCGCGCCTGGCGCTCCACCCAGGCGAAGGCGCAGTCCGTGCCCCCCTACGTCATTTTCCACGACACGGTACTGCGCGAGATCGCCGCCGTGCGGCCGGCGGACCTGGACGAACTTGGACAGATCAAGGGGGTCGGCGCGTCAAAGCTGCAACGCTACGGGGCGGGCGTGCTGGCAACCTTGCGGACATAGGCAATGGGCAACCTGTCCACCCACGCCGGCCTCCGCGGAGCCTGATTGCAGCTCTAGCGTTCAAAAGTCGTTGACCAGCGAAAATTCAACAACATTCTACTGAATGTAATATTATGTCTTTTCAGCGATCTGTGTTTTAGTCCTGCCACAGCACCTGTCCTAGCCGTCTACGCCGCAGGCGCGGTTCATCGCCCGCAACAGACACAAGGGATCGCCATGCGCCATACATCGCTCGCCCTGGCAGCCTCACTGGAAGCCTCACTGGCGGCCTGCGCGCTGGCCGCGCCCGGCCATGCAGCGACGATCGTCCAGGTCATAAACCCGATCAGCCAGTCCATCGGCGATCTCACGCCATTCGACATAAACGCCCTGCCGTTCGACACGACGCTTGGAACCCTGACAGGTGTCACCGTCGAGATTTCTGGCCGGTACACGCCCAAAACCGCCACCGACCTCGGGCCGTTCCCGCCCACGACCGACATCAGCACCCGGCTGTTCGCCTTCGCCACCAATGGCGGCCCGACGCTGACCCATGATCTCGGCACCCAGTTCGGCGTGCCGGTCGTCGTCGCCTCCCCTGGATCGGCCGGCATCACCACGGGCGCGACCATGCCGGTCGACGAAACGTTCTCGCTGACCTTCCTGTCCTCATTCGAGACCGCGATCGCCGGACCGCAATTACTGGTCGAATACGGCTTCCGCTCACATACCGGCCTGTCCGGCATCGGCGGCGGCTCCGATCTGACCAGCTTCGACGGCCAGGCCGTGCTCACCTACACCTACGACGTGCCGGAACCGGCGGCGCTCCTGTTGTTCGGCACCGGACTGCTCGGCCTTGGGCTCGTACGTCGGCGAAACTAGTCCGCCACCCCGACAGCTCCCGCTTCCACCAGCCGCCCAGCCCCGCCGTCGCGGCGTTCGAAGACCAGCCGTTCATCGTGGAACGCCGCCACGCTGGCGCGGTGGGCGATGGAAACGATCGTGGTGCCCGGCAGGCGGTCCTTCAGCATGCGATACATCTCCGCCTCGCCCTCCGGGTCCAGACTTGCCGTCGCCTCATCCAGGAACAGCCAGTCCGGTCTGGCCAGCAAGGCACGCGCCATCGCAAGGCGCTGCTGTTCGCCGCCCGACAGCAGCTGTGCCCAGGGCTGGTCCACGTCCATCTGGGAAACCAGCCTCGGCAACCCGACCGCCTCCAGCGCCGCCGCCACCTCGTCGCGCGAATAGGCCTCCACCGGCCCGGGATAGCTCACGGCGTGGCGCAGGCTGCCGAGCGGGATATACGGCCGCTGCGGCAGGAACAGGCATGTCCCTTCGGGCCGGAGCACCCGGCCGCGGCCGAACGGCCAGATGCCGGCGATGGCGCGGAACAGCGTGGATTTGCCGATCCCGGAACGCCCGGAAACGACCACGGAATGCCCCGGCCGCAGCGTCAGGTCGGTATCGCGCAGCAACTCGGTCCCGTTCGGCAGCTCCAGGGTCACGTCCTGCAAGGCGATGGTCCCATCCGGCGAGCCCGCCACCTGCATCCCCTGGCCGCTTTGCGCGCGCGCCACCACGATCGACCGGTGGAAACTGACCAGACGCTCGGTGGTCGCGCGCCAGCTTGCCAGCGAGCTGTAGGCGTCCACGAACCAGGACATCGCGTCCTGCACCCGGCCGAAGGCGCCGGCGGTCTGCATGAGTTCGCCAAGCTGCATCTGCCCGGCGAAATAGCGCGGCGCGGCGACGACGACCGGGAACACCGAGGCAACCTGGCCATAGCCGGCGATCAGCGAGTTCAGGTATTTCGTCCGGATCATGATGGCGCGGAAATTGCCGATCACGGCGCCGAAGCGGTGCAGCAGGTTGCCCTTCTCCTGGCCCTCGCCGCCGTACAGGGCGATGCCCTCCATGTTCTCCCGCAGCCGCACCAGGGCGTAGCGGAAATCCGCCTCCACCCGCTGCTGGCGAAAGTTCAGCCCGACCAGCGGGCGGCCGACCAGATGCGTCAGCCAGGTGCCGAGGATGGCGTAGGCGAGCGCGACCCAGACCATGTAGCCGGGTATGCCGACGCCGAACACGGTCATGGTGCCGGACAGGCCCCACAGGATGCCGACGAAGCTGAACAGCGAGACGATGTTGGACAGCAGGCCGAGCCCGAGCGAGAGGGTGCTCTGGACGAAATCCTGCAAATCGTCGGAGATGCGCTGGTCGGGATTGTCGGTGCCTGTGGCGCCGTGCTCGCCGGCATGGGCGGTGGCGAGCGAGATCCGGTAATAGGCGCGATCGGCCAGCCATTCATCCAGGAACCGGCCGGTCATCCAGGTGCGCCAGCGGATCTGCAGCAGCTGGTTCAGGTAGGTGCGGTGGATGGCGATCAGGATATAGACCACCGCCAGGCCGACAAACCCCGGCATGACGCCGCCATCCTTCGACCGCCACGTGAACAGCAGCTGGATGAACGAGCTCCAGTCCTTGTTCTGCAACGCGTTGTAGAACTCCCGGTGCCAGTAGCTGAACACCACGCTCATGCCCACCAGGGACAGGTTCATCGCGATGATCACCAGCAGCAGGCCGCGCGCGCGCCACTTTTCCTCGGACTTGTAATAGGGAACGGCCAGGCGCCAGGCATCCTTGAGGAACGAGCCTAATCCACGCATGAGTCGGACATCCTGATTTGTCGCTTAGGGTTAACGCTTGGAGACGGCGGCATCCAGCGCCGCGATCCAGCCGAGCAGGCGCTTGCGGTTCACGCCCAGATCGGACGAGCCGTAGATGCTGCGCGAATACAGCACGATCGTGCTGGTCTGCGGCGTCTTGGCGCGGATCTCGGCGCTGATCACATCGGGGAAGTTGAAGACCGCGCTGCGCGCGACCCAGAAGGCCTGACCCCGTTCGGGATAGGCCGCCAGGGGAAACACCCGCTGCTGCAACGCCGCCACATCCTGCAACGCGGCATACAGCGCCGGGGCAGGCACCGGGTAGGAATGGGTGACGATGTCGGGCTTCGGCTGGAAACCGGCGGGTGCCGCCAGCGCGGTGTTGGGGGTGGACGGACGCTCGATCCGGGCAAAGTCCATGGCCGCCGGCACGGGAATGCCGGCCGCACCGGACAGCGCGCAGGCCGGCAACAACAATCCCACCAGCCAGGCCAGCGGGTTCATTCGGCCTGCTCGTCCTCAGCCGGTTGGGAAGGCCGGCCCATGCGCAGCCGGATCACGCCCTTGACGCCGGCCGGCTCCACCCGCTTGCCCTTGCGCAGGATATCGATCCGCCCCGCCTCGGCCAGGCGGATCGCGGCACGGCGCACGGCGGACGACAGTCTTTGCCATTCCGGATCCAGCACGCGCGCCACCTCGCTCGGGCAGATGGACTTATCCGGCCCGCACGCCTCGGTCAGGCGCAGGATCTCAGCCTCGATTCTGGCCGAGCCGGACGGCGCCGGTTGCGTGAAGTTTTCGGTCATCGCGCCGACATGGCCCGAAATTCCGCGCAGGACAAGGGAAATGCGCCAAGTTACGATTATTAAACCAGCCGGAAATCAGTCGGGCCGGCGGTAAAACCTGATGGGAAAAGTTTGCCGCGCAGCCGGCTCAGACCTCCAGCCATTCCCGCCGCACATCGGCGTTGGCATTAAGATCGGCGGCGGTACCCTCGAACACGATCCTGCCATGGCCCATGACATAAAGCCGGGAGCAGATCTTCAGCGCGATGGTCAGCTTCTGCTCTACCAGCAGGATGGAAACACCGCGCCGCGCGATTTCTTCCAGCAGCACGCCGACCTGCTCCACCAGCTTGGGCGCCAGGCCCTCGGTCGGCTCGTCGATCAGGATCAGGTCCGGGTCGCCCATCAGGGTACGGCACATCGTCAGCATCTGCTGTTCGCCGCCCGACAGCACGCCGGCGGCGGTATCCTGGCGCGCGTCCAGATTGGGGAACAGGCGGAACACATCCTGGAAATTCCAGCGGCCGAATTTGCCAGATTTCTTCAGCCCGAGCTCCAGATTTTGCCGCACGGTCAGTGTCGGGAAGATCTGCCGGTCCTCCGGCACGTAGCCGATGCCGCAGCGCGCCACGAGGTCCGAACGCAAGCCCGCCACATCGCGACCGCGATAGCGTATGCTGCCCTGTGGCGGCACCAGTCCCATGATCGCCTTGCAGGTGGTCGAGCGCCCGACGCCGTTACGGCCGAGCAGGCTGACGATCTCGCCCTCCCCCACGTCCAGATCGACGCCGTGCAGGATGTGGCTCTGGCCGTAATAGGCGTGCAGGTCGCGAACCTCGAGCATCATTCCACCAGCGCCCCGAGATAGGCTTCCTGGACTGCCGGGTTGGCGCGCACCGCCTCCGGCGGCCCGGAGGCGATTACCTGGCCGTAGACCAGCACGGTGATCACGTCCGCGAGGTCGAACACCACCTTCATGTCGTGCTCCACCATCACCAGCGTCTTGCCCTTGGTCACCCGGCGGATCAGTTCCATGGCGTAGTCGGTCTCGGTATTGCTCATGCCCGCGGTCGGCTCGTCGAGCAGGATGACCGACGCGCCGCCGGCGATGGTCATGCCGATCTCCAGCGCCCGTTGCTCGGCGTAGGACAGCAGGCCGGCCGGGATATCGCGCCTTGTGTGCAGGTTGAGGTCTTCCAGCAGGACGTCGGCCTGCTCGTTCAATTCGCGCTGGCGCCACAGCGGGGACCAGAACGAATAGCGGTAGCCGCGGCTCCATAGCAGGGCGCAGCGCACATTCTCGAACACCGACAGGCGTTGAAAGATCGACGTGATCTGGAAGCTGCGCGACAGCCCCATGCGATTGATCTTGTGCGGCGGTAAATGATCGATGCGGATGCCGTTCAGGTGGATTTCGCCCGACGTGATCGGAAAGCGACCGCTGATCAGGTTGAAGCAGGTGGTCTTGCCGGCGCCGTTGGGGCCGATGATGGCATGGCGTTCCCCGGCGGCGATGTCCAGGCTGACGCCGCGGATAATCGCGGTTTGGCCGAAGCTTTTGGTGATCTCGCGGATGCTTAGCGCAGGCGTGCTCATGCCAGAACCCTCACGGCCTTGCCGTCGGCCGCCTTCAGGTCAGCCATCAGTCCGTCCCAGACCCGGCGGAAGTATCGTGCCTCCAGCCAAAGCCAGGCACCGCCGCCGATCAGGGCGACGGCGGAAATCAGCCACGGCATCGTGGCATGCACGTCGATCTCGTTGCCGTTCAGCTTCAGCGTCTTGCCCTGGGCGGCGCCGATGGTCAGGAACGAGGTCAGCTCAACCAGGCCGACGAAGCCAAGCACCAGCAGCAGTCCGGGGATCAGGACCCGGATATACGGAACGACCAACTGGCCCAACTTGCCGGCACGCACGATCGGGCGGTGCCCGAGGATCAGCCCGGCAATGCCGGACGGCGCGAAGATCACCATGCAGATGAACAGCACCCCAACATAGACCAACCAGGAATTGGACATCAGGCTGACGCCGCTTTGCAGCAGCGTGATCAGCACCGCCCCCAGAACCGGGCCGCCGAAGACGGTGGTGCCGCCGATATAGGCCATCAGCAGGGCGTTCGCCGACAGCGGCGCGGCCAGCGCGTCGAAGGTGACGATCTCGTAGGTGACCGCGTACAGCCCGCCACCGATGCCGGCGAACAGGCCCGACAGCGCGAACTGCAGGAAGCGGACCATGCGCGGGTCGTAGCCCATGAACTGCGCCCGCTCGAAATTGTCGCGCGTGGCATTGGCCATCCGCCCGAGCGGGGTCTTGGTCAGGAAGAACATCGCCAGCGCGGCGATGAAGGTCCAGGCCACGATCAGGTAATAGACCTGGATACTCGGCCCATAGGTCAGACCGAACAGGCTGTTGTTGATCGTGCGGTTGGTGGAAACGCCGCCCTCGCCGCCGAAGAAATGATGGAACATCAGTGCCGCGGTTGCCATCAATTCGCCGATGCCCAGCGTGATCATGGCAAAGGCGGTCGCGCGCTGCTTGGTGGCCATGTAGCCGAACACGACGGCCAGGGCGAGGCTGGCGAGGCCGGCCAGCAACGGCATCAGTTCCATCGGCACCGGCAGATCGCCGTCGCCGGCGGCATTGAGAAAATGCACCATGGCGTAGCCGCCCATGCCGAAGAAGGTCGCATGGCAGAGCGAGAACAGGCCGGATTGGCCGAGCAGCATGTTGTACGACAAGGCCAGGATGATCATCATGCCCATCTGGCCAAGCATCGACAGCACGAAGCCCGATTGCCGCCCGGTGTGGAAATCGTAGAAACACCAAGGCAGCAGCACCGCCAGCGCGACCGCGGCAACCCACAGCCAGCTCTTGCCGATCATGCCCGTCATCTATCGCACGTCCCCAACAAGCCGCTCATGTATCGCGCGTTCCCAGCAGTCCGCGGGGCCGGAACAGCAGCATCAGGATCATCATCGCGAACGGCAGCAGCGCGCCGATGCGTGAGACCGGAACGGTCAGGATTTCCGTCAGCAGGTTATCGGCGGTGATCGAGATGCCGAGCGGCTTGACCAGATCGATCAGCGAATAGTCAATCACCACGGCGAAGGTCTGGACCATGCCCATGATGATGGAAGCGATGAAGCAGCCGGCGAGCGAGCCGAGCCCGCCGAACACCACCACCACGAACACGATCGGGCCCATGGCGTCCGCCATGCCGGGCTCTGTGGTCTGATAGTTGCCGCCGATAACGCCGGCGAGGCCCGCGAGCAGGCAGCCGCCGGCGAACACGATGGTGAACACCGCCGGCACGTTGTGGCCGAGCGAACTGGCCATCTGCGGATGGGTCAGCGCGGCCTGGATGATCAGCCCGACGCGGGTCTTCTTCAGCAGTAGCCAGGTTCCCAGCAGCATGCCGGCCGAGATCAGCAGCATGAAGCCGCGATAGGCGGGGAAGTTGGCGCCGAACAGCGTGAACAGCGGAAAATCGAGGATTTGCGGCACCCGGTAGGCCATCGGCAGCATGCCCCAGGTCATCTGCACGCCGCGCTGGATGATGAACACGAGGCCGAAGGTGAACAGCAACTCGGCGATATGGCCGTTCTGATGCACCCGGCGCAGGCCCCAGACCTCGATCCCCGCGCCGAGCAGCCCGCACAGGATCGGCGCGATGATCAAGGCCGGAAAGAAGCCAATGAACCGGCTGACGGTGAAGGCCAGATAGGCGCCGATCATGTAGATGCTGGCATGGGCGAAGTTCAGCACGCCCATCATGCTGAAGATCAACGTCAGCCCGCTGGCCAGCATGAACAACAGCATGCCGTAGACCAGGCCGTTGAGAAGGGAGATGAGGACTATTTCCACGCCATAGCCCTCATCCGTTGCTTCACGACTTCCCTCCGGATCGGGCTAGGAGGCCGGCCGCTTCATCTTGCAGGTGGTCGGCAGGGTCTCATCGGCGGTGCTGGCGGTCATGATGGTCTTCCAGCCAAAACCGGTGTGCTCGGAGTCGTATTTCACGTCCTTGCTGAACACCCCGACGTAATAGGGCAGCAGCAGCTGGTGGTCCTCCTTGCGCATGATGTTCTCCTGGCCGACCATGTCCTTCGCGTGCATGTCTTCCAGCGCCAGCGCTACCTTCAGCGGGTCGGTGCTGCCGGCCTTGTCGATCGCCTGGGCCAGCATGTCGAGCATGGTCATGAAGTTGATCGTCGAGAAATCCGTCGAATGCTTGGCGCGCCATTCATTGTCGAACTTCTCCGCTTCAGGGACCTTGAGATCGACCGGCACGTTGCCGCTGTATTCATAGACCGAGGTCATCCGGTTTTCGCCGGCTGCGCCGATCGCGGTGGGGCCGCCGATCAGATGCCCAAGGAAGGTATCGAAACGAACATCCAGACCGTCATCGACCGCGGCCTTGATCAGCAGGTTGAGGTCGCGATTGTAGTTGCCGGTGATCACGCTCTGCGCGCCGGAAGCCTTGATCTTGGCAATGTAGGGTGAGAAATCCTGCACCTTGCCGAATGGCATCAGCTCGTCACCGACGATCTGAATGTCCGGACGCAGCTTCGCCAGCCATTTCTTGGTGTCGTGCTGGATCGACTGGCCGAACAGGTAATCCTGGTTCAACAGGTAGACCTTCTTGATGGAGGCCGGCAGCGACTTGATCCGCGCGGCGGCACGCATTTCCACGTTGCCGGCGAAGCGGAACTGCCAGAAATCGCAATTCTCGTTGGTCAGTTCCGTCGCCAGCGCGCCACAGTTCAGATAGATGATCCGGTTATCCGGGTTGCGGGCGTTATGCTTGGCAACCGCGTCGATAAGCGCGGCGCCGACATTGGACCCGGTGCATTGCATCACGAAGTGGATGTTCTGGTCGGCGACGCTCTTGAGCGCGATCAGCGCCTCCGCCGGCTGCAGCTTGTCATCGAACGGCACCAGCTCGAATTTCCGCCCGAGCGCGCCGCCCTTGGCGTTCTCGCGGTCGAACAGAACCTTGAAGATCTTCAGGAACTCGTCCCCGCCCGACGCGAACGGGCCGGAGAACGGATCGATATAGGCGATCTTGATGGTGTCCGCGGCGAACGCGGGTCGTCCGGCCAGCATCAGGCCCAGCATGGCAACGGTGTAGAACAGGCGGCGTGAACGCTTTGTCATTCTTCCTCCCCGCTGCCTGTGCGCGGCAGCTTTTGCTGGATATTTATACTTGAAACCGTAGGCACGGGAGGAAGGGTTAGTCAATCGCCGGATGGGTGCGGGCGGCATGGCCGCCGGCGATCCTCGGGGGCGAAACCGGGGGACCGGCCCACTGTGCCCAGGGCGTCGCCGTTCGGCTGCCGGGGCGATGCGGTATCCGGATCAACTGCAACCATCCCGCGGGCGGGCCGCAGGGTGCCAGCGGCGCGCCTCTTTTGGCCGGCTTCCGGTTCGGCTAGCCTGATCGCGGGAAGCGTAAAGGAAACAGGATGTCCAGAATGGTATCGGTAGCCGGGGTCAACCTGGAACTGGTGGAACGCGGGTCCGGCCCGAAGCTGCTGTTCCTGCACGCCGGCGACGGCCTGGCGCCCAATCGGCCCTGGCTCGACGCTTTGGCCAGCTACTACCACGTGATCGCGCCGCACCATCCCGGCTTCGGCAACTCCACCCTGCCCGACTGGTTCGCCACCGTGGACGACCTGGCTTATCTGTACCTCGACCTGGCCCGACAACTCGATCTGCACGGCGCCACCCTGGCCGGTGCCAGCTTCGGCGGCTGGATCGCCGCGGAAATGGCGGTGCGCAACACCGGCCGCTTCGCCAGACTGGCGCTGATCGATCCGCTGGGCATCAAGGTGGGCGGCGTGTCCGAGCGCGACATCGCCGATCTGCACTCCCTGCCCGAGGAGACCTGCCTGAAACTGATCTGGGCCGATCCGGCCAAGGGTCGGATCGACTACACGGCGCTGCCGGAAACCGAACTCGCCCAGATCGTGCGCGGCCGGGAAGCCTTGGCGCTGTTCGGCTGGAAACCCTACATGCACAACCCGCGGCTGAAGAACTGGCTGCACCGGATCGACATCCCCACCAAGCTGATCTGGGGCGCCCAGGATGGCGTGGTCTCCACCACCTACGCCGAAGCCTGGCGCAGCCGCATCCCCGGCGCCACGCTGGAGGTGATCCCCGACGCCGGCCATTACCCGCATTGGGAACAACCCGACGCCTTCGCCGCCTCACTCACGGCGTTCACCAACGCCTGACCAACCCAACAACCGGAGGATCGCTCCATGCGCGTCTGGTATTTCTCGGAAATGGCCTACCACCCGGCCTGGGAAGAAGGCAAAAAGCGCGGCTCGCTGCGCGTCGTGCTGCCCAATGCCAATTACGACCCGGCCGTCGGGCACACCCTGCTGAACCGCTACCTCGACGAGTTCGCGCTGTGCGACGAGGTTGGGCTCGACATCATGGTGAATGAGCACCACGCCACCTCCACCTGCCTGACCGTGTCGGTGCCGATGGCGCTGTCGATCATCGCGCGGGAAACGAAAAAATCCCGCCTGCTCTCGCTCGGCTCGCCGATCGCCAACCGGCCGGATCCGGTGCGCGTGGCCGAGGAAATGGCCTGGCTGGACGTGCTGTCCGGCGGACGGCTGGAAATGGGCCTGGTGAAGGGCGCGCCGTACGAAATCGCCCCGGCCAACTCGGTGCCCGCCCGGCTCATGCGCCGCTACTGGGAAGCGCATGACCTGATCCTGAAGGCGCTGTCCACCACCGACGGGCCGTTCAACTGGGAGGGCGAATACTACCATTACCGCAACGTCAACATCTGGCCGCGGCCGATCCAGCAGCCCACGCCGCCGGTATGGATGACGGGGCTGAGCCCGGATACCGGCAGGATGGCGGCCGAACGCGGCCACGTCGTCGGCACCCTGCTGTCGGGCAGCGCCGCCAAGCCGATGTACGACGCCTATCGCCAGCGCGCGCAGGAACTCGGCTGGACCGCGACGCCGGACCGCTTCGCCTTCGCCGCCGTGATCGGCGTGGGCAACACCCGTGCCGAGGGCTATCGCCGCGCCGACCTGATCGCCGATTACGTGCGCACCAACATGATCGTCGCCGAGCCGTTTACCAATCCGCCTGGCTACAACTCGGTCGGGGCCAATGTGGCGATGCTGAAACACCCTGCCGGGAAGCAACTGACCGACCGCCACGGCAACCCGGTCGACCAGAGAACCGCCACGGTGGAACAACTGATGGAAACCGACACGGTCTTCGCCGGCACGCCCGATGACGTCTATGACCAGATCAAGGATTTCAACGACCGAATGGGCGGGATCGGCCACATCCTGTTCTTCGGCCAGGGTGGCTTCCTCGATCATCACGACACCAGGGAAAATATCCGCCTGTTCGGCCAGGAAGTCATGCCCCGCCTGCGCGAACTCAACCCCGAACCAACCCGCCTGCGCACGGCGGCGGCGGAGTAGCGGGGGGTAGGAAGCCGGCCCCTGGGGGCGCTGCCTCCCTCGCTTTGCCTCCTACTCCCGCCACGCCTCGCGGATCAGCAGGGGCAGGATCTGGGGACTGCTGCGGAGGTAGCGGCGGGCCATGCGGCGCGGGTTGCTGGCCAGGCGATGGAGCCATTCCAGGCCAGCCTGTTGCATCCAGCGCGGCGCGCGGGCGGCAGCACCGGAGAGGAAATCCAGGCTGGCGCCAATGCACAGGCCGGTGCCGGTGGCCTTGCCAGTGGCCTGGATGGCGGCGGCAAGGATTTCCTGCCGGGGGGAACCGACCGCCAGCAGTGTGAAGCGGGCGGGATTGGCCAGGGCGAAATCCACCGCTTCGCGCAGGGCCCGGGGATCGCGCTCGAATCCGGATGGCGGGTTGTGGTGTGCCGGCGGCGCGATCCCGGTTTTGTGGATGAGCGCCAGAAGATGGCTCGGGTGCAGGCCGATGATGGTGAGCCGTTCGCCCGCGTGCAGATGGCGGCGCAGAATCAGGGTGGTCAGGTCGCTGCCGGGAACGACCCTTGGGGTGGCAAGGCCGAGGCCCATGGCCAGGCGGGCGACGACCCTTGAGTCCAGCAGGCGGAGCAGGGCCTGCTCATACAGAGATACCAGTGCCGGGCTTCGGCGCAGGCGCACGAGGTGGTCGGCATTGGGCGTGACGACGTAACCGAACGGCGCGCGGCAGGGGCGTTGCGCCAGCCAGGCAGCGGCCTGCGCCGTGTCCAGGTCGGCGAAATCCAGGCCGAGCAGGCGGATACCGGGCGGAGCGACCATCACATCGCGAACCGCAGGGCGATCAGCACGATGTTGCCGTTGTAGTTGCCGCTGGAACCGGATTGTGCGCCGGGCTGGGTGTTCGGCGCCCCTTGCTGAGCGTTGAAGGCATAGTCCGCAGAGAGGCGCAGGTTACGGTTCATCAGCCAGGTGATGCCGGCGCCGAGCGTGACGCCGTTCTGCGTCCCTCCCCCCTGGGTGAACACCGCGCGCTGCGCGCCGGCGCTGGCATGGAGCAACACGTTTCGCAAATATTCATGGTCCAGGCGTAATTTGGCGGTTGTGTAGGTGTAGCCGGCGGTTCCCTCCTGTGCCGCATCCTCGATGCTTTGGGTCAGCGTGGCGGTGACCGTGGTCAGGCCGTTGGGGGTCCAGATCAGGCCGGCCTCAGCGATCGGGGCGGAATGGGTGGCGTATTGCGCGGCGGCGAAGTCACGGATTTCCCAGCCCAGCAGCAGTCGCGCGCGCCAGACGCCGTCGTAATCGTCGTCGATACCGGCCAGCAGCTCGTAGCCTGTGGAATTGCGGCTGGGGCTGCCGGCCTGCGGCTGGGTGTAGGTGGTCTGCGTGGCACGGCCGACGAATACCAGGTTCCGGCCGGGCGCCAGTTCATATCGATACGTGATGCCACCGCGGCCGATGTCGCGGTTGCGATAGCCCTGCGGGCTCGGGGCGCCCAGGATGGTGGTGGCGTCGTAGCGATACTGCGAAAAACTGAGATCGGGAGTGATGGAAGCGCGAACCAGACCGATGCTGTAGGACGTGCGGAGATCATTGACCTGGTAGGCGACCGGCGTGTCGGACGCGATCGCGTCTATCTCGGTGCGCGCCTGGTGCAACGACAGGTGCGCGGCGGCAAGCGTCAGGCGGTCGCGGCCGATATCCATCCCGCCGCCGAGCGAGGCGGTCCAGTTGGTCTGTCCCTGGGCCGGCAGGTTGGGCGTGCGGATGTCGTCCATCCCCGCATAGGCGGCGAGGCTGTCGCGCGAGGCGTTGGACGACACCAGCAGCGACGGGCGGGTCGTGATGCCCCAGCTTCCGGCCGGGTGCGTGGAGCCGAGGACGTTGGTGTTGTAGCCGCCTCCCTCCTCCCATGCCGGGTGAAACGTCCAACCGCCGGCGGAAATGCCGGGCGGGTCGTAGAGCGGGCGGATCCGGGTCAGCACGGTCACGCCGCGCGCGGTGTCGTAGCCGGGCACGCCCTCGGGGAAATAGGTATCGAGCCGCTGCGCCCCGGCGGGTGTGACCATGGCCATCAGGACGACGGCGGCAAGGCCCACGACGCGGCACAGCGCGGCGGCGTGGCCGCTTGCCGCCAACAGGGTGAAGGGCAGGAACACCAGGGCGGCGGACAGCACGCGCGCGGCGATCAGCGCGGCATCGGCGGCGGCTCCGCCCATGGCCATGCCGAACGCGGCCGGCAGCGCAAAGCCGGCGAGCATGGCGGCAACGCTCACAGCCAGGGACGGCAGGCCGGCGCGCAGCGGCCGCAAGGCGCCCACCCGCAGCAGCCGCGCGTTCATCACCAGGCCATAGGGGCTGGTCAGCATCTGCGCGCCGGCCCAAACCGCCACCGCCTGCAGCGGCGTGGCCGGATGCAGCAGGATCGCGCCCGACAGGGTCGCGAACAGCGCCGCGAGATTGGTGATCAGCGCATATTTCGGCTGCCCGATCGCGATGCCGGCGACACCACCGGGAAAGCCGATCAGCACATACGCCATCAGCACAACCAGCCATTGCGCCGAGCGGCCGGCCTCCGCCCAGACCGGACCGAGCAGCAGGCCCACCAGCGGCTGGATCGCCAGCGCCATGACCGCGCAAAGGGGGAAAACCACCAGCCCGATCCGGGCGAGGCAGCGGTCGACACAGGCGAGAAGGGCCGTCCGATCGTGCTGATGGCCGGCCATGGCCGGCAGCAGCAGGCGCCAGAGCGCGGTCAGTGATAACTCACGCACCGTGTCCACCAGGCGGAACGCCAGGTGCACCTGGCCCAGTGCCGCGGGGCCGGCGGTGGCGCCGATCAGCAGGGCGAACACGCGATAGCGGCCCTGCTGGACCAGCGTGCTGGCGGTCAGCGGCAGGCCGATGCGCAACAGGTCGCGCACCTCCGCCAGGCGGCAGGCGCGGCGTGGGCGCCAGGGAGCGCGCAGCAGCAAGGCCAGCGCGCCAGCGGCGGAAACGCAGACCTGCTGGCACACCAAGGCCCAGGCCCCGAAGCCCGCCAGCGCCCCGGCGATGCCGAGGGCGGTGCCCAATCCCTGACCGATCACGGCGCGCCCGGCGAGAACCCGGTAGGCTCGTTCACGGGTCAGCACGCCCTGCACCGGCCCGGCGGCGCCGACCAGGGGCAAGGCCAGCGCCAACACCACGGACATCGCCAGCAGGCGAGGATCGTGCAGCGCCCGCACCAGACCAAAGCCGGCCGCCAATTGCACGAGTCCGGCAAGGCAGCCGATGCAACAGGAAGTCCAGAAGGCGCTGTCGGCCGCCTCGTCCGACAGGTCGGCGCGCTGCACCAGGGCGTCGGCGAACAGCGCGTTCACGCCGACCCAGAGCAGCACATGCACGGCGATGACGGTGGCCGCGGTGCCCAGTTCGGCCGGGCCGATGATGCGGGCGATGGCGAAGGCCGACAGGCAGGACAGCAGCCCGGAAACCGCTGCCTCCAAGCCCGACCAAAAGACATGGCTGCCGGTTCCGCTCGATAAGGTGTGCGGCAGGCGGCGCCACCACCGCGGCAGTTCGGCTGCCATCAGGCCAGCGGCGCCAAAGCGCGGGGCGGCACGGCCATCACGGCCGGCGGCTTCCGGCGCGCGGCCAGGGCGGGCACGGCAAGACAGGCGACCGCGAGCGGCAGCCAGACGATGCGGCTCTGATAGCGGTCATGCGGTCCCGACAGGCCGCCGGTAATCGCGGCGTTGGCCAGCAGCGCCAGCAGCGCGGCGAAAGCAAAGCCGGCGGCGACGTGCCGGCGGCGCCAGCCCTGGATCAGCACCAGGACAGCAGCGCAGATCCCCGCGCTGGCCGCGCCCATGTGCAGGATCACGAAGGGCACCGGCAACAGCGACCCTTGTGCTGAGTCATCTGGAAACGGAGCATCGGCGCGCTGCTGCCGGGCGGCGGAGTAGGCGGCGGCTTCCGCGCGGGGGAAATCATGCACGATGGCCGGGGTGACGGTGTCGGGCCAGGGCTGCAAGCCGTCGCCGGTGGCAAAGCGGGCGAACTGGGTGGCGGCGTTGATGCAGAAGCCGCGCAGCACCGCGCCGGGACTTTCGCGGATGGCGGCGAGGATGATCGCCCCCGCCTCTCCCGATTCGACCTTGGCGCCGCCCGCCGCGATCAGCGGGCTGTCCGCGCGCCAGAGAAACTCGTCGCTGGTAGCCGGCAAATGGCCAAGGGCCGCGCAAAGGCGCCAGCCGGACTGCGGGCAGTTCCGCTCCAGCGCCACGCGTCCGGGGCCGTCATAGATCAGCCGGGCCAGCAGGAAGACATTGCCGAACGGCGACAGTGAGGCCCGGCCATGGCCGATCAGGTTGACCGAGATCAAAGCCAGGCACGCCAGCGGCAACGGCAGAATGGCGCGCCAGAGCCAGGCTCTGGGGCGCCGGCAGGCAAAGCGCCAGACGCGAAGGCACACCGGCCCGCGTCCGGGCTGCCACGGCGCCGCCCCAAGCGGATGGCGCAGCACCAGCAAGCAAGGCAGCAAGGCAGCCGCCAGCAGGACATGGGACTGATGGGCGGCGATCATAAAGCTGGTGATCGGCAGCAGCAGTCGCGCCTCGGTGCGCGACAGGTGTTCCGGGGTCAGCACGGTCAGCGCGATGGCGATCACCAGCAGGGAGGTGAACACGTCCGGCATCAGTTGCGAGGCGACGAAGGGCAGCGCTGTCAGCACGGCCAGTCCCGCGCCGAGGACCAGCAGCGCCCAGGCCGGACGGTCCGGCAACAGCACCCGGCGCAGCAGGTGCAGGAGCCAGGCCGCCAGCACCGCCTGGGCCACGATCGGCGGCCACAGGGTTTGTTGCAAATGCAATGGATACAGGAACAGGCTGTAGAACACCGGCCGGTCCCATCCGAGATAGCGATGAATGGCCTGGGTCAGGTAGGTGCCGGTATCGGAGAAGACCAGCGGATAGACGTTCCAGAATGCCGGCCACAGCAGCAGCAACGCGGTGAGCAGAATCGCGGCGACGGCGGCCGGCCGGTCGGCTTCCGGCGCGCACGCAAGCGGGGCGCAAGGGGGGGGATCGGGGTCCAGGCTTTCTGCCACGCTATTGCCGGTAATATCCGCCGTAGCGGGGGTGATAGATCTCCGCGTCGGCGAAGCCGGAACGGACATGGGCGCGGATGTCCACGCGGGTCAGCACGACGCCGACCAGATGGGCGCTCGCGTGATCGAGCAGTTCCAGCGAACTGCGCACCACATCGCGCGGCGTGCTGCGCCAGCGCAGGCAGAGCAGCGTCGCATCCGCCAGGCGGGCGATGATCCGGGCATCGGCCATCGCGATGACCGGCGGCGCATCGAGCAGCACCAGGTCGTACTGTTGCCGCAACGCCTGCAGGATCGTGACCATCGCGTCCGACATCAGCAGGCCCAGCGAATGGGTTTCCGCCGCGCCGGCGGGAACGAAATCCATGTTGGTCAGCCGGTCGCGGCGGACCACGTCGCCCGGCGCCGCGTGGCCGAGCAGGCAGTCCACCAGGCCGAGATTGCCGTCCGCCGCCAACAGGCGGCCAAGCCCGGGCTCGCGGATGTCGCAATCCACCACCGCCACGCGTTCCCCGGCCATGGCGGCGGCGCGGCCCAATGCGAGAGCCACGGTGGTCTTGCCCTCCGCCGGACGGGCCGCGGTGACGGCGATGACGCGCGGGCGGAGCGGCCCCCCCTGCCCCGCCGAGCCGGCTCCGGTGCCCAGCCAGAGCCCGGCGCGCAGGGCGCGCAGCTGCTCGGCGAAGGGCGAGAGCGGCTTGTGGGCGACGTAGTCGTGGATCCGGTGGCGGCCAAGCGTCCGGCGGGAGACCTCCGGCACCAGCGCCAGGCACGGCAGACCCAGCAGCCCGCGTACATCCTCCCCGCTGCGAAACGTGGCGTCGGCGAGTTCCAGCAGATAGGCAAGGAAAAGTCCGAAAAACACGCCGAAGGCGCAGGCGGCGGCCAGCAGGGGCGCGGCACGCGGGAAGCTCGGCTGCGGCGGCGGCACCGCCGCGGAGATCAGCCTGGCGTCGGGGGTTTCGATCGCGGTCTGCTGCACGGTCTGCTGCACCCGTTCCAGCACCGATTGCAGCAGGGTGCGGGATGCCTCCGCGTCGCGTTCCAGCGCGTTCAGGGGCACCTGCGCCTGGTCGTTGCGTTGCTGCGCGGCCTGCGCCGCGCGCAGGCTGGCCTCCAGGGCGGCGACGCGCTCGCGGTCAGCACGCCATTCGGCCTCGGCGGCCGCCACCACGCGGGCGATCTCGGCGTTGACCGAGCGGGATGCCTCGGCAACCTGGCTCTGCAAGGCGAGCGTCTCGGGGTGGCGCGGGCCGCGCCGGGCGAGCAGGGATTGCAGCTGCGCACCCAGCAGGTCCTGCTGCGCCCGCAGCGGCGCGACCGAGGGGGCGATGGCGGCCTGCGCGGCCGCGCCGGATTTGCCGCGCGCCGCGTCCAGGCGCGCCTGGACCTGGGCCAGCTCATTGCGTGCCTGCGTCAGGTCCGTCGAGAGCCGGCTGACCTGCTCGGTCTCCAGCCCAGCCAGCACGCCCTTCACCAGGCCGTGGCCGGCCCGATAGGCGGCGATGCGGTCCTCGGCGGCGCCGACCTCGCGCCGCAGTTCCGCCACCCGCTCCTCCAGCCACTCGGTGGCGTGGCGCACGGCGGCGAACTTCGCTTCCAGCTGGTCGTGGATATACAGATCGGCGATGAGGTTGGCGGCGTCGGCGGCCAGACGAGGGTCCTGCGAGGTGAACGTGATCTCCAGCACGCGGGATGCCTTGGGGGTTCGGACGCCAATCGCGTCCAGCGCCGCGAATGCCACCGTCGCCCGGTTGCTGGCGGGATCCGCCGCGACAGGAACGGCCTCGTTTGCGCCGGCGCCAAAGCGCGCGGCCAGCGCGGCCAGAAGCGCGCGAACCGCGACAAGCCGGCGTTCCAGCCAGCCGGGCTGGCGCAGGGCGGGATTGAATTCGGGCCGATCCTGCATCGCGAAGCGATCGGCCACGCGTTCGGCGATGCGCAGGCTGCGGATGATCTCCGCCTGGCTGAACATCACCGCCTCGGTTGTCGGGTCGACCCGCAGGATGCTCTGCAGTTCCCGGGCCGCGAAGGTATTCGGTTCATAAAGAACGGTCGCGACGGCGCTGTAGCGCGGGGTGATTCGCCCGAGCGCGCCCCAGGCCAGCAGCGGCACCAGCAATGCGGTGCCGATGAGCGCCGCCCGGCGCCGCCGCAGAATGGCCAGCAGAATGGCGAATCCGGCCCCGCCATCGCTCCCGGTCCCGACCCGGGTTCCGGCCATCTTGCCGTACAAGGCACCCGGCCGCCCGGACGGAGCGCGGTCCGGCGGCATCGAGGCGGTGTCGGCAGGGCGATCCAGCATCCTCGGTCCTGAAAATCTTCTGCTGCGTCACTGGCTGCGGGCAGGCATCCGGCAATTGATCCGGCACGTGCATCCATCTGCTATCCAGGGTTATATTCATTGCTGAAAAAAATCTACCATAAGTTGTGTTAACGGTTAAAATAATCGCTCCTTCACTTTCACCCGCGGAATGGCTGCGCGGTGCGGGGGCCAAACGATTGGGATCGCAAAGCATGAATATGATCCGGCGGCAGATCTCGGCAGGCTTCCTCGCCCTGGCAGCGCTGTCGGGCCTGGCTTCGTTCGGCCTGACCGGCTGCGCCGGGCCCGGCGCGGACCTGCCGCCGCTGCCCGCGGCGCCGGAACGGGCCTACCGGCTTGGCGCGGGGGACCAGGTGCGCCTCCTGGTCTACGGCGAGGACCAGTTGAGCGGCGAGTACCGGGTCAACGACTCAGGCGAAATCGCCCTGCCGCTGATCGGCAGCGTCCGTGCCGCCGGATCGAGCACCCAGGAGCTGGCGAGCACCGTCGCCGGCGCGCTGAAAAAATTCGGCATGCTGCGCGATCCCTCGGTGGCGGCGGAGGTGATCGCCTACCGCCCGATCTTCGTGCTGGGGGAGGTGAACAAGCCCGGCCAGTATCCCTATCAGCCCGGCATGACCGTGGTGACGGCGGTGGCCGTCGCCGGCGGCTTCACCTACCGCGCAATCGACGACTATGCTGCGGTCTTGCGCACCTTCGACCCCGGAACTCCCTCGGGAAGGGCCGTCGAGGGCCGCGCACCCCGGCAGGCCTTCGTGCAGCCGGGCGACGTCATAACGATTTACGAGAGACGGTTTTGACCAACGCGCTTGCCTCCCTGTTCGCCGGGCTCGCCCTCGCGGTGCTGACCGCCGGTGGCGCCGCGGCTGACCCCGCTCTCGCCGGACCCGGCCATGTCCGGATCATCGGCGGACCATCGGTCGGCTGCATCGGCGGCGCCGTGCAATTGCCGCCGACGGGGCCGGGTTATCAGACCATCCATGCCGCCATCAGCCATTTCTGGGGTGCCCCCACCACGGTTGCGGCCGTAGAGCAGCTGGGCCTGGATGCCCATGCCGCCGGCCTCGGCGAGATTCTGGTGGAAGAACTCTCCCGCCACTACGGCGGCCCGATCGTCGGCGGCCACGCCAGCCACCAGCACGGGCTGGATGTCGACGTGGCGCTCGACACCAGCCACCGGCAGGCGCTGAGCCCGTCCGAGCGTGAAACCTTCGAGCTGACCAGCCTGGTGCGTCCGGATCGCCGGGGTGTTCGCCCGGACAAATGGAACGGCGATGTCGTGACGCTGCTGCGCCTCGCCACCCGTCTGCCGCATATCGACCGGGTGCTGGTCAACCCCGCGATCAAGAAACAGCTGTGCGACACCGTCACCGGGGACCGCTCCTGGCTGCATTTCATCCGGCCGTGGTATGGCCATGCCGCGCATATGCACCTGCATTTCCGCTGCCCTGCCGGCCAGGCCAGCTGCGTCGACATTCCTCCCCCGCCGGCCGGCGACAGTTGCGACGCCTCGCTGCAATGGTGGTTCGACCAACTCGACGCGCCGCCGGCAAAGCCTGGCCCGCGCAAGCCGCCACCGCCCATGCCAGCCGAGTGCAAGGCGATCCTGGCCGGGCATTGATCCCGGCGGGCAAGCGGGCAGGCTTCAGGCGCCGCCGCTGTCCGAGCCGGTATCCGTCAGGCGCTCCAGAATGCGGCGCACATTGTCGCGGATGCCCCGGCTGTACAGCCCGGCGGCAAGCGCGGCCACGCCGCTGCCCAACAGAATTCCGCTCGCCGGCTCGGGCACGCTGGACGGCGGCCCGCCGGTCGGTGTGGTGAATGGCCCCGTCGTGACTGGGAAAGTCGTGAATGGGAACGTCGTAAAGGGGATGGTCGTGAACGGATGCGTCGTGAACGGGAACGTGGTGAAGGGGTGCGTTCCGGGCAGGGTCGTGAACGGCACGGTGGGCGGCGCCGCCAGTGCCGAGTGCGTACGCCCAAGGAAACCCAGCAACGGCAGCGCAGCCAGGGCACGTCGCAAAAGACTACGCCGGCCACGCAATGGGATAGACGGATGTTCCCGCATAGACACTCACCTGATGTGAACGGTTGCATGCGTAAGGTGAAAAGCAGAAAAAGATCGTAACGCATCCCAACGTAATACGCCACAGTCAAGGCTCGCCAAAAATGCCCTCGCCGCCCGCTCGCACGCCGCAAATCAGTGTGATCCTGCCGGTGCGCAACGCCGGCCGGTACCTCGACCTGGCCATAGGCAGCATCCTCGCGCAGTCGCTCGCCGATATCGAACTGATCCTGATCGACAATGGCTCCACGGACGGCAGCCGCGAAATCCTCTGCAACCACTCCTCGGCCGACCCGCGTGTCTCGGTCCTCGACAGCCCGCAAGGCGGTGTGGCCGACGCGCTCAATCTCGGTCTCGCCGCCGCCCGCGGCCCGCTCGTCGCGCGCATGGACGCCGATGACGAGGCGCTGCCCGACCGGCTGGAGCGCCAGTTCCTCGCGCTGGAGGCGCAGCCTGGCCTGGCCGTGCTCGGCTGCGGCGTCGAGACCATCGACGCCGAGGGCCGGACCCTTGGCAGCTACGTGCCAAGTTGCGACCCCATTGTGATCCGCGAGGGCCTGCTGCAGGGCAATCACATGGTCCACCCGACCGTACTGATGCGCCGTGACATCGTGCTGGCGGCCGGCGGCTATCGCCCAATTTTCTGCGCAGCGGAGGATTACGACCTCTGGCTGCGCCTGTCCGACTTTCATGACCTCGGCAACATCCCCGACCGGCTGCTGCGCTATCGCCTGCATACCGCCCAGGTGTCCGCGCAACGTGCCACCATGCAGCGGCTGGAGGCGCTGGCCGCGCAGCAGGCCGCCCGCGCGCGCCGCGCCGGCCAGCCCGACCCGCTGGCCGGGCGAGTTCCGGCCGACCCCGCCGTGCTGCGATCCATCGGCGTTGCGAAAGCCGCGATCCGTGCCGCCCAGAACGGCGAGGCTGCAAACGCCACGCCGCGTCGCGCGCCGCTGCTGCTGCGCCCGGTCCAGCCGCTGCTGCGTGCCGTGCTGCGGCGGATGCAGGCGCGCGACGCGCTGGACCCCGATGGAGCCACCTTCGCCGCCGCGCGGCGCCAGGGCGAGCAGGGCCGTGGCCGGATCTTCGTGTTCATGCCGGCCTACCGCGATCCTGAATGCCAATGGACCATCCGCGACGCCTTCGAGAAGGCCCGCCATCCCGACCGGCTCGCCGTGAGCGTCGTCTGGCAGGTGGACCCGGCCGAGGATTTGCACTGCTTCCATGTCCGAACCCGGCCGGAACAGGTCCGCGAGCTGTTCTTTCGCCACGACGAGGCGCGCGGCTGCTCCTGGGCGCGCAATCAGGCGATGCGGCACTGGCAGGGTGAGGAATATGCCCTGCAGATCGACAGCCATATGCGCTTCGTGCCCGGCTGGGACGAGCAGATGATCGAGGAGCTTGCCGCCTGCCCCTCCCCGCGCCCGCTGCTCACTTGCCGGCCGCCGCATTACGACCCGCCGGACGAACTGGGGGAGCCGCATGTCACGCTGATGTCGGTGCATCAGTTCGACAGCCACGGGTTGCTGCAATACACCGCCGCCGCCATGCCGCCGGATCTGCCGCGCGGCGTGCCGCAGCCCACGGCGGGCTGCGGCGGCGGCTTCGTCTTCGGCGCGGCCGCCCGCTTCCTGGACACGCCGTTCGATCCGCACGTGTATTTCAACGGCGAGGAGGTGAACCTGGCGGTGCGGCTATGGACCGCCGGCTGGGATCTGTTCGTGCCCTCGCGGGTGCTGATCTATCACCACTACGCGCACAAGACGCCGCGCCGGCATTCCTGGTCCGAAGTCCGCCGATCGCGCCGGCTGGACCGGCGGACGGTGGCGCGGCTGCACCATCTGCTGGGCGTGCAGCCGACGCGCAATCCGGCCGCCCTGCTGGACCTGCACCGCTACGGCCTGGGTCGTGCGCGGACCTTGGCCGAATACGAGGCCTTCGCCGGAGTGAATTTCCGCACCCGCAGGATCGAGGACGCATCCCGGCAGGGGCTGTTCGCGCCCGCCCGCCCCGGCACATGACCGAGCGGGCGGGCAACGCCCGGAAAGAGGCTAGCGCGGCGCCATGCGCAATGCGCCGTCCAGGCGGATCGTCTCGCCGTTCAGATAGCGGTTGCCGACGATGTGCAGCACCAGGGACGCGTAGTCATCCGGCGCGCCGAGGCGCGGCGGGAACGGCACCGTCGCCGCCAGGCTCTGGCGCACGTCGTCGGGCAGGCCGTTGAACATCGGCGTCTGGATCAGCCCCGGCGCGATCGTCATCACCCGCACGCCGGACCGCGCCAGTTCGCGCGCCGCCTGGATGGTCAGGCCGATCACCCCCGCCTTGGAGGACGCATAGGCCGCCTGCCCCACCTGGCCCTCGTAGCCGGCCACCGAGGCGGTGTTGATGATCACCCCGCGCTCACCGTCCTCATAGGCGTCCAGCCCGCCCATCTCGGCCGCGGCCAGCCGCAGCATGTTGAAGGTGCCGATCAGATTGACCCGGATCACCCGCTCATAGGCCTCGAGCTTCATCGGCCCGTCGCGCCCGACGATCCGCCCGGCGGTACCGATGCCGGCGCAGTTCACCAGCACCCGCACGCCGCCATGCGCGGCATGAGCCGTGGCGAAGGCGGCCTCGGCCGAGGCGGCGTCGGCCACGTCGCAGCCGATGCCGATGCCGCCGATGCGTGACGCGACCGCCTCGGCCGCCGCTTGGTTCAGATCGACCACGGCGACCTTCGCCCCCTGCGCGGCCAGCGCCGCCGACGTCGCCGCCCCCAATCCCGATGCCCCGCCGGTGACGATGGCGGCCTGTCCGTCCAGACGCATGCTCTCAACTCCTTGAAAACCAGATTTGCAAAGGCGGAAAACCCGGCCTCAGCCAGTGGCCGCGACGTCCAGCACGTGCGCGGCGATGGCCAGCGAGGCCGTCAGGCCGGGGCTTTCGATGCCGAACAGGTTGATCAGGCCCGGCACGCCGTGCGTCTGCGGACCCTGCACGACGAAATCCTGGCCCGGCGCACCCTTGGGCACGATCTTCGGGCGGATGCCGGAATAGCCGGGTTGCAGCGCACCGTCCTTCAGGTCCGGCCAGTAGGTCCGCACCGCAGCATAAAAGCTGTCGGCACGGCGAGGATCGACGCGATAGTCGATCGCCTCGATCCATTCCACATCGGGCCCGAAGCGCGCCTG
>JBBIQA010000009.1:31019-44311 GCA_037442565.1 Rhodospirillales bacterium
CCCGCCGACATCGATCTCGACGCCGCCGGCAACCGCCCGCCCGCCCAGCACCGGGCTGTGAAACACCGCCACCGCGCCGGCATTCTCGGCATCGCCCTGCAGCGCCACCATGTAGCCGTGGCTGTCGATTATGCCGGTGGAGGGCGACAGCAGCGCGGAGGTGCAGCGCAGATTGGGTTCCAGCGCGATCGCCTCGGCAGCGGTCAGGATGCGCATGTCGTCCACGCCGTTCACCGCCGCGCGACGGCGGATGTCCTCGAGCTTGCCGTCCTCGACCTCGTTGGTGGCCACGATCAGCTTGCCGCAATTGCTGTGCGGCACGCCCTTCTCGGCGAGGTAGCGATAAAGCTGCCGGCGCCCGTCGACGCAGAAGCGCGCCATCAGGCTGCCGGCGGGATAATAGATGCCGGCGTGGATCACTTCGCTGTTGCGCGACGAGGTTTCGGTGCCGATGCCCTCCGCCGCCTCCAGCACGATCACCTCGCGTCCCGCCAGCGCCAGCGCGCGGGCCACCGCCAGGCCGACAACGCCGGCACCCACCACCACGCAATCAACCGATTCCACCGCGCAACCCCGCCGCCGTTATTTCTCCGCCCGGGTTTACGCCGCTATAGGACGTTGGAAAAGGCGGAGCCGGAGGATGGCAGGATGTTGAGTTTGCGCGCGGGCGACGCATCGCTGGTGCTGGCGCCGGAGATCGGCGGCTCGATCCTGGGCTGGACACTGGGCGCGCGCGCCATCCTGCGCCGCACCCCGGCGGAGGCCCTGATCGCCGGCAACGGCCGCGGCATGGCCTGCTTCCCGCTGGTGCCCTACTCCAACCGCATCGCCCGCGGCCGGTTCTCGCTGCACGGCGCAACCCACGAACTGGCACTGAATTTCGGCGACCACCCACATTCCATCCACGGGATCGGCTGGCAGTCGCGCTGGCAGGTGGACGAAGCCGGGGCGCAAGCAGCCCGACTGTCGCTGACCCACCGCGCCGAGGGCGCCGGCGCCGCGCTCTGGCCCTTCGCCTTCCACGCCACGCAGTCGTTCCACCTATCCGGGGACTCGCTGCTGGTCGGCCTGGAGATCGAGAACCTCGCCCCCCGCCCCGCCCCCGCCGGGCTCGGCCTGCATCCGTTCTTTCCCGCCGCGCACCGCCCGGTGCTGCATTTCGCCGCCGACGCGGTCTGGACCAACAGCCCCGATATGCTGCCGGCGGCGGAAATCCCGGTGCCGGCGGCCTGGGACCATCACGCCGGCCTGGCCGTGGGCAGCGTGGCGCTGGACAATTGCTTCGCCGCCTGGCGTGGCCGCGCCGACATCGCCTGGGCGCCGCCAGGACCGCTGCTGTCGATCGAGGCCACCGCGCTATTCCACCATCTGGTGGTATTCACGCCGCCGGGCGCGGATTTCTTCTGCGTCGAGCCGGTCAGCCACATGAACGACGCGCTCAACCGGCTGGAAACGCCGGATCACGGCATGCACATCCTGGAGCCGGGGGAATCGCTGCAGGGCGAGATCCGCTTCCGCGTCCTGGACCACTAGCCGTTACAACCGGGCAACCCAAAGATTACCGATTGTTCGTTAGCGCGCCGGCGGATTCTGGGATAGCTTGCTTACATGTGGTCCTGGATAGCTGACGCTTCTCAACTCGTGTCTGACCACCCGGGTATGGCCGTTTTCATCGCCTTCGCCGCCGCCATCGTGGAGGCGGTGGCCGTGCTTGGCGTGCTAATCCCGGGGACCCCGATCCTGATGGCGGTGGCCGGCGCCGCCGCGATCGCCGGAATGCCGATGCTGCCCATTCTGATCGTCTCGATCATTGGCGCGATCATCGGTGATTTCGTCTCGTTCTGGTTCGGCCACCGTTACAGCGTGCATCTACGGGAGATGTGGCCTTTTCGCACACGGCCGGCGCTGATCGGTGCGGCGGAGAAATTCTTCCATCGACACGGCAGCATGAGCGTGGCGCTGTGCCGGTTCGTGCCCGTGCTGCGCTCCACCGTGCCGCTGGTGGCGGGTATGGCGGGAATGCGCCGGTCCCGCTTCCTGGTCGCCAATATCTGCTCGGCCTTCGTCTGGGCCCCCGCCCATGTGCTGCCGGCGCAATTCGCCGGCCTGTCGATCGAGCGGATCGGCGCCGGGGACTGGACCACGGCGGGCTTTGCCATCGCGGCTGTCCTGCTGGCGGGGGCGGGCGCCTGGTTCGGCCACCGGCTGCTGCGCACGCGCGGCATCCTGCGATAGCGCCTCAGCCGATCGTCGGACGGTCCGGCAGTGCCGGGGGCGGCGGCGCGCGTTGCGGCAGAATGCGCGAGAGGATCCGCGCGAACAGGCAGCGCCACCATGATTTGCGGCGCTCGGTGACCTCGGCCAGCAGCGCCACCACCGCCAGCGTTCCGAGGGTGAGCCATGCTCGCCCCTCCCAGGAAAATCTGGAAAACGGAGACAGCACGCGCAGGAACTGCATGACCGGCAACTGCATCAGATAGAGCGTGAAGGATCGCCCCGCGAGCCAGCGGATCGCTTCCGCGAACGGCTCCACCAGCCGGCCCAGCTGCGGCGCCACCGCGTTCAGGCCCACCAGGTGCGCGGCCCAGGCCAAACCGACGACCTGGTCCTGCCAGAGCTCCCAGCGATGCTGGGACAGTTGCTGGGTCGCCCGCAGACCATATGCCTGCATGCAATACTCGAATGCTGCCCAGGCCAGCGGCGCACCGACGAACAAGGCCGCGCCCATTGCGCGCGAGCGTGGCCAGCCGAGCGCGCCCAGCCGAAAGGCGGCGAAACCGAACAGCCAGACGCCGAACATCGCCACCACGCGCGGGCCGACGATGGCCATGGCGGCCAGGGCGGCACAGCCGCCCCACAGCCTGGGCAGGAACAGGACCAGGCCGAAGATCAGGTAGTACCAGGGTTCGTACCCCATGGACCAATAGGGCACATTGGTTCCCGGATGGGTATCGGTGAACCAAACCTGGTTGAGGAACAGCCCGTTGCGCAGGAACTGCGAGAGCAGCGGCTCGTCGCTGTTGACCCAGCCGCCGGTATAGAGCTCCGGGCGGATCTGCCGGCCGACGGCGTCCAGCACGAAGGTCAGCAGCAACGCCGGCAGCACCACCGAATACAGCCGCGCCGCGCGGTCCAGCGCGTAACCGCGCGCGGTCGTGCCAGGCCGCCCGGTGACGTAGCCGATCAGATAGCCCGACAGCACGAAGAAAACGATCACCGCCTGGGCGCCGTAGGGGCCGATTCGCCAGAACAGGCCGCCGGAGAAATGCCCCCAGGAAAAATGCTGCAGGAAGACGACGAACGCCGCCAGGAAGCGCAGCAGGTCCAGGTAGAGGGAGACCTCCCGCTTCATCGGCATGTCTTCATCGGCCGCTCCCGGTCCCGCTCAGCCCCCGGCCACCCCTTGGGTGTTCACGTACAGCGAATACAGCCCGTGGCTGGCAGCCATGAACAGCCGGTTGCGCTGCCGCCCGCCGAAGCAGAGATTGGCGCAGCGCTCCGGCAGCCGGATATGGCCGATCGGCTCCCCATGCGGGTTGAAGATCCGCACGCCGTCCAGTTCCGGCTCGCCCATGCCCCAGCCGCACCATAGATTGCCGTCGATATCCAGCCGGAACCCGTCCGGGCTGCCCGGCCCGGCATCGATGAACACCCGGTTGTTCGCCAGGCGGCAGCCGTCGATCACGTCGAACACGCGGATCTTGCGCGGCGTGGCGCGGGATTCCACGACATAGAGCTTGCTCTCGTCCGGAGAGAACGCCAGGCCGTTCGGCCCCAGCACGTCGTCGGCCACCATCGTCGCGCGGCCGGTCCTGCCGTCCACCCGCCAGATCGCCGGGTTGATCTCCTGCTCGGCCTTGTAGCCTTCGTAGTAGCCCAGAATGCCGAATGGCGGATCGGTGAACCAGATTGACCCGTCGGAGGCCACCACCAAATCGTTCGGCGAGTTCAGCCGCTTGCCTTCGAAATTATCCATGACCACGGTGATGGACCCGTCATACTCGGTGCGCGTCACCCGCCTGGCGCCGTGCTCGCAGGTCACCAGCCGGCCCTGGCGGTCGCGGGTGTTGCCGTTGGCGAAGTCGGAAGGCTTGCGGAAGACGCTGACCTCGCCGGTTTCCTCTTCCCATTTCAGGATGCGGTTGTTGGGGATGTCGCTCCACAGCAGGTAGCGCCCGTCGCCGAACCACACCGGGCCTTCCGACCAGCGGCAGCCGGTGTAGAGCTGCTCGACCGAAGCGAGCGCCAGGCGGTACTTGTTGAAATCATCGTGCAGCACCTGCACGGCCGGATCGGGATAGCGTGTGCTCGGTTCCCACATAGGTTTTCTTTGCCCCTGATTCGATTGATTGGGCAAAGACTACCCAGTCCGCAGCCCGGGTGCGAGGGGCCCCGGGCGGATGCGACGGTCAGCGGAGAAATTCAGCTCCGGCCGCCGTCCACCACCCAAGCCTGGCCGGTGCACATCCGGCTGTCATCGGCCGCCAGCCACAGCACCATCCGCGCCAAATCGTCGGGCATCAGCTTTTCCTTCAGCGCCTGCCGGCGCATCAGGTCCGCCTCGGCTTCCGGCGTCAGCCACAGCGCGATCTGCCGCTCGGTCATCACCCAACCCGGGATCACGCAGTTCACCCGGATATTGTCCGGCCCCAGGTCGCGCGCCATCCCCTTGGTCAGTCCCTCGACCCCGGCCTTGGCGGTGGTGTAGGCGGGCATGCCGCCCTGCCCGGTGCGCCAGCTGATCGAGCCGAAATTGACGATCGAGCCGCCGCCGAGCGATTTCATCATCGGCGCGACGGCCTGGATGGCGAAGAACTGGTGACGCAGGTTCACCTGCATCCGCTCGTCCCAGTATTCCGGGGTCACCTCCTGCCAGGCGTGGCGCTGGTCGTTCGCCGCGTTGTTGACCAGCACCGAGAACGGCCCCAGTTCCGCAGCCAGCCCGGCGATCGCGCCGCGCAGCGCGGCGATGTCGTGCAGGTCGCAATGCCGGTACAGCGGCCGAGGACACCCTGCCGAGGCGACCCGTTCGGCCAGCGCGCCGGCCGCTTCGTCGGCGATGTCCAGGAAGCCGATCTTGGCGCCCTGGGCGGCGAAATGCGCCACGTGCGCCGCCCCGATCCCCGACGCGCCGCCGGTAATCAGCACCGCGCGCCCGCGCAGGCTGGGATAGGCCGCGAATTCTCCGCTCATCGCACGTCTTCTCCCTGAGTGGTTGCCTCGGCCCCGACAACACCGGCGATCCGCTCCGCCAGTGTCTCCGGCGGCGCGTCGATCGGCACCACCAGGGCATGTTCCTCCGCCACCGGCGGCTCCAGCGTGGCGAACTGGCTGTCGAGCAGCGCCACAGGCATGAAATGCGACCGTCTGGCCGCCATCCGCGCCTCGATCAGCGCCCGGTCCCCTTGCAGGTAGACCAGCCGCACATCCGCCCGCTCCCCGATCAGGATGTCGCGATACACCCGGCGCAACGCCGAGCACGCCACCACGCCGGACCGTCCTTGCGCCCGCCAACCGTCGATCACCGCGGCGATCGCCGCCAGCCAGGGCCAGCGATCCGCATCGGTCAGCGGCGTGCCGGCGCGCATCCTGGCGACATTGGCCGGCGGATGCAGCGCGTCGCCCTCCTGCCATTGCCAGCCCAGGCGGCGCGCCAGCAATTCGCCCACCGTGGTCTTGCCGGACCCGGCCACGCCCATCAGCACCACGACGGTCACGGCGAAAATCCTCAGGCCTTCGGCGCCTCCACATGGCCGCCGAAGCCGAAGCGCATCGCCGACAGGATCTTTTCCGCGAAAGTGTGGTCCTGGCGCGAACGGAAGCGCACGAACAAGGATGCGGCCAGCACATCCGCCGGCACCGCCTCCTCGATCGCCGCCTCGACGGTCCAGCGCCCCTCACCGCTGTCGGCGACATCGCCGGAGAAATGCTCCAGCTGCGCGTCACCGGCCAGGGCACTGGCGGTCAGATCCAACAGCCAGGACGTCACCACGCTGCCGCGCCGCCACACCTCGGCGATATCGGCCATGTTGAGGTCGAAACGCTCGTCCTCCGGCAGGCTGGCCAGGTTGCGGTTCTTCATGATGTCGAAGCCCTCCGCGAAGGCCTGCATCATGCCGTATTCGATGCCGTTATGGATCATCTTGACGAAGTGTCCGGCGCCGACCGGCCCGGCGTGCAGGTAGCCCTGCTCGGCCCGCGGATCGAGACCCTCGCGACCCGGCGTCCGCTCGATGTCGCCGATGCCCGGCGCCAATGCCACGAAGATCGGATCCAGATGGGCGACCACATCGGCATCGCCGCCGATCATCAGGCAATAGCCCCGCGCCAGCCCCCACACCCCGCCGGAGGTGCCGACATCCAGGTATTGGATACCCTTCGGCTTCAGTTCGCGGGCGCGGCGGACATCGTCCTTGAAGTTGCTGTTGCCGCCATCGATGATCACGTCGCCGGCCCGCATCAGCGAAGCGAGTTGCGCGACCATGTCCTCGGTGACCTTGCCGGACGGCAGCATGACCCAGACGGTGCGCGGCGAAGCACCTAGCGCTTCGACCAGGGCCGGAACCGACTCGGCGGCCGTCGCCCCCTCCTTCGCCAGTTCGGCGCCGGCTGTCGGGTTGGCATCGAACACCACGCAGGAATGTCCCGCGCGGGTCAGCCGCCGCACGATATTGCCGCCCATCCGGCCGAGGCCGATCACACCGATCTGCATTGCTTTGCCCGTTTCCCCGCATCGGCCGGACCGTCCGGCTTTTCAGTTCCCGAACCTGCCACAGCCGGGCATGATGGCAAACCGCGGAAAGCAGGGGACACGCCGGATGCAGACGCCATGATCCATGTCGTACCGCTACTCCAAGGCCTGCTGCTGCTCACGCTCGCCAACGGCGCACCGGTGGGGGCGAAATTGCTGCTCGGCGACCGTTTCGCGACGCCGCTGGATGGCGGCATCACGCTGGCAGACGGCAACCCGCTGTTCGGCGGTTCGAAAACGATCCGCGGCGTCGCCAGCGCGATCCTCGCCACCACGCTGGGCGCGGCGATCCTGGGGCTCGGCTGGGACACCGGCGCCCTGATCGGAGCCCTGGCGATGGCGGGCGACCTGCTGTCCAGCTTCACCAAGCGCCGGCTTGGACGACCGCCCAGCAGCCGCGCGACCGGCATCGACCAGATCCCCGAGGCGCTGCTGCCGCTGCTGCTTTGCCGCGCCGCCCTCGGCCTGACGCTGGCCGATGTCGTTGTCGGCGTCATGGTGTTCCTATTCGGCGAAATCTACGGATCACGCATCCTGTTCCGGCTGCATCTGCGCGACCGGCCTTACTGAACCTTCAGGCGAGATGCAGATGGTGCAGGGTAATTTCCGGCGGGCAGTTCAGCCGTACCGCGACGATGCTGGTTCCCACGCCCACCGAGGTGTAGCCGGCCATGCCGCCATATTCCCACGCCCCCGAGCCATATTTCCGCGGCAGGTTGGCATCCAGCGTCAACGGCACGGATCCGGGAAGGCAGAGCTGACCGCCATGGGTATGCCCGCTCAGGATCAGACGAAATCCGGCATGCGCGGCCTGGCGATAGATCTCCGGCGTGTGCGACAGCAGAATGGCGAACGCGTCGAAGTCGATATCGGCGGCTGATTTCTCGATGTTGTCGACCCGGTAGTAATGTGCGTCGTCGATCCCGGCGATATGGATCGCCTGGTTGCCGCGGCGGATCGCGACGCTCTCGTTCAGCAGCATCCGCACGCCCATCTGCTCCAGCGCCGGCACCATGCGGATGCTGTCATGGTTGCCGAGCACGCCATAGACCGGCTGGGTCAGATGCCGGCAGACCCCGCGCAGTTCGCCCATCGCCGCCTCGAACGAGCCATAGGTCTTGCCGCGGTAGTCGCCGGTCAGCACGCAGGCATCGTATCGAAGGTCCGGCAGCAGCCTCGCCAGCCGTGCCATTGCCGGTCCGTTCATGTCGGCGTGCAGGTCGCTGATATGCAGGATGGTGAAGCCGTCGAACGCCGGCGGCAGATCGCGGAAACGCAGGTAGTTCTCCCGCACCTGGATCTTCTGCGTGTTGCGCTTGCCGCGGCCATAAAGCCCCGTCAGCCGCAATGCCGTCCTGATAACGGAATGAACGGAATACCAGTTCTCGATATGGAAGAAGTTCAGCCCGCCGCCAAACGCCCGCTGCTCATGATCCGTCTCGATGCCCAGCCGCTGTCGCGCGTGCAGCCGGCCGAGCCGCTGCTCCAGTTTGGCCAGCACATCGGGCGTCAAGAATTTGTCCCCATCATCCGGGCACCGATGGCGTGCTGGCCGAAACGGGCCGGCGGCCCTCGACCGCCGCGCCCATCCCTGTCCTGCTAAACCGGCGAGATCGCGTAGCGGGCCGCCTGGTGTTCCGGCGCGTAGACCCGGTTGGTGATCTCCGGGTTCCGGTTCACCAGCGGACGCGCATACATCGGATGACGCATGGAACGCACCTCGTGCTCGATGCGGAAAAGCGGCTTGTTGGTATCGGGATCGACGATATCGACGAAACGATACTGGTGCTGATCGCTCTCCTCGGTGATCAGCCCGCGCTCCAGCAATTTCTTGTGCGGACCGGAGAAATCCACCAGCGAGATCTGCACGTGATGTCCGTCATACTCGGGCAGCTTCTTGCTCGTCTCGCGGAACACCAGCTTGTTTCCGTCGCCAACGACGGCGCAGGCATATTCGCCAATCGCATCCTTCTCCAGGCTGGCGATCCCACCGAGGATCTGCTGGTAGAACCTCACGATACCCGGCAACACGCCCTTGGGAACGTCGAACTCCACATACGGCATCGCCAGGCAGAACGGCCCGAACTGCGCCGGGTCGGGCGCATGGCAGCGGATGCGGTTGCCCCAGGGGCAGATCACTTCCACCGCGTTGTTGGTCTCGCGGTAGCTGAACTTCGTGCCCTTCAGCATCGGCTTCACCTTGGCCAGGCGGCCCAGCAGCGCCTGCAGGTCGGGCAGCACCAGCCCCGTCGTGCCGCGCACCACCTGGCCTGGCATCGACGTATCCCGGCTCGGCAGATGGAACTGCGCGCGGCCGACATTGGCCCACATATTGTCGGTGCCGGTCATCAGGTACGGATCGCGGGTCAGGCCCAGGCCCGAAATATAGAAGATCGTCGCCAGCCTCTGGTCCGGCACGGTGACATTGACGTGCCCAAGCTCGACGATATTGCCGAGATCCTCCACGCTGCGGTCGAATTGCGGCATCGCGTCATTCATGTTCTGTCTCCCTCTACCCCGTTGGCGCCATTCATCGCATGTTAGCCGCTGGGCCGAACCGCGGTCCATCGCCCGTCCAGCCGGATTTGGGGCCAATCAGACACGCGAAGCCTGGAGGATGCAACCAATGTCCGAAAAATCCGCGGCCCTGGCGCTAAGCTGGGACGAGTGGGCCCGACTGGACGGCATCGCACTGGCCGCGCTGATCCGCTCCGGGCAGATCACCGCCCGCGAGGCCGCCGCACAGGCCGCCGCCGGCGTCGCCCGGCTCAATCCGAAGCTCGAGGCCGTGGTGGCGATGTTCGACGACGCGGTCGCCAACCCGGACATCGACGGCCCCAGCAAGGACGGACCGCTCTACGGCGTGCCGATCTTCCTGAAAGATCTCGGCTCCACCCTGAAGGGCCGCCGGCAGGACAGCGGATCGGCCAGCATGGCCGGCTTCGTCGCCACCGTCACCGATCCCGCGATGGAGAACTTCCTGAACGCCGGCCTGGTGCCGATCGGCCGCTCCACGACGCCCGAGTTCGGCCTGACCTTCGACACCACCACCGACTACACGGGCCGCCTCGTCGTCACCCGCAACCCCTGGGATTTGGCGCGCACCTCCGGCGGCTCCTCTGGCGGGTCGGCCGCCGCGGTCGCGGCCGGTATCGTGCCGCTGTCGATGGCGTCCGACGGCGGCGGCTCCATCCGCATTCCCGCCGCGTTCTGCGGCATCGTCGGCCTGAAACCCTCGCGCGGGCGCATACCGCACGTGCTGTCGCGCAACGAGTTCGCCGCCAGGGTCAGCACCGAGGGCGTGGTCAGCCGCACCGTGCGCGACACCGCCCTGGCGCTCGACCATCTGAGCCGCACGCCCTCCGGCGGCACCTTCATCGCCATGGGCCGCCCGCCCGAACCATACCTCGACGCCATCGCCCGCCCGCCGGGGAGACTGCGCGTCGGCCTGTCCACCGGCGACTGGGGGCGTGCGACGAAAACCGACCCGGAAGTCGCCGCCCGCATCCGCGCCTTCGCCCAGGTTCTGGAAGGCCTCGGCCACAGCGTGGAGGAAATCCCCGACGGCGACATCTGGGACTTCCCGATGCTGTATGGCAGCTTCATCACGCAATGGGTCGGCAGCCGCGCGCTGTTCCCACGGCTCGCCGCCACCCGCGGGATCGCGGAAGAAGACCTGCCGAAATTCTGCAATCCGATGACCTGGCGCCACACGCTGGCCGCCAGTTCCTACGACAAGTTCGACATCTACAACATGATGGCCGCCAACAACGCCGTCACCCGCCAGATCGGCCAACTGATGGACCGGATCGACGTGCTGCTGGTCCCCACGCTGGCCATCCGCGTGCCGCTTGCGAACGGCCCCTATTCCCTGTTGCGCGACGAGCCGCTCGAAATCTGGATGGACCGCCTGCTGGACGCCATCCGCTACACCGCGCCCTGCAACGAAACCGGCCTGCCGGCAATCTCAGTGCCCGCGGGCCTGGACAGCGAGAACTTGCCGATCGGCGCTCAGCTCTACGGCAATTTCGGCCGCGAGGATTTGCTGCTGCAACTTGCCGCGCAGATCGAGCAGGCGAAGCCGGAGTGGTTCGGCGCGATTCCGCCGGTGCACGTGAGCCAAGCCGGCTGAGATCATCCGCCCGTGACCATCGCCAACTCGCCGGCTCGCCTGCGCGACCTGTTCGGCCTGCCCGGCTTCACGCGGCTATGGGCGGTCGGCGGATTTTCCAACGCGATGCGCTGGCTGGAGGTGCTGACCGGGGCACTGTTCACGTTGGAGGTCACCGGCTCCGGCCTGATGGTCGCCATCGTCTCGGCCGCGCGCACCCTGCCGATGTTCTGCTTCGGCGCCCTGGCGGGGGTGCTGTCGGACGCGGTGAACCGCAAGCACATCCTGACGACGGGGATGTTCGTCTCCGCCATTTCCTCAACCTGCGTGGCGCTGCTGGCAATCGCCGGCGTTGTCCGGCCCTGGCATGTCGCCGTCGCCGCCCTGGTGTCGGGCACCGTCTGGGCGACCGACATGGCGACACGGCGGCGCATGGTAGGCGAGATCGCCCAATCGCCCGACGGTTCCACCGGGCTGGTGGCGCGTTCCCTGGCGCTGGATACGGTCACCAACTCGGTCGCCCGCATGATCGGCCCGATCCTGGGCGGGCTCGCCTATCAGTCGCTCGGGGTCGCCGGCGCCTTCGCGATATCCGCTTCCTTCTACCTGTTCTCCGCGCTGATGGCTGTCGGCCTGCGCTACAGCCAGGCCACCCGGCCGCTTTCCCTGTCCCGCGTCCCCGCCGACCTGCGCGAGGGTTTTGCCTATGCGCGCGGCCAGCCGATCATCCTGGGGGTGCTCGGCATCACCATCGCCATGAACATGTTCGGCTTTTCCTACACCGCGCTGCTGGCGCCACTCGGGCGCAACGTGTTTCATGTCGCCCCGGTCTGGGTCGGCGTGCTCGCAGCCGCCGAGCCGTTCGGCGCGCTGACCGGCGGCCTGTTCCTGGCCCGCGGCGATCCACCGTTCAGCGGCCGGGTGCTGATGGTGGGCGGCACGGTCATCTTCCTCGCCGGCATCATGCTGCTGCCACTGTCGCCGTTCCTCGCCCTGGCCTGCGCGATCATGCTGGGTGGCGGCTTCGGCTCGGCGGCGTTCGCCAACATGCAGACCGCGCTGATCGTGCTGCACACCCCTGGCCATATCCGATCACGGCTGATGGGATTGCTGACCGTCTGCATCGGCACCGCGCCGCTGGGGCTGCTGCTGATCGGCGCGCTGGCCGACCGTTTCGGGCCAGTTCTGGCGCTGGAGATCATGGGGGTATGCGGCCTGATCGGCGTCGGCGCGGTCAATCTGTGGTGGAAACGCCAGCGCGTGGCCGAATAGGCGAGTGGCCGGGTCGCATGACCGCCCAGCTGCTACCTCATCGGCGGGAAACGTCACTCTATTCACAACCATTGCGAGAATTTTGAATTGATGCCTATCGTATGCGATGGACGGTGCGGGCGATCACATGGGCAAAGGCGGCGCCGGGGATGCGTTCCCGCCATGCGCCTGCACAGCCGCTGACGGCCCGAGGCCAGGGCGCCCCACCGAGTTGGAAATCAGCGGTGCGGCATTCGACCGGTCACCGTGCCCGGTTCACGAAAAGATATTCATATGCTCCACCCCGCGAACCGGCAGCTACCTGCTGTGCCGGGCGATGATCCGTGGCGGCATCGGCATCCCGCATGAATATTTCCATTGGCTCCATGCCGGGATCATCGGTCCGCGGTTCGCCATCCACGCCCTGAGGGACGGCGCCGCCCTGCAGACCGACGAAGCCGCCCGCCGGCGATACATTGCCGCCATTCTGCGCCACCGTACCGTCAATGGCATCTTCGCGGCCAAGATCCAGTGGTGGGAGCATGCCCGCTTCCTGGCGAATGCCGAGGGCACCGCATTGTTCCAGGGCGGGCGCTTAATCTACCTCTACCGCGAGGAATTGCTGGACCAGGCCATTTCCTGCCACGTGTCCACGCAGACCGGCCGCTGGGGTTTCGATGACACGGTCACGACCGCGCCGGCCGCCCGCCCGCAGTTCTTCGATGACCGATTGATCCGTGGTCATATCGAGTCGATCGCGCGGGACGACATGCACTGGCGCGTGTTCTTCGCCCACAACGGCATTTCGCCACTGATGATCAGCTACGAGCGGCTGCGCGACGACCCCGGTGCAACGGTGCGCGCGATTGGCGAAGCCTTTGGCCTCGGCCTCCCCGTGCCCGGTTTCGCCTACGGGGAACCGGAACCCCACGAATTTCACGATCCGACGGTGCCGCCGAAATCCGAGATCAAGGCCCGGTTTCTGCGCACGGCACGGCGTGTGCAACCGGCAGCGTGAGCGTCGTCTCCCACGCCGGGACCGGGGACTGGAACGTCATTCCCGCGCAAGCGGGGCGCCGGAGCAGCCAAACGCCCCCTGCCAAACGCCCCCTGCCGCCGCCCCCCGCCGATATCCAGAGCGCTTTCACAAACAGTGAAAATGCTCTGGTCATCTTTTAG
>JBBIQA010000010.1:0-11144 GCA_037442565.1 Rhodospirillales bacterium
TCGCCTTTGGCGGGGGTCCCAAACTGGTAGCACGGGGGGCGGAGCCCCTCGCCTTACTTCCTCTGTCAGGCCGCCTTCGCCATCCCGCGCAGCACGTATTGCAGGATGCCGCCGTGCTGGTAGTAGGCGACCTCGTCCTGGGTATCGATCCGGCACAGCACCGGCACCCGGTCCACGGTGCCGTTGGCGCGATGGATCACCAGGGTCAGGTCCTTGCGCGGGGTGATTTCCTCCAGGCCCTCGATGTCGATCACCTCGTCGCCGACGATGTTCAGGCTCTTGCGGTCGGTGCCTTCCTTGAAGGTCAGCGGCAGCACGCCCATGCCGACGAGGTTGGAACGGTGGATGCGCTCGAAGCTCTCCACGATCACCGCCTTCACGCCCAGCAGCATGGTGCCCTTCGCCGCCCAGTCGCGCGACGACCCGGTGCCGTATTCCTTGCCGCCGAAGATCACCAGGGGCACGCCCTCGGCCTTGTAGCGCGACGCCGCGTCGAAGATCGGCAGCACGTCGCCCGACGGATAATGCTTGGTCACGCCGCCCTCGGTGCCCGGCGCCATTTCGTTCTTGATGCGGATATTGGCGAAGGTGCCGCGCATCATGATCTCGTGGTTGCCGCGCCGCGCGCCGTAGCTGTTGAAGTCCTGCTGCAGGATCTGCCGCTCGCCGAGGTATTCGCCGGCCGGCGAGGCCTTGCGGATGGAGCCGGCCGGGCTGATGTGATCGGTGGTGATGCTGTCGCCGAGCTCGGCCAGGATGCGCGCGCCGGCGATGTTGCCGACCGGGGCCGGTTCCATGGTGATGCCCTCGAAATAGGGCGGGTTCTTCACATAGGTGGAGGTGTCGTTCCACTTGTAGGTGTCGGAGCCGGCATCGACGGCGATCGCCTGCCATTGGGCGGGGCCCTTGAACACCTCGCCGTAGCGCTTGAGGAACTGGTCGCGCCCCAGGCTGGCGGCGATCACGTCGGCGATTTCCTTGTTGGTCGGCCAGACGTCGCGCAGATAGACCGGCTGGCCATCCCGCCCGGTGCCGAGCGGCGCGGTGGCGATGTCCTGGTTCATGGTGCCGAGCAACGCGTAGGCCACCACCAGCGGCGGCGAGGCCAGGTAGTTGGCGCGCACGTTCGGATGCACGCGGCCCTCGAAGTTGCGGTTGCCGGACAGCACGGAGACCGCCACCAGCTTGTTGTCCTCGATCGCGTCGGCGATGGCGTCATCCAGCGGGCCGGAATTGCCGATGCAGGTGGTGCAGCCATAGCCGACGGTGTTGAAGCCGAGCGCGTCGAGGTCGGCGCTCAGGTTGGCGCGGTCCAGGTATTCGGTGACCACCTGCGAGCCGGGGGCGAGCGAGGTCTTCACCCACGGCTTCACGGTCAGGCCCTTGGCGCGCGCCTTGCGGGCCACCAGCCCGGCGGCGACGAGCACGGAGGGGTTGGAGGTGTTGGTGCAGGAGGTGATCGCCGCCAGCACCACGTCGCCATGGGTGATCGCGTAGTTCTTGCCCTCGGGCGTCACGGAAAGATCGGCTTCCGCCGCTGGCACGCCGAGGCCCTTGGTCAGTTCGCCGCGGAACGCGGTGGAGGCGTCCTTCAGCAGCACCCGGTCCTGCGGGCGCTTCGGCCCGGCGATGCTGGGCTGCACGGTGGAGAGGTCGAGTTCCAGCACGTCGGTGAACACCGGGTCGGGGGTGGCGGTGTCGCGCCACAGGCCCTGGGCCTTGGCATAGGCTTCCACCAGGGCGATGCGGTGGGTGTCGCGGCCGGACAGGTGCAGATAGTCGAGCGCCAGCTTGTCGAGCGGGAAGAAGCCGCAGGTGGCGCCGTATTCCGGGGCCATGTTGCCGATGGTGGCGCGATCCGCGAGCGGCAGGTGATCGAGGCCGGCGCCGAAGAACTCGACGAACTTGCCAACCACGCCCTTGCGCCGCAGCATCTGCGTCACGGTCAGCACCAGATCGGTCGCGGTCGCGCCCTCGGGCAGCTTGCCGGTCAGGCGGAAGCCGATGACGTCGGGGATCAGCATGGCGATCGGCTGGCCGAGCATGGCCGCCTCCGCCTCGATGCCGCCGACGCCCCAGCCGAGGATGCCGAGGCCGTTGACCATCGTGGTGTGGCTGTCGGTGCCGTACAGAGTGTCCGGATAGGCGAAGGTGCTGCCGGCGTTCTCGCTGGTCCAGACGCACTGGCCGAGATACTCGAGGTTCACCTGGTGGCAGATGCCGGTGCCGGGCGGCACGACGCGGAAATTGTCGAACGCCTCCTGGCCCCAGCGCAGGAAGGTGTAGCGCTCGCCGTTGCGCTCGAACTCGATGTCGACGTTGCGGGTCAGGCTGTCGGCGCGGCCGTAATTGTCCACCATCACCGAGTGGTCGATGACGAGATCGACGGGGATCAGCGGGTTCACCTTCTGCGGCTTGCCGCCGAGGCGCAGGATGCCGTCACGCATCGCGGCCAGATCGACCACGCCCGGCACGCCGGTGAAGTCCTGCATCAGGATGCGCGCGGGCTTGAACGGCACCTCGGCGGTGGAGGTCGCCTTGGCCAGCCAGCCGGCGACGGCCTTGGCGTCGGCGACGGTGTAGGACTTGCCGTCCTCGAAGCGCAGGATGTTCTCCAGCAGGATCTTCAGGCTGACCGGCAGGCGGGACACATCCCCGATCGACTTTTCCGCCTCGGGGATCGAGAAATACTCGTAGGTCTTGCCCTCGACGCTCAGGCTGCGGCGGGTTTTCAGGCTGTCCTGGCCGATCGATGTCATCGTACGCGTTCGCCTTCTGTTGAAAGGCGCCTCTATGTTGTGCGACGGCCATCCGCGTGGTTCAGGACGGCGTTGCGCGTGCGGGTTTATGGCGGGTTTTTGAGCAGGGACGGATTAGACCATACATGCAGGGAATGTCCATTGGCGCAGCCGAAATGAGCGGAAAGCAGGGCGGCTTGCCGCATGAAGGTCTGATCGCGCGGGATTTGGCGGTGTTTCGCGGCGAGCGGCTGGTGTTCCGCGACCTTGGCTTTGGGATCGCGCCGGGTGGCGCCCTGCTGCTGGCGGGACCGAACGGCTCGGGCAAGTCCACGCTGTTGCGACTGCTGGCGGGCCTGCTGGGCCCGGCGGCGGGATCGTTGACATGGAACGGCGAGGATGTGTTCGCGGACAGGGCCTCGCATGCGGCAAGGGTGGCCTATCTCGGCCACCAGGACGCGGTGAAGCCGGGGCTATCCGCCCGCGAGAACCTCGCCTTCGCCGCCCGGGTCAATGGCGGCGACGCCGCTGCCGCGCTGGCCGTGCACGGGCTGGCGGAACTGGCCGATCTGCCGGCGCGGATGCTGTCGGCCGGGCAGAAGCGGCGGCTCGCCCTGGCTCGGCTGAGCCTGTCCGGGGGGAGACTGTGGCTGCTGGATGAGCCGACCCTCGGCCTGGACACCGCGTCGGTGGAGCGGCTGGGTGGCGTGCTGGCGGCGCACCGGGCCGGCGGCGGGATGGTGATCGCGGCCACGCATCTGCCGCTGCCGCTGCCGGACGCGGCGGAACTGCGACTGGACACTGTCTCCGCGGGCGATCTGGAGGAGCCGCTGTGACGGTCTTTCTCGCCATCCTGGCGCGCGAGCTTCGCCTGTCGCTGCGCCATGGCAGCGACAGCCTGGCGGCGCTGCTGTTCTTCGTGCTGACCGCGGCGCTGTTTCCATTGGCCATCGGCCCGGGACCGGAGATGCTCGGCCGGATGGCGCCGGGGATCGTCTGGGTCTGCGCCCTGCTGGCCGCCCTGCTGCCGCTGGACCGGCTGTTCGGGGCGGATTTCGAGGACGGGTCGCTCGACCAGATCCTGCTCAGCGGGCTGCCGGCTCCGGGCATCGCGCTGGCCAAGGCCGCCGCGCACTGGCTGGTGACCGGGCTGCCGCTGCTGCTGACCGCGGCGCCGCTGGCGGTGATGCTGCATCTGCCGGAAGACGCGCTGCCGACCCTGCTCGCCGGGCTGCTGGCGGGAACGCTGCTGCTGTCACTGCTGGGCATGACCGGCGCCGCGATCGTGCTGGGAGCCCGGCGCGGCGGGGTGCTGCTGCCGCTGCTGGTGCTGCCGCTGGCCATTCCGGCGCTGATCTTCGGCGTGGCGGCGACGGATGCGGTGTCGGGCGGACAGAGCGCGCGGCCGCATCTGCTCCTGCTGGGCGCGCTGCTGGCGGCGGCGCTGCCGCTGTGCCCGCTGGCGGCCGGGGCGGCGCTGCGCAGCGCCGCGGAGTAGCCTAGCGTCTGTCCGGCGGAGGCGGAATCGCCGGAGACGGATAAACAGACGCGAAAACAATGAGCTGGAGGCTGCCAGGGTTTCCATGGAACCCTGGCGGCCTCCAGCCGTTCAGCCGCCGAGCAGGCGTGCCAGGAAGCCCTTCTGCGGCGGTCGTTTGCCATGCGCGACGTGCGGCGAGTGCGCCGGTGGGCGCAGCGCGCTGCTGATCCGGTACAGGCCGGCATCGGCGGCGGCGATCCGGGCGCGCTGGAAAGCAAGGATGCGGTCGCCGCTCTCGTCGTGCATGCGCCCGGCCCAGGCGGCTGCTTCCGCCGCGGCGGCGGCGAATTCCCCGGCGCGGCGAAGCGCGTCGATCCGCCGCAGAGCGGTTTCCTCGTCCGGCGGGTTGGCCCAAAGCGCCGCCGCCTCCCGCCGCCAGGTCCGCGCGCTCGCCTCCTCCCCCGCGTCGTCGGCCGCCCAGGCGGCCTGCAGCATGGCGTTGCCGGCCTCCCGGACCTGGCCCTTCGCCCGGCAGATCGCGGCGTGGCGGCGGAATTGGCTGCCGGCGCCGCGCAGCGCCCGGCACTCCGGGCTTTCGATGACCGCCCGATCACCCGGGGTCAACAGGGACAAATCCGGTGCGGCGGCGCCGCAGTTCCGGCACGACCGCATCCATTGCGCCAGGGTGGAGCGGGTCGGCTCCCCAGGACGCAGATCCAGGTCCGGCGCCAGCTCGGCCGTCGGCGCGCGGTACGGCGGCGGCGCCGGAGCGCCGCAAACCCCACATGCGCGGGCGGCAGGCCCGGTCATGACGGCACGGCGCACAACGTCATCGCGCCGACATTTCCCGGCGCAGGCCGTCGCGCAGCCGCGACATCGCCCGTTCCAGCCGTTGCGGGGACTGGGCGAAACACACGCGCAGGAAGCCCTCGCCCGACGGGCCGAACGCGATACCCGGCGCCACCGCGACGCGGTGCTCGGTCACCAGGCGCCGGGCGAGGGACAGCGAGTCGCGCGATCCCTCCACGCCGACGAAGGCATAGAAGGCGCCATCCGGATCGGCGTACCGGATGCCGTTCAGGCCGGCCAGCGCCTCGCCGGCCAATTGCCGCCCGCGCGCGCAGTGCGCCCGGAACGCCGCCACCACGTCGGTGTCGGCGATCGCGGCCACGCCGGCTTGCTGCACGAAGGGCGCCACGCCGGAATGGGTGGTCTCGACGATCTCGCTGACCGCGTCGCGCGCGCCCTCGGGCAGCACCATCCAGCCGAGCCGCCAGCCTGTCATCACCCAGGTTTTCGAGAAGCTGTTGACCACGATGACCCGGTCATCCGGCGTGGCGACATCCAGCAGCGACGGTGCTGCCTCGGACCCGTCGTAGATCAGCCGGGAATACACTTCGTCAGAGATCAGCCAGACCCCGCGGCGGCGGCAGATCTCCAGGATGGCCCGCAGCTCCGCCAGGCTCGCGGTCCAGCCGGTCGGGTTGTTGGGGGAGTTCAGGATGAACACCCGCGCGCCCTCCAGCATCCGGTCCAGCCGGTCGAGGTCCAGGCGGAAGCGCCCGTCCTCGAGCGCGATCAGGTCGATCGCCTCCACCCGCGCCCCACGCACCAGCGCGGCGTTGGCGACGTTGGGCCAGGCCGGCTCGTGCAGCACGACACGCTGGCCGGCCTGCACGATCGCCGCGAGCGCCACGTTCATCGCCGTCATGCCCGAGGCGGTAACCTGCACCCGCGTCTCGGACACCGGATTCGCGTGCAGCCCGGACAGATAGGCTGCAAGGGCCGCGCGCAATGGCGCAAGGCCACGCACATCGGAATATTTCGTCTGCCCCGCCGCCAGCGCTGCCACGGCCGCGGCATGGGCCGAGGCTGGGCTGGGCTGATCCGATTCGCCGAAGCAAAGAAAATCGACGTCCGGGGTGACAAGCGCGAGGCGGCTGATTTCGACAATGCGCGAGCCGGGTATGCGAAGAATGTCCATAGACGTCTTCTACGGCATCCGGCGGACGGTTTCGAGAGGTTGGGCCGATCGTCGCCGCACCGCCGGGACCGGCCTCCCGCGAGACCCTGCCGGTCAGGCGACCGACAGGGCTCGTTCCGGTTCGGTCCCCTCGATATGCCGTGGCGCCGCCGGCTCGGCATCGTGGACGGAGTCGCGGATCATGTAGCCCCGGCCCCAGACAGTCCCGATCAGGTGGTCCGCTCCGGCCAGCGCCAGCTTCTTGCGCAGCTTGCAGATGAAGACATCGATGATCTTCATTTCCGGCTCGTCCATGCCGCCATAGAGGTGGTTCAGGAACGCCTCCTTGGTGAGCACCATGCCCTTGCGCAGGACCAGCAATTCCAGGATCGCGTATTCCTTGCCGGTGAGGTGCACGGCCTGGCCGTCCACCACCACTTCCCGGCTGTCCAGGTTGAGCAGCAGACGGCCGACGCGCAGCACCGGCTGGCTGAACCCCTTGCTGCGCCGCACGATCGCCTGCATCCGGGCCAGCAGTTCGGCCTTGTCGAATGGCTTGGTGATGAAATCGTCGGCGCCCACGCCGAAACCCTTCACCTTCGCCTGCGGCCGCGACAGGCCCGACAGGATCAGGACCGGGGTTTCGATCCGGGCCAGGCGCATGCGGCGCACAACCTCATACCCCTCCATGTCCGGCAGCATCAGATCGAGCACGACGATGTCGTAGTCATAGTGCCGCACCAGTTCGAGAGCTTCTTCACCGGTATCGGCCTGATCGACCACGGCGCCACTGGTTTTCAGCATCAATGTGATGCCCTGGGCGGCCGTCAGATCATCTTCGACGAGTAGGACACGCATAGGTAGCACCTCCGTTTCCGATAACCATTGAATACTACCTATGAGGGTATCGCACCATAGTTTTTTCACCTTTTTGGTGTATTTTTATCTGAGATTTGATGATTTCTGTTGGACCAAGACGGAACAAACAGAGATCATTGAGATATTTGCGATTGGGCGGCATTAATGAAGCACATCGATCTCATAAATAGACTCGAATCCGCGCGCTCCGTGCTGGAACAGCGCGCAAGCCTGAATATCCAGGGCCAGGTGGTTTCTCTGGCCGGACTCGCGCTGGAGATTTCCGGCCTCGCCCGGCATATCGCCGTCGGCGATCAGGTCACCATCGCGTCCAGGGACGGCTCGCAAGTGCCGGCCGAAATAATCGGGTTTCGCGACGGCTTGGCGCAGGCCATGCCGTTCGGCGCGCTGGAGGGGCTTGGCCCCGGCAGCACGGCCCAGGCAAGCGTGATGGCGCAGGCTGCCGGCGGATCGCCTTTCCAGGATCGGGCACGGCGATCCTCCGGCCAGCGCGGCGCACTCGCGGTGGATGGCCAATGGCTGGGCCGGGTGATCGACCCGCTGGGCCGGCCGCTCGACCGCAAGGGCCCGCTGCCGAACGGGCCAGCCTGGCGCATGCCGCGCGGGCCGGTGCCGGACGCGACGCTGCGCGCGCGCCTCGGGCCGCGGCTCGATCTCGGCGTCCGCGCGCTCAACTGCTTCGTGTCCTGCCGCCAGGGCCAGCGGCTGGGCCTGTTCGCGGGCTCGGGCGTCGGCAAATCCACTCTGCTGGCGATGATGGCGCGCCAGAGCGAGGCAGACATCATCGTGCTGGCGCTGGTCGGCGAGCGCGGGCGGGAGGTGCGGGAGTTCCTCGAGGACGAACTTGGCCCCGAGGGGCTGGCGCGCGCGGTGGTCGTGGTCGCGACCTCCGATGCCCCCCCGCTGCTGCGCCGGCAGGCGGCCTATACAGCCATGACCGTCGCCGAACATTTCCGCGACGAGGGAAAATCCGTGCTGCTGATGATGGACAGCGTCACGCGGTTCTGCCTGGCGCTGCGCGAGATCGGCCTTTCCGCCGGCGAGCCGCCGGCCACCCGCGGCTATCCGCCGTCCGTGTTCGCCGAACTGCCGCGCCTGCTGGAACGCGCCGGACCGGGCTTCCAGCGGCCGGATGGCAGCGCCGGCTTCATCACCGCCCTGTTCGCCGTGCTGGTGGAGGGGGACGACCATAACGAACCCGTGGCGGACACGGTGCGCGGCATCCTGGACGGTCATGTGATCCTGGACCGGCGCATCGCCGAGGCAGGGCGCTATCCGGCGATCGACGTGCTGCGCTCGTTGTCGCGCTCGATGCCCGGTTGCAACCTGCCGGAGGAAACCGCCATGGTACGCCGCGCCCGCGCCATCCTGGGGCTGCATGCCGACATGGCGGACATGATCCGGCTCGGCGCCTATCGCCGCGGCAGCGACCCGGCTGTGGACGAGGCCATCGCCCTGGCGCCGGGGATCGAGGCCGTGCTGCACCAGGCCCGCGACGATGCACCGGAAAGCCGGAACAGTTTCGCGCTGCTGGCCCAGGCGCTGGCCCTGCCATGGGATTCCGCCGCAAACGGGGCTGCAAATGGAGCCGATATTGGCTGACCCGCTGGCGAGCCTGGCCCGGCTGCGCCGGCAGGGCGTGGACGAAGCCCGCCGGTTCCTCGCCGATTGCCTGGATGCCGAGGACGCCGCCGGACGCCGGGCCTCGGCCGCCGAAGCCCGCATCGCCGAGGAATTGCGGATCGCCAATCTTCTGTCAGCGAGCGACAGCGCGGTCGAGCGCTTCGGCGCCTGGCTGCGCCAGGCCCGTGCCGCCGCCACGGCGGCCCGGCAGGAACAGGCGCGCGCCGCCGCCGACACCAGCCGCGCCCGAGCCGCGCTGACCGCTTCCCGTGCCGCCGCCGAGGCAATCGACACCCTGCGCGCCCGGCAGGCGGAAGCGCGGGAGGCCGAGGCGGCGAAGCGGGCGCAAAGCGAATTGGACGAGATGACCCGTCATCGCGCCGCCGCCGGCCGCAAAACCGGGCTGTAAGGCGGCGGTGGAAAACCTCCCGGCGATGTGCTCATTAGCGCCGATTCCGGCTGGGCACGGCTTTTATTCAGGAGCGACGAATTTGCGCATCGCGATGATTGGCGGCGGGTATGTGGGGCTGGTTTCCGGCGCCTGTTTCGCCGAATTCGGCTCCGAGGTGACCGTCGTCGAGGCCGACCCGCAAAAGCTGGCCGCCCTGCGCGAGGGCCGCATGCCGATCTATGAGCCCGGGCTGGACACGCTGGTCGCCGAGAACGTCAAGGCCGGCCGGCTCAGCTTCACCGGGGAACTGACCGAGGCGCTGACCGGCGCCGAGGCGGTGTTCATCGCCGTCGGCACGCCGACGCGGCGCGGCGACGGCCATGCCGACCTGACCTATGTCTATGCCGCCGCCGAGCAGGTGGCCCGTGCGCTGACCGGCTATGCGGTGATCGTCACCAAATCCACCGTGCCCGTCGGCACCGGCCGGCGCATCGCCGCCATCGTGCGCGAGGCCCGGCCGGACCTGGATTTCGACGTCGCCTCCAACCCGGAATTCCTGCGCGAGGGCAACGCCATCGGCGATTTCATGCGACCGGACCGGGTCGTTATCGGCGCCGAGAGCGAACGGGCGCGCGAGGTGCTGCGCCGGCTGTACCGGCCGCTCTACCTGATCGAGGCGCCGATCCTGTTCACCGGCCTGGAAACCGCCGAGCTGACCAAATACGCCGCCAACGCCTTCCTGGCGATGAAGGTCACCTTCATCAACGAAATGGCCGATCTGTGCGAAAAGGCCGGCGCGGACGTGCACGACGTGGCGCACGGGATCGGGCTGGACGGACGGATCGGCCGCAAATTCCTGCATCCCGGCCCGGGCTTCGGCGGCTCGTGCTTCCCGAAGGACACGTTGGCGCTGGTGCGCATCGCGCACGACCACGGCGCGCCTTCCCGCCTCGTGGAGCAGGTCGTCCTGGTGAACGATGCCCGCAAGGCCAGCATGGCCCGGCGGATCGAGGCGGCCTGCGGCGGCTCGGTGCGTGGCCGCACGATCGCGGTGCTGGGGCTGACCTTCAAGCCGGAAACCGACGACATGCGGGACTCCCCCTCGCTGCCCATCGTCTCCCGCCTGGTCGAGGACGGGGCGACGGTGCGCGCCTTCGACCCCGAAGGCATGGAACAGGCGAAACCGCTGCTGCCGGGCGGCGTGACCTATTGCCGCGACGCGCTGGACGCGGCGCGTGGCAGCGACGCGCTGGTGGTCATCACCGAATGGAACGAGTTCCGCGCCATCGAGCCGGCCCAATTGGCGGCTGTCATGCGCGGGCGGGTGATCGTCGACCTGCGCAACATCTACGACCCCGCCGCGATGCGCCAGGCCGGGTTCCAGTATCACTCCATCGGCCGGCCGGCGGCCCCGGCTCTTTCCGGCCAACCCACCGCCTGAGGGAGCGGCGGATTCCGCAAGCGGCCTTTACACGCTATGGTAGAATATCTTGTAGATAAACTCTCCCTTAACGCGCTATGCTCCGGGCTGATCCAACAAAACGGTGGACCCGTCAACATGGCACAGACAACCGCTTCGCGCCCGATCGGCACTGCCCGGGAACGCCGGCCCTGGCCAAGCATAACCGTCTGCATCTGCACGCATAACCGGCCCCGCTATGTCCGCGACTGCCTGGACGGCCTGGCACGGCAGACCGTCCCGGCCGATGCGTTCGACATCCTGATCGTCGACAGCGGTTCCACCGGCGACACGGCCGAAGAACTGGCCGCGCTGGCGGACAAAACCGCCAATGCACGGCTCCTCCGGCTGGAACGCCCCGGGCTCAGCGCCGCGCGCAACGCCGGCGCAGAGGCCGCGGACGGCGACTACATCGCCTATATCGACGACGACGCCATCCCGATGGCCGATTGGATCGAGCAGACCCGCGCCGCGATCGCCGAGCTCGGAGGCGTGCCGGCACTGCTCGGTGGGCGCATCCTGCCGCTCTGGGAAGCGCCGCTGCCGGGCTGGTGGCCGGCGAGGCTGCGCGGCGTGTTGTCGATCATCGAGGCCGAAGGCCAGGGCGCATA